>NZ_CP024871.1:2267500-2337500 GCF_000306675.2 Leptospira mayottensis 200901116
CTTCACGTTTCCGGATGCAATAATATAAAATTTATCTCCAGGAGTCCCCTTCTGAATAATCTGATCTCCGCGTTTGTATCTTTCTTCATTTACGATGAGTAGGAATTCCTTCGCCTTTTCAATCGGAAATCCCTGAAAGATATCGATCTGAGTCATTACGTCCAAAAGATTGTACGCTTCTATATGTTTTGGAGGAGTGATTTCCGGATAAAGAGTATTCTCGATCCCAAATTTCGCAAGTTTCAGCTTGGTTCCCGTAGGCATATCCTTTCTCGCGATATGATATACGGTGATCTTTTCCTGAATTTCTTCCGGAAGAGAAGCAAGATAACTCACCCTCGTATGCAGAGGCGGAATTCCGGCCTCATGATAAATGATTCGCCGATCCCAAGGGAACTCCTTGAAAAACTTCCAACGCGATTCGGGAAGGATCCCCGCGGCGTGCATCTTATCGTGAATTTCGGGCTCGTTCAAATGATCCGAAGTATAAATGAATGACTGATCTTGAAAGAAAAATTCGAATCCAACCGAAGGTATCGAATGAAGTGCATAATGAAAATTGAATTCTCCTCCGTTGATCATTGTCGCCTTTCCGATGATGATCGGCTGGAAATGAAAGAGTTCCTGTAATTCCTTCTTAGGAATTTTTGTCAGTGCGGAATACTTTCTTAAGAAACTGTCTATCACGGTTTCCGTTGCGTGAATCGTGATCTTGTTTTCTTCGAGAATTTTTTGAAACGTTCCCGCGTCGTGATCCGCATGACAGTGCGTCAAAATAACGTGGTTGATCAGCTTCGGATTTACGTTTGATTGGCGCAGCCATTCTGTAGAATTTACCGGTGGATCGACCATGATCCCTTGGTGATTCAGCCAAATGATAAAGCCGGATGTGTTGTCTTCGGGATCGAATCCATGCGACGGTCCAAGACATGTAATTCCGATAATCGGAGCTTGAAACGGTTCGGTCGGCCTTTCTCCGATATCATATTTAATATTAAATCCTACTTCTCCCGGAACTTCGATTTTTCTTTCTCCATCCTGAATGAGAAAATCCCCACTTTCCAATTTGAGAATATTTATATTTCCGTAATATACTTTATTGTCGCTATCAAAAACCTTAAATTCTACTACGTCTTCGAGTCCTTTGTATCCACGGAAATAAGCCATTTCCGCTTTCATGTCAGGAAACCCGAAGGATTCTTCCCCATTGAGGTATTCGCTTTTGAGATTGATATTATCGGGCCCCATAAGAGACTCTTTGAGCACAGTAATGAGCTGCACTTTTTGTTCTTTCGTACAAACGATAAAAGTTTTTTTCTGTCTTAAAAAGAAATTATAATAGATTGGGAATTCTAATTCGGCTGTGCTGATTCCCTTTTCTACGTGAAAAAATTTGTTTGGTAGAATAAAAACCAATGGAGTTTTTTTTTCAAACCCCATTGTGTCCTTGATCGTTTCCGGCGGAGAACCGATTTGAAGATATCCTTCGGAAGTATCAATCAGATACCCCCCCCTAGGCAATTCCGTATAACCTTTGTATGTTTCTTTCAGCATAATACGTAATGGAAGGAAAAGAATTATTTATGTCTTTCGATAAAACTCTTAATTTGAGCTTTCGGAAGTGCCCCGATCACTTTATCTACAAGTTGTCCGTCTTTGTATAGTAGCAGTGTAGGTATAGAAGAAATTCCTAGGCTCTGAGCCGTATCCTGATTATCGTCCACATTGAGTTTTTTGATTTTTACACTGCCGTTCATCTCGCTAGATAGTTCTTCGAGAACCGGGGCAACCATTCTACAAGGGCCGCACCACTCCGCCCAACAATCGATGAGAACCAATCCTCCGGATGTCTCGCTCTTAAAATTTGAATCGTTGACTTCTGCCAATGCCATCTTTGATTCAGTCTCCTTTTTTTCCTATAATATATATCAGACTCATTGGGTCTATTTTTTCTTTTTCTTTTTCTCTTTATCCGCCTCTATTGATTCGACTTTATCTTTGAGAGATTCGATCAGCGTTTTTGTCTTTTCCAAATCCTCCGTTTCTCCGGTTGTTTGGAGAATTTTGCGGTTTACTTCTAACATCGAGATGGATTTTTTCAAATCCCCGGCATCCTGAGTCGAAAGATCAAATTTAGCTCGGTATTCCTGTGCAGCAAAGTTACACAGTTCAAGAATCAAATTAAAGTGCTCCTGTCGAACGTAATAATGCGGATTTTCCAAATCCCTTTCTTTTTCAAAAGCTCGAAAATCGAAAACGTTTTTACATAGAACGGCTATCTTAAAATGGATTTCCGGAAAACTCCATTTCCACTTGCTGTTAGTTCCGAACGCCTCTATTGTTTTGTTCGTTACTTGGCGGATCGCTTTGATAAAGTTCAGTCTCTGAACAGGAATAAATTCCGGAATCTTCGCCAAAAGTTCTTTATTTTCCGCCAAACTTCCCTCAAAGTCAGCACCTACAACTTTTTCCATTACGGAAATCGCATTGTAAATTTCTTTCCTTCCCGCATTTAAATAAGTATCGCTCTTGATATCCAAGATCGCTACACTCAGATCATTCACCAAAAGACAAGTATTGATCGTTTTAATCGCATTTACGGACAGCGCAATTTGGTAATAGGGCTCAAGTCTCGGATCTTTTCTCAACTGAGACTTAAATAGGTTATTTTCTTTTTTGAGATCGTCCAAATAGACTTTGAAGTCCGTCAACTTCTCCGTAAATTCCTGCTTTTGCTCTTTGCTCAATGCCATCTAAAACAATCTTTTCCCAATCCGATTTATATACTTTAAATATCGGTAAGTTTTAAAATGAAAAAGGATAGAACCTACGAGAATCCTCTCATTTTTACGGAAATTTCGTTCCTGGCACAAAAATAAAAGTCCAAACTTATCTACAAATTCAATTTAGCCCCAGGATCAGTTGTATTTTTTTCAAATTCATGGCATCCAACCAGTGTAATGGATCCATGAATCGTATTTTTGACAACTCAATCCATGTTTCCGGACCTGAGCCTTTAACAGATCGCACCACTTCTACTTACTATTTGACAGATAAATGCAAAGGGAAAGTCTAACAAAGAGGCAAGGTGGGAAATGTCCCATTTTTAGCGGACACTGTTCGTTTTTCTATGTGCGGTCCTGGTTTTCGCACCTAAAACATCTGATTTGAGGTATTTCTATATGTTTGCACCCTTAGCAATTTTCGGATCACTCGGTTGGACTGAAATTCTCCTCATTTTATTCATCGCTCTTTTACTCTTCGGAGGAAAAAGATTACCCTCTTTGGCAAAGGATCTGGGAGACGGAATCAGATCGTTTCGCAAGTCCTTAATGGGAGAATCGGATGATTCTTCCCAACAAATCGGCCAAGAGCAAGTGCGATCGGTTCCGAAGGAAGAATCCAAAACCTCTAAATCTAAAAAATCCAAATCCGCTTGACAAAACCCATTCACAGAATGGCCGGAAAAAAAAAGTCACAGCCGCCCCTCCTTCCCTATCCGGATGCTTCAAGAGAGTCCGTATCAAGAGATCGAGAAAAATATATGACTCTCGGAGATCACCTAGAAGAACTGAGAATGGTTCTATTACGATCTATTCTCGTGATCGCTGTAATTATGGGAGTTTCCCTATTTTTCGGAGAAGAAATTCATAAAATTCTCACTCAACCATATAAAAATGTATTAGGCCCTCAAGCAACCTTCTATCAGATCAAGTTAATGGCTCCGTTTATGATCTACTTGAAAAGTTCGTTTATGATCTCTGTATTGTTGAGCCTTCCCTTCGTTCTCTTTTTTCTCTGGGGTTTTATTTCTCCGGCTCTGGATTCTAAAGCTGATCGTTACGGTAAATTTTTAATTCTTTTCAGCACCTTGCTTTTTTGGTTCGGCGTTTGGCTTTGTTGGACCGAGGCCTTCGAGAATTTTCTTAAGATTTTTCTCGTCAATTTTCGTCCGCCCGATATCGAAGCCAAACTTCCCATCGATGAGTACTACGAAATTTTTTTTAACATCCATTTGATTTTCGGTTTATCTTTTCAGCTTCCTATTTTACTCATTCTTCTTGGCAGTTTAGGAATCATTCGCTCTTCTTTCCTTCTTTTAAAATGGAGAGAAGCGATCATCGTTCTTGCGATTGCGGCCGCTGTTCTTTCCCCGGGACCGGATTTGATTTCGATGTTGTTTCTATTCGTTCCACTGGCAGTTTTGTTCGTGGTGTCAATCGTTCTCATGAAGGTAATAGAGAGAGCATAACTTGATAACAAAAATTCCTTCTAAACTCAAACTATCCATCGCCGTTTTTGTCTTAAGTTTTTTATTCTTTCTCATTTACACGGTTACGGACGATATCATTCTCAAGTCGTCTTTGGGTCAACAAAAGGCAATTGCTCTTTCCATTCGTCTTGCAATTTCCATCTCTTTTTCTACTCTACTCGCGTCTCTCGTGTTCTATTCCGTTAAACTAATATACTCTTCAATGCGTTCGTTAGTCACACTCGTTCAAGACTGGGGAAACGACGACGTCTACGAAGAAACTCCAGCCGCGGAAAGAAACGATGAGATAGGTGAGTTAGTTCGGGCCTTTCGTTTGAAATTTTTTCAACAAAAAGAATTGGAAGATGCCCCTTCCCAAGAAGCTTTGGGCGAAAAAACCAAAGAGCTTTCGGACTCGATACAAAGAGCCTTTTACAGAATCCATTTACCTAAAATTCAGAACCTGGACGTTTCTCTTCTTCCAAGAATGAGCGGCAACTCTAACTGTGATTATGTGAACGTCATTCCGAGTACAGATGGCTGCGTGGGAATCCTGGCGGGATTTCCAAACTCCGGGGTTTTAGAATCCGCATTTAAAGCGAGACTCGAAGGGATTTTTTCCTTAGCCAACGAAACCGGTGGAATTCGAGGAGAGGAACTGATCTTTAAGATCGGTAAAATTCTTTCCAAAATGCCAGTTCCATTTTTAAACCTTTCTCTTTTCTATCTCATAACAAAAACCGGCGAACTCGGATTTGTTCATTTCCAAGAGCTTCCTGCATTCGTTTACAAAAACGGTGAATTAAACTCTTTGGAAAAGACAAAAACCCGTTACTTCGATTACAAGGCGATCAATTTGGACGTGAAAAAAACCATTCTGAAAATGGGAGAATATTGGATCTTAGTCTCCGATCGAACTTATTCCGCAATCGGAGTCTCTGACTCCGAATTCACGAAAGAACTTCAAGACGGTCTAGCGGGGAAAAATCTCCAAAATTCCAGAGATCTGGTTTTAAATTGCGGAAGAATTTTAGAAAAAAAATTTGGGAAACAAATTCTGGAAACGTCCTCTCTTCTCGCTGTAGCCCGAAAACAATAATACTCGCAATCTTCGATTTTTGAGATCTCATTTTTCAAGCCCATCCGACCCCAGCAAATCAAGATGAGTAACAAACATCTGCACGTTCGTTATTGAAAATCTCCGTTTGAAGAATCCGAACCTCTTTTAAATTCCAAACCGTCCAAAGTACGGATAAAAATCCGTTTCTTTTAGGCCCGAAAAGATCAACTTTGGAATCTACTGCTGGATAAAATTCTGCTTTCTCATCTTCTATCTTTTCAATTTGTTTTTTGGAAATAGGAAAGTATTCTCTGTATCAAACGTGAAGATTTGTATCACATCACTTTTTACAAAGTATGTTCTTTCTCGTTGCTCGGCTTTGGATAACGAAATACTTCGATGAAAACGACTAAAATTTGGAAGGATAATTCGGATTTTGTAGTCTTCGATTTCGGAAGAGCCGTAAACGACTCCTCCAAGTGCATAAAACTTTTCTAAATTACCAATCAGATCCTTGAAAGCATATCCGAAAATTTGAAACTGACCTTTGTTGGGATGAGTTTTGAAATATAGACGAGCAAATCGATCGTTTGATTTTTCAGAATTCGATCTGCACTCTCAATCATCTCCGTTAAACACGGATTCCACTCCAACCTTGAAAAAAGGATATCTATCCCTCGGTTTCTTATTTCAGGCCATAAAATTCAAAGAATAACAAAGCCAACCACTGAACTCTTAAATATACCGATCGATATGTAACCTAAGGTAGATTTCGACCCACACTCGCTCTTTAAAAACCTTTTTTTCAATTTCAAATCGGTTTTGTATACAAGAGGCATGTTCTCTCTATTTGAGAGAATCAGAAAATTCTTATGTTCAAAAAGCATTTTTTTGTTTCCTCTCTTTGTCGGAAAAGAATTTAAAAAGTTTTTCCTCAAAAAAGAGCTCGTGAGAGAGACATAGATCCGATTTCAAGATATCAATTGAAAAGTTCGAAACATTGTTCGATTTTTTAGAAAGGATAAATTCACAAAATGTGAGATTTTCTTGACAATTTTTTGACCATGATTACCGTAAGCGCGACTGGAATTTTTAGCTGCCTTTTCCCGGGTCAGTTGAGAACTTTTAAACGATAGAGCACCAGGAAAGGTCATTTCTCTTTCGAATCCCGCCGATTGATTGGTCTCGCCTTGCATTCTATTCGGATTTAGAAGCCAGTAATTTTTTGTAAGGACCCTTTCTCATGAACATTTATATAGGCAATCTCGCCTATCAGGCAACCGAAGATGATCTCCGCAAAGCATTCGAATCCTTTGGAGAAGTGACCTCAGTGCGTATCATTACTGATAAACTTTCCGGCAAATCCCGGGGGTTAGCATTTGTGGAAATGGCAAATAAAGAAGAAGGAAATGCAGCGATTGACGGCTTAAACGGAACCCAAATCCGTGGAAGAGAAATTAAAGTCAACGAAGCTCTTCCTAAAAAACCTTTTCCCGAAAAATCCCGATCCAGATATTGATTTTTTCGAAGGGAGAAAGACACTTGTTTTTCTCCCTCGATAGAACCAAGTCGACATCATATCGCTCTTCGGGGTAGGATTTTCTCTTTTTGAAATTCGGACTCTTTTACCGTTTAGGATCATTTCCACTTCGATTGAATGAAAGCTTTCGATTCAAACTCTGGCTATTCGATCTTTCCTAATGAAACGATTCCTCTGAACTAAATTAGGCTTAATTTTCGATCGGGAATCCTTCCCTATTTTTATTTCCTCAATTAATGATCCCAATAAAATTGGGTACCGTAAATTCTATTCCAAAGCGCTGTTTCAGTGCAAAATATTAGGTACTCTTTATCTATTAATCAGTAACACATACGACGCGATCCATATTTCTTTTTTATATCGAATTTATACGGATGGATGAAAGAGGAGGTTAAAATATAGGATACACACGAAAACAGAGGGATGAATTATGGAGATCTACGTCGGCTATTTTTAAGACGTTCCATTTCTCTTTCCACGGATCGATTACATTCCTTGGTCTATAAGAAAGGCAATACTCCATGAAATTTTCCAAGTGTATGTGTCAAACAAGTGTGTTGAGCTTTACGAGTCATCAGCTCACTTCAAATCATTATATCCCACCCACCCTTGCAAAGTAAAAAATGCTAATGCTATAATACAATTGAAGATTTGAAAGAAGACATTTCACTTCGGGGCGCCACCCCATATAATAAAAGAATCACATTTTGAGATAAATCATAGATTTTTCGAGATTGAATTTTGCAGACAAGCCAAACCTTTACAAAACTTTCCGCGAAAACTTATGTCTAAAGTAATCCTAAAATAATTCATCCAAAAGCGAAAAAACATGAAACTGTTTAAACGAATCCCCTTTCATTCCCCTTATCTACTTATTCTTAGAAACAAAATTCGATCAGAATTCCTTTTTTAGTCAATCTAAAGATACTCGTTTTCAGGACTCCCAAAGCTATCCCAAAAGTAACTCATAATGTCGTTTAACGACGGTATAATGCAAAGTAAGAAGCTTCTGAAATAGATTATAACAAGAATTGAGTTTGACATATTCCACTTCGACAAATAAAATTTTGACTATATTTGTTAGCGCAAACGTTTTTATTTCGTATTCAAAAAATATGATTCTCTTGAAACAAATCCAAAACTCAATTTCGAATAGGATCTATTCTCCTTTTTTGACGAGAACTTTGTACAATTCTCTTTTAGGAGTTATGTTCCTTATTTTTGCAGTACAATGTTCTTACGGAGACAAAAAGATTTCGCCTAACGAACCTACAAACGACACCGGAAATTCCGATTCCTACAAAAACGATACAACTGAACAAGAAGAACAAACCTCTTCGTCTTTCTCCGATCGTTCGATCAGTGCGGAAGTAAATCCAATCCGAGGTTGTATCCAAGGAGACTGTATTTCTGGAATAGGAACCTATATTTACGATAACGATGACGAATATAAAGGCTCCTTTTCGAACGATCTTAGAAACGGTCCGGGAAAAATGAAATACAAGAACGGAGATAGATTCGAAGGAAACTTCAAAGACGACTTAAAAGACGGGAAAGGAACATATATCTTTAAAAACGGAGCAATGTTGGAAGGGACGTTTCAAATGGGAAAAATGATCGGTCCTGGTAAGGTTCGTTTCCCTGATACGAGTATATACGAAGGGGAATTTCAGGACGAAAAAAATTCGGCCGAAGGAGTTATGTATTCTTCTTTCGATCATTCCAAAAGACATTGCAAAATCGAAAATAAAATAGTTCTCTGTGGTGGACCTATACTTGAATCTGAGGATATCAAACCTTTGCATTGAATCAAACGATTTACTCGATTCACATTTCCTAAACTCAATAAAGGGCCATTTTGATTCGGTTATTATATTCCTCAAATTTAAATTGGGCCTTCCAGCAAAGCGAGATATCCACTTTTTTCATATAATTGCAAGCTTATCCGAAGAAAGGTTTGTTTCGAATTTAAACGACTAAGAGTCTGTCCAACACTTTTAGAATGTGAAAACTCCTGTAAAAATTGAATAACAATAAAATCGTTCAAAAGTTCATAAGTACCCAAAAGACAATTTCTGTGGGAACCCAGCGTTTTATTACGATCCTACTGAATGATTAAAAAACTGACTTCTTTTTAGATTTTGGTTTGAACAGACTCTATCTTTTGGACCCAAGTATTTCTATTTCTGAGTCCTTTTCGAATCCCTAAAAGATCACTTAAGACCGCATTGCTATCCTCAAATCGCAGATTGACAAACTTTATTAAATTCAAAATTTATTTCATAATAATTTTTACGATAAAAGATGTTTTACCAAATCCGTTTCTAAAGGACTTGAAGTCTCTGGTTTCGAATATTTTTCGGTTCGAGCATTTGCCAGAACAAGTAAAAAATAAGATTTCGTGAAACCTGGATTCAGAACTCGCCGCAAAGCGGTTTTAATCTTCGCCGGGGGTAGTACCGATTCCCTTTTGATAAAGGCGGAGTCTATCTTCATCCATTCCCACAAGTGTATGAGAAATTTTTAATTCTTTTCCCAACGCCTCTCCCCCTACCCTTAACTCCACGACTCTGAACCAGATTTCACGAGGAGGAATATAAAAGGCGTGATTGATACAAAGACATTTGAACTTAAATCCTAAGGAGGCTTCAGCCGGTTCCATAGAATGAGGGGCGGCAAAAAAATAAAAATCCTGTTCGGTGGTATTTTTTACAATCAATACGAATCTTTTTTTAGAACCTGGTTTGAGATAAAGCTCGGATCCTTCTATCTTAGAAGAAACCGGAGCCTCCGACAAATCTCTGACGTTTCCCGTGGCCCAGAGTTCGATAGGCCTCTGAGAAGCTCCCTCGTAGAGTTCCATTTCCAAAGGAAATTTTTTTTTCTCCCAAAGAATCCGAACCTCAATCTGTCGATTTGGATCGAAAGAAATTGGTTCCAAATCTTCAGAATTGGAAATTTCTTTCTTACAACCAAGCAGATATAAAAAAAGAATCAAAATTAGAATCTTATAAATTAACTTTTTCAATTGAAAATAACCTAAAATTTTAAAATAGAGTTGTCGAAAAATCAATTCTCCATCCGTTTCTGTTTAATGAAAATGATCGATGGAAGCATTTTGTTGATCCGAACTTTTCAACAACTCTAATGTACAATTCCTTTGGAAACTTACTCAAGAGTCATTTTTAAGATCTGAAAATCCAGTTTACGACTCGGACTCGTATTTTGGACGTAAATTGTTTCATCCCATTTTTTGATCGTAATGAAATCTTGAAAGATAATCTCTTTTTCATTCGGATCTTGATTTCCCATATTACAATCCCGACCACAACCGTTGCAATCCATGTCCTTACTTCTATAATCCGTTTCAAAAGAAGATGAATATTTTCGCATATATCCGAACACTCTTAATTTTAAACCTTCCGAAGTAGCTTCCTTTACTTCGTAGTTTCCGATCGCATAAAAACTGCTTATTTTATGAAGTATCTTTTGTCCAGGGACAAAATCTGTCAAAAGTATGGAACTAGTCGGAAATACTTTTTGTCCAAGATTGTTTTGATCATGAACGTCACCTTCCATAAAAAAAGAACCGTCAGAACGTATGCGGAGGGACCAGCCTGATCCTACTCTTCTTTCTGGATCCAATTCCTCCGTCTCGGCGCTTTCGATTGTTTGAGTATTTTGGTCTTCAAAAGGCGCACGAGAAATTTCCGATCCGATCAGTCCTCGATTTAAAATTTTGTCCAAATTGGAAGCGGTAAATTGAAGATGATTCGATTCTGCGATACTTTGAGATCTTTTGATTGGATCGATTAGAATCCAATTTTTCTTTTCTCCGAAACGAATTTCGCTGAGCACAATTCCCTTGTACATTTTTCCCGCATAAATATCGGTTACTGTCAGACGAAGATTTTTACCTTCGAACGGTTTCTCCAATTGAATCTCTTGAGGTCCGAATATGTCCTGAACTTGAATCTTCTGATTATATCCGTTGTCTCCGGTAAGAGTCGCCTCTTTCAACCTCCCGTTCGAATAACAGTGTTGATCCGATCTTTGATATCCGTTCCAAATTTTGATTTTTGTGATTGTTTGCCGCTCGCTGAATTGAAAATCCAAAGTGACACCGACCCCCTTTCCTTTCCTATCGTCGGAAGCCCAAGCATACTCGTAACGAGAGTCGAAAAGATTCATCACGTCATAGGACGAAACCGGACTTAACGTATCGGAAGCTATTACCGAACCTTCCACGATTTTAGGAAGTTTTAAAGAGAATTGCTTGTCTTTTTCGTCGTAAAAGCGTATCTGCCCGATACAGAGATCTTTGTTCTTTCTGAAATTGATCGTTACGGATCTCGCAAATACCGCCTTTTTAAAACTCACGACCCCCTTCTTATTGGAAAGGTTCGCTATGGCAATTAACTCGTCAAAGTTGATATAGACCATCACCTCATCCGTGAATTCTCCTTTGCAGGAATCCACTTCCATCCTTTTCAATTGGAATCCTTCATCCGGATAAAAATGAAGTTTTACGAATTCGGCACCCTCTTCTGGTTTCCAACCGCCTTCTCCGAGTGCGGCGAACGCGAGTTTATCACTCAAGGAAGTGGAGGTAGCCATAGAAACACTCAGTTCTTTTTTACAACTTACTGAGACGAAGACGAGGAAAAAAACCGTAAACAAAAAATGGATTTTAGAATTCATGGGCGGATTCTCCCGGAAAAGAATTTTCACGATTCTTCACACAAAATTCTACCCATTAAATGTAAAAGAGAAATTCGGAACTCAAGACTAATAAAATCCAGAAATTCTTGACTTCACATTGTGTAGATTTTTTTTGAAATTAATAATGATAATAAGACTCATTATCAGAAATTAAAAGAGGCGAGCAATCTTGAAACGAAAAGTTGCACTTATTTTTTCTATCATCTTGGCACTTAGCTGTAAGCCGAATTCACGCTCTGATCTGATTCCCTTCTTTCTATTAGGAATCGGTGCCAATCAAGCCGAGTCTAACCAAAGTTCTTTCCAAATTCTTTCTCCCAAAGAAGGAGAAATCATTACTGTCTACCAATTAGAAATGACGATCCAAGCTGATACATTAGGGGAATTCGAGATTTATGACGAAGAACAAAAACTTTTTTCCGTTCCGATTAATTCCCCCACTTCTCAAACATTTCCTCCTTTTAAACCCAAAAACGGAGAGAATACGATCCAAGTTCGTTTTAAAAAACCAGACGGTTCGATTCTTCAAAAAGAAGTAAACTTCTATTTCGGAACTAAACTCGGTGCAGGTGGAGCCCATTCCGGTTTTTTGAAAAATGGAGAAGTTTATACGACCGGTAGAAACAATTTCGGCCAACTCGGAACCGGCAATTCCACAGGAGATGATAATAATGACGTAATCGTGAAACTCAATTCGATCAGCAATATTTTTAGCATTCATTTCAATCAAAACAATTCTATGGCGATTGCAAAAAACGGAAGAGTCTATACCTGGGGAAACAACGCGAAAGGACAATTAGGTATCGGAAATAACAACACGAACCCGGCCAATCCTCGAACGGCGGGAAATAGACAGCCTCCTACTCTAGTTCCAGGAATCGACGATGCGGTTATGGGAGCTTATGGCTTCAATCATGCTCTGATCTTGAAATCAGATGGAACCGTCGTCTCTTTCGGTCAAAACAACGTGGGTCAACTGGGAAACGGAGCGAACGATTTGAATGCCGATTCGTTTTCTATGAACCCAGTCGCAGTCGTGGGTCTTAAGGACGTCATTCAAGTAATTGCCGGTTCGGAACATTCAGCAGCGCTTACCGAAAACGGAGAAGTCTATGTCTGGGGCAGAAACCAATATGGTAACCTCGGTAATGGGAGACTTTCAGCCGCGAACGCGGCCCAGTCTACCCCCGTAAAAGTCGAGGGGCTCTCCGGAATCAAACAGATCGCAAACGGAAGGGATCATATTCTTGCATTGGCTTCGGACGGAAAAATTTATTCCTGGGGACTAAACGCAAGCGGCCAGTTGGGAATAGGAGGAAATGGCTCTCCGAACCCGACGCCTATTCCAACACAAGTTTTGAATATTCTAAATGCCTCATCCGTTTGGGCAGGAGGAACTCAAAGTTTTTCGATCTTAAAAAGCGGAGAAGTGAAAGGTTGGGGAGCTAACGGTAACACCGCAAATTTAGCAATTGGAGAAACAAACACTCTAAAAGTCTACGAACCGAACAAAGCGGTTGTCGGAATTGACAATGTCATTCACTTCGGTTGCGGAGCAACTCATAACTTTGTACTACTCGGAAACGGAGAAATCTACGGTTGGGGCTGGAATTTCAAAGGCTCTTTAGGAAGACAAGACCTACAGGCAAATTGGGGCGCCTCGAATCCCGTATCAATTAAGCTTCCTTAATATTCAGGATTTAAAATGAGTTTGAATTCTCGTTTTGTTTTATCTATTCCGATCTTTTTCGGATCTTTTTCAGGAAAAATCTTTCGAGGCGCCCTATTTCTTGCTTTTTTGTCGACACAAACCTGCGCTCCCAAGGAAAAATTTTGTTCTTCTAAAAATTGTCAAATCGGAGCCATTCTGATAGCAATCCTTTCGGAATCCGCGGATATGGACTGGGGATACGAAGACGGAGAAGAATACCAAGGTGGTAGGTCAATGACGAGTTTCGAATTCGGAGATATGGCATTCCGTCAATTTGCCCGAAATGCCCCTTTGAGATCTATTTCTGAATATACAGTAGGGCAAACCGTATTCGAAGTTCCTTGGATTCCCGGCTTTTCCGCCGCCATTCCAGACAGGGACGGGCTTGGTCCACTCTTCCACACAAACGCATGCTCCGCTTGTCATAACGCAAATGGAAGAACACTTGAAGAGGACCAAGAGAACTTAACCTCCAGTCTTGTTCGACTCAGCGTCGGTAACAATTCGAACCGTGAAGAACCCAGTTACGGAGGACAATTCCAACCGAACTCCGTCGAGGGAGTGGTTAAAGAAGGAGATGCCACCCTCACATATAGGGAAATTGCCGGAGAATTTGAAGACGGTACGAAATATACATTACGTTATCCTTCATTAGTATTTTCAAATTTAGGATACGGTCCTTTTTCAAACGACACAAGAACTTCCGTTCGAGTACCACCTCAGGTCATAGGACTCGGGCTTTTGGAAACGATTCCCGAAGATACAATTCTCGCGCTCGCCGATCCGGATGATAGGGACGGAAACGGGATTTCGGGTCGACCAAACTATGTCCGGAATTTAAACGGAATCGGAACGACTCTGGGAAGGTTCGGCTGGAAAGCAAATAACACCGATTTGGTGAGGCAAAGCTCTGCGGCCTTTTTAGGAGATTTGGGAATCACCTCTCTTATGTTTCAAAACGAGAACTGTACGAACAACCAGGTTCAGTGTCGGGCTTCCAGAAACGGCGGTTCCCCAGAGATTGCTCAAAATAAAATCACCGCAATCACAAACTACCTGAAACTCATCGCAGTTCCTGCAAGAAGAAAGGCCGATAATGCAAGCGTCCTTTTGGGTAAGAAAATCTTTTTCCAAGCAGGATGCAAAAATTGTCATCTTCCAAAGACTCAAACTGGTCTGAACGAAAGCTTCCCTGAACTATCTTTCCAAACCATCCGACCCTATACAGACCTTTTGTTACACGACATGGGAGACGGACTCGCGGATAATAGGCCGGACGAAGAAGCAAACGGAAGAGAATGGAGAACCCCTCCCCTTTGGGGAATCGGTTTATTCGAAGTCGTAAATGGTCATACGAGATATCTTCATGACGGAAGAGCTAGAAACCTGATGGAAGCGATCCTCTGGCACGGAGGAGAAGCGGAGTCGAGCAAAGATTACATTCTCAAATTGAATATTCGGGATCGAACTCATCTCCTTAATTTTTTGAAGTCGCTTTAAAAAATTCGAGCCTCATCACAAAACGCCTCAAATATCCTAAAGAAGAAATGTAATAGGCAACACAATTCCGTGAGTTTGAACTTGTCGCACACTCCTTAGGATGTGCGACATTGAATTCCTTA
Source organism: Leptospira mayottensis 200901116 (assembly GCF_000306675.2). Classification (NCBI taxonomy): domain Bacteria; kingdom Pseudomonadati; phylum Spirochaetota; class Leptospiria; order Leptospirales; family Leptospiraceae; genus Leptospira; species Leptospira mayottensis. The sequence goes on from NZ_CP024871.1 coordinate 2,282,408, forward strand.
GGAACTAAGGACAGGTTTTTATATCTTCTAAGGGGACTTCCACTTTTTCCGCCAGTTTGGTCCCGTATTCTGGGTCGCAGAGATAGAAATGTTTGAGATTTGCAACGAGTATTCTTTTAGGAAGACCGCGCATCGTGGAAGCGATCGCAGAAGTGAGCCTTTCTCTTTCCTCCATATTCATGATTCTATACAAATCCCCTGCTTGAGAATAATCGTCGTTTCCTTTGTGTGAATCGTAACGATCTGCATCTCCAGAGATTCTTAAAGGAGGTTCTGCATAAGAAGAATCTTCTACCGGTCCCTCAAAACCGTTCGGTTCATAATTATCGTAGTTCCCATCATATTGAAACTTCACACTTCCGTCCCTATGATAAACGTTCACTAAGTTCTTAGGTCTATTTACTGGAAGTTGTTGATACCGTATCCCTAAACGATATCTCTGTGCATCCGGATATGCAAATAACCTTCCCTGCAACATCTTATCCGGAGAAGCGCCTATTCCCGGAGGCATGTTGGAAGGCGAAAAGGCAGCCTGCTCTACTTCTTCGAAATAATTCTTAGGATTAGCGTTCAATTCCAACACTCCCGCCTCGATCAAAGGATAATCTTTGTGAGACCAGACCTTTGTGAGGTCGAACGGATTGTATCGATATGTTTCGGCTTCCTTCTCAGGCATGATCTGCAGACAAAACTTCCACTTAGGAAATTCTTTCCTTTCAATCGCCTCAAATAAATCTCTAATCGCGTAATCCGGATCAGTTCCGGCTAACGCAGATGCTTTTTCCGAAGTCAGATTTTTGATTCCTTGCATGGTCTTAAAATGGAACTTTACCCAAAAGCGTTGTCCTTGAGAATTCCAAAGTCCGAAAGTGTGACTTCCGTAACCGTTCATAAAACGATAACCGTCCGGAATTCCCCTATCTCCGAAAAGAATCGTAACTTGGTGTAACGCTTCGGGAGCCTTTGCCCAATAATCCCACATACGAAATGGATTCTTATAACCCGTAATCGGATCTCTTTTTTGTGAATGGATAAAATCCGGAAACTTCAGTGGATCTCTCTCAAAGAATACGGGCGTATTATTTCCCACAAGGTCCCAGATCCCCTCGTCCGTATAAAACTTGATCGCAAAACCCCTCGGATCCCTTTCCGTATCCGCGGAACCTTTTTCTCCTGCAACTGTTGAAAAACGTAGAAAGAGAGAAGTTTGTTTTCCCACCTTTGAAAAAACGGAGGCCCTGGAATACTTTGTAAGATCGCGTGTGATCGTCAGAGTTCCATAAGCCCCCGCTCCTTTTGCGTGAACGACTCTTTCCGGAATTCTTTCTCGATTGAAGTGGGCAAGTTTTTCAATCAGATGAGTATCCTGAATGAGGACTGGACCTCGGGGCCCGGCCGTGATTGAATGTTGATTTTGTGCGACCGGATGACCTCCAGCCGTAGTAAGGGTCTTTTTACTCACTATTGTTCTCCTTTTGTAATTTGAATGATGTATAAAATCCAAGATTTAAAAAAATCTAATAATCGTTGAAACCAAGTCGATTCGGATTCACCTAGAAGTTTGCCGACTTCCGTTCGACCAAACATATTAGAAAATTGAAATGCATTTTGTCCCTTAGAGTTTCGATAATTTTTATCGGCCCCAGCACTTAAGAGAATCTCTACGATCTTTGTATGTCCTTTAAATGCCGCTCCCATCAATATAGAATTACCTTCTAAATCCGTGGAATTCGGGTCTGCACCTTGAGAGATTAGAAATAGACTTGCTTCTTCTTGTCCGTTGTAAGCGGCTAACATCAATAATGTATAACCCTTTCGGTTTTTTTCATCTATGTGTCTCAGTGTCCCGATCTGTACCTTTAAGGCTTCTACGTCCCCTCGTCTTGCCGAATCAAAACAAGGGTTTTCCGACTTTATACTTTTTTGATACTCAATCCAAGCTTTAGAAACCATTGTTGTCGTTTCTTTGGGAATTTTTCCTTCCAAACTGTGTTTTCAATCGGTTTGAAATTCAAAATTCATCTCAAAACCTCCATTAAATTGAAAAATAAATCCATAATTTTTCAATTTTAATTTATAATTAAATCAAAATCATACATTTTTAAACTTATTTTAAAATTATATTAATTCTAAAATAAGATAAAATTAGCTCAAGTCTTTTTTTAGAATAAGTCTAAATTATAGACAAAAATTATCTCCCCTGGAGAATTGTCACATGAATGATTCTTACGAAAGAAGCAAAAAGATTCTGGAAGACGCCAGAATCAATGTCACGGTTCAAAGATTACAGATGGCCAACCTACTGCTCTCAAAACCACAACATCTGACCGCCGACCAAGTGTTTCAATTGATAAACGAACATATTCCAAACGCTTCTCGCGCAACCATATTCAATAATTTGAAATTATTTGCAGAAAAAGGAATCGTGAAGCTTTTGGAACTCAAATCTGGAATTACTTTGTATGATTCAAATGTAAATCATCATCACCACGCGATTGATGAAGAAACCGGGGAAATTTTCGACGTAAATCTGGATCCCAAACTTCAGGAAAGAATTCTTTCGGAACTTAGGAAAGACTTCGAGGCAAAAACGGGCAGTTCTTTAGAAAACTGTAATTTATTGATTACATTAAAAGGAAAGTTAAAGAAAAACAAGAATACTCGAAATTGATCCTTCTTTTCCAACGTTCTAAATTTATCCTGAGAAATGAATCGATGACTTAAACGCTTTTACGAGTTTCTTTGTAAAACGCAATTTTATCCAAACGGCAATTCGGAGATTTCAAATTCGATCTTAAACGCTTTCCCATAATGGCTTCTTATTGGTACCGGTAATGTTCGATTTTCTTCTAAACCTGATACCCAATTGCCAAAGAGATTTCAATTCGTTGTTGTTACAAGTGCGCACGTTTTTGTCAAATGGCGATCCATAAATAATATCCCTCAATTTTTTATACGAGAAATTAAATTTCATCTAGAATCAGATTTTTTTATTTCTCCAAATCAATACAGAAAATATAGACTATTCCTTATTCTTTTCCAATTTATGTCCTCAAAATTGTTATCGGATTTTTAAAAACCGCCGATCCTAGAATAAGGATCAGGAGAAGAAATATGCTCAGAGGAATGTATACGGGTGCAAACGGGATGATCATCCAACAGACTCGGATGGATGTGATTTCAAACAATCTTGCAAACGTGGATAAAACCGCATTTAAAAAAGACACGACCGTTTTTAAGACATTCCCCGAACTCCTGCTCCATCGGTTCGACGAAGACGGAGTCGGCAAAGTGCCGATGGGTTCCTTTGATACTGCACCCGTAGTCGGTAAACTCGGATTAGGTGGTGAAGTCAACGAAGTCTACACACGTTTTGAACAAGGCGCAGTGAAAAAAACAGAAAACCCGTTTGATATCATGCTCCAAGACAAACCCGGAAACGAACATCCCGCTTTTTTCAGCGTTATGACAAATCGAGGAGAAAAACTTTCCAGAAGCGGAGCCTTCGTAATGGACACGAACGGCTATCTCGTTACTCCTCAAGGTTTTCCTCTGATGGGAGAAAACGGTCCGATCCGCGTAGCAAGAGGGAATTTTTTAATCAAAGAAAACGGAGAAGTCTGGATCAACGGAGAAATCGGAAATGATCCCGTTAACGGAACTTCCATTGATAAGAACCGTTTTGAAACTCCTGTTCTTTTAGATAGGCTTAAAATTAGGACCGTTGAAAATCCCCGGCATCTCGACAAGGAAGGCGATTCGTTTTACGCCGATACCCCCGAATCCGGCGAGCCTGTACCTTTCGAACTCAAAGATGAACCTTCAATTTTACAGGGATATTTAGAAGCGTCTAACGTGAGTGTTGTTACAGAAATGGTCGAGATGATCGAAGTCAACCGTTCTTACGAAGCCAATCAGAAGACCGTTCAAACTCAAGATAGCTTGTTGGGAAAATTGATCAACGAAGTATTAAGATAATTATCCCTCCAGTCGAATCCCGAACCGCGACTCTTTTCGATCACTCAGCAGATTGAGAAAACGAAAATGAAGATCCCTGTGGATCTTAGTTTTAGTACCGCAAAAATTTCCACCCAAGACAAACGCAACAATCCAGCGCTTAATCTTCCTTTCTTTACGAATATAACAAAGAAGATCCTGAACGACTTCTACCCAAAATACTGCCCTAACTGCGAAGACAAACTACTGACGAAGGAAATCTCAACTCGTCCTGAACTGATCCGTTGTGACGACTGCCGTTACCTGACTTCGAGGTTGAGTTACACACCCTTGCACCACTTCAAACTTCCGATGTGGATGTTTGGTTACGTCCTTTACGAGAGCTTGATCCAACACCCGAAAGTAGTAACCTCAACAGAGATCAGCAAACGACTGAGAATCTCCTACAAAGCTGCGGCACTCCTGAAGAAAAGGTTTCAATGTTTTGCTTCCGATCAATTACCCAAATACAAACAACTTACCTTTGATGCGTTAAATCGTGAGTTCAAGAATTTCTCCTTACCAGCAGATGAGGAAGCGGACGTAATGAAGAAGATGGAGAACAAGCCCTATGTCTGTGCAGACACTGCAGTATTGTATTCTGCAAGCGAAAGAGCCAATCAGGGACGAAAGAGATACCGACATGGTGGAGCAACCGCCTCAATCTACCTCTCCGACAAATTGGGTGGAAGACAGGTTGGAACCTTAGATCCGGTCTCAAAACTATCTATTAAAGAAATTGAAAACAATAATAGTGCTCGCGAGGTAAAGAGAAGCCATATAATTTTCAGATTTTCTTTCCCACCGGATAAGGATAGCCCTGAATCGATTGTGCCAACTGTTAGTTCTTTCAACGACCCATCTTCGAGGCTTTCCTTTATATTTACCGATCAATGGTTTCTCGCCTCTTCTTCGAATGTGAGGCCGGATATTTCTTCTTCTAATTAATTTTTCCGTATCTTTAAAGTCATATCCTTTATCAAGACAGAGATGTTTTGGTTTCTTTTTTCTTCTACCGGAAAAAATCAGGATTGAATTTAAAGTCTCTTTTACGTTATGCTTGTCATGAACATTGGCTCCACTCAATGTTATGGCCAATGGAATTCCATTTCCATCCGTAAGGATATGCCGTTTAACCCCTAATTTGGCGCGGTCTGTAGGGTTTTTGCCGGTTAAACTCCCCCTTTGGGAGCTTTAACAATTGCGGAATCCATCAAGGCCCAGTCCCATGCTATCTTATTCTTCACATCATAATATTTTAAAATAGATTTATAAACCTTTTTGAATACTCCCGCTCGCTCCCATTCTTGGAATCTTCTGTGACAAGTTTGACCAGATCCGAAGTTACTCGGAATTGCCCGCCACTGACAGCCTGTTTTCATTCGATAGATGATCCCCGCCATTACCACTCTTGTAGGTAATCGATTGCGACCTCCTTGGAGATTTGCCCTAACTTTTGGGATTAATGGTTCTATTTTTTCCCAAAGTGCATCGGGGATCTCTGAATAATATTTGTCCATTTCACAAGTAAATAATTACGATTCAAAAGTACAACCAGTTTTGAGACCGGCTCTAAGTGCTCATCCTTAATGATCATGTGCGGAAAAGATGAACTATATCGAACGGCCATTTTAAGCAGAAACAAAAGATTTCATAAATCAAATTGTCGCTTCGGAATATCTAAAATCCTTTCCGTTTCTCGAATGTTTTTTATTATGAATTTGACTAAATTTCGTTGGTCTAGCTTAGAAACAGTTTTTTTAATTTGATCGTAATAGACTATGGTATCTTCTTGGTCCATTTCATTTCTGTTATATTAATTTTTTAGAACTCCTAACGACTTAATATTCTGTAAATTAAAACTCTATTCTATAATCCAATAACCTTCCGAAATTTGTTCAACTTCCATTTTCGGGAAGTTTTTGAAAGTGGAAAAGCTTTTTTGTTGAATATCTAATTTTAAAACACCTCAGTTGTATGTGCTCTGAATCGAAGCCAACCCGCGCAAAAAGTCAGTTATCTTTTTCTAAAAGTGATATTAGAACTTTCATTTTTTCGAATAATTCATCAAAGGTTATCACTTAGATATTATTAAGCTGTTGTCTATATAACTCGAAGGATCAATACCTGCGAGCTTCGCATACTGAATCAACGAAACTCGTAGTCGCGCCTTGCGGACAACCGGAGAAGAGCCAGTTCTTTCTACCGACAACAAAAGGACGAATATCGTTCTCGACAAGATTCGTATCCAACTGCACCTCAGGGTAATCCAAAAACAAAATCAACTTTTTCCATGAAACGCGACCCATAGAGAGCGTTTCAGCTGAAGATAGCGGAGCGTAATCGAAAGCTCTCATACGAAGTATGAAAAACCGGAAATCTATTCCTCTAAAAACTTGGCGCTTCGACTCGTTTCATAGAGATAAAGAACAACGGGTTTCTCTCGAATAAAACCTCGAATCAACCACATATACGATTTTGGTGTATTAGGTTTTCCTTCTTCGTTTAACACTTGGAGAACCGTCTCGTCGATTTGTAATCAATCTCTTTCTGACAGTCGATATTCGTTTTTTTCATATACGGAAGTTTAACACGTCATCTATATTTGCGTAAGATGCGGGTAATTGAGCGCTTACAGAAAAACTATATGGCTAATTTTTGTCCGGAGAATCTTAGCCAATTGATTCAAAGAACAAAATTTTCTTTAAGAATATTGAAATCGGATCGTCAGTTTCGATAGTTATTGGAAACAAGCTGCCGTTTAGGTACTTTTTTTTATAGGGATCAGTAAAATGCAGTTTCCAAAGATTAAGGTTATTAAAAAAATGATAAACAAAAAATGGATTGTAAAACTCAAACGGAAATCCTCCGGGAATAAATTTTGACAAGTCTACATACAAAATTCCGTTTGTCGAATACAAAGAACTCACGCTCCCTTATTTTTCAAAAGCAGTAGAGTCATATCGTCGCTCTGAACCTTTTCAAAATCGGTCACCTTTGAAAAAATTTCAGTTCCGAGTTGTCTAAGCGGAAGTTTTGCGTTGGACTCAAGCAATTTGATCAGCCTTTCTTCTCCAAATAGTTCATCGGATTGATTGCGGGCTTCCGTGATTCCGTCCGTGTATAAAAGTACGATATCTCCAACGGACATAGGAACTCTATGGTCTTCCAGAACTTCTCCTAAATCGTCGACGATTCCAAGCCAAGAACCGGTCGTAGGAATCACTTCCACTTTTTTTTCTTGGGCGCGATAGATCATCAGATCCATGTGTTTTCCGGACACGAGTAAATAATTGTCTTCCAGTCGAAAAAGCATCATCGTCATATAACGATCCGTCCCCAAGCGTGCGATATTCTCTTTAATGACTCGATTAGCCTCATTCAATACTTCGGAAGGGTTAAGCATTGTCTTTTGTTGAACGATTGCTTGTATCGCAGTTTGAGCCATCATCATGATCAATCCGGATTCTACTCCGTGACCGGAAACGTCTCCGATTCCCACCCACTTTTCTCCGTTAGATGCATCGATAATGTCGTAATAATCTCCCCCCACCGAATCCGTGGGAACCATAAGAGCCGCTACCTCGTAATGTCCTATGTTCGACTTACGTGGAAGAAGAGCCGTTTGTATCATTTTGGCTAACTGCATCTCACCCCAGAGAGCGTCTCTGGCTCGCAGCACTTCCGCGCGAGAGTTGTCCAGGTTTTGATTGGCCCCCACAAGTTCGGCTCTTAAGAAATATTCGGATCGAACAAGTTTGAATCTCACCCAAGAGATCGCGGCGGTGATGATAATCGTAGATCCAAGAAAAAAGAGATTGTTCACAATGATTCTCGGATCGAAGGGTTGACCCTCTACTATATTAAATCCGAGATAGATGGACAACACAAGAAATCCATTGACCACGGAATGGATCGGACGCCAGGAAAGAAGAATGTTCACCGCCATAAGCACGAGCATCAAACCGGCATAGTAACTTGAATTGAACCCTCCTAGATCCACGGTCATTAAAACGATCATCAGACTGATCATGGAGGAAATAATATATCCATGCAAAGGATAAGAACGATTAGGATGAGTAAAACGAATTAGAAGATACTCTATGATAACGAGAACCGTCGTTGCTCCTCTGTAAATTGCGAATCGAAGATGCAAATGCGGAGGTTGTGTATAATAATCCAAAAGTAAAAAAAATGGAATGAGGATCATACAAAGCATCGTGAGTACCTGCATCCATTCGCGGACGATTCCCTGAAGGTATATTTCAAAATCATCATTTACCTTCGGATTCATAACTATTTTGTCTTTGAGTGTGAACTGCATACTTTTAAACCGTTTTTTAACCGTTAGGCGCCCGCATTTCCAGAAACATCTGGCATCCAGTTTTTTCGAAAAAGACGCGACTATCTCCCGGAAGAGTGGAAGCCAATTCTAACATTTCTTCTTCCGTTCTATGATACAGAACCCAGTCCAGCCAATACTCCATAAACGCTTTATCAGGATTATTGACGTGAAAGTTTCCTACAATCAGCCTACCGCCGGGCCTGAGCATCTCGAAAAGTCTCGCAAGTACCGCTCTTGCAACCGGAGGAGTTAAGTAATCGAAAAGTCCCATCGAATAGATAAAGTCGAATCTTCCCCAAGCCCCCGGAAGATCTCTGATACGGAGCATAGAACGTACAGAATCGTTGATATATTTAACGTGGATCGAAAGACCTTTCTCAAGTTCGAGTTGATTCACCGTGTTCATAGCAACTCGAAGTGCTTCCATATCCTGATCGAGTAATGTAAAATGAATTTTTTTCAACCCGACCATATCGCTGAAAGCTTCTCCAATTTCATCGGCGGGACCACAAGCGACGGACATAGCGCGAAAATCAGAATTACCGTGATTTTCTACGGCCTCTTGAATTTGATCCGCGATCATCCTGCGCCGATTGCGTACCGCATTCGCTGCTGGGATTTGTAGAGGATAACTGTGCAATAACCTTGCAAAAAGAGACTTACCCATGACTTCATTTTCATAAATCATCTTCATCATTTCATAGTCTCCCGCGTATCCGCGAGGTTTTAAATTCGTCCTCAGCATAAAAGCGGAATGAAGAATAAAATCCCAGACTTGTTTTCTGAAAAAAAATCCGTGCGCTTCGTTTTCGTCCTTTGAGAAATTTTTTGTTTGTTCCTGGAGTTCTTGCACTTTGGATTCGAAAAATTCCATAAACGTCTGACCTTCCCGATCTAGAATCATCTGATGCAAATGTTCCTGAACCGGCCCCGGTTCTTTTAAAAATTTCCGATCCAAGTCGTCGAAGAATTGTTTATATACGTTCAATTCGAACGTAAGGTTGGCGCTGTATTCTTTAAAACGTTGATTCACTTTTTCTTTTTGATTGAGTATTAATTGTAAATTAAAAAGTCCGGTGTCGTATACGGTGAATCTCTTTTTGCCGATCAGATCGGCCACGTCTACTGTATCATCGAGAAGCAATACCAAATACTGAGGAAGAGCGGTGGAAGTGGCCGCATTTTTAACGGGAAGCATTCTACATCTACCGAGTTCGATTCTTTTTCCATCCAGCTCGATGATAAATCCGTCGGCGTTAAATGGAACGATGTATGGCGGCGCCTTTGGAAGCCGAATTTGAAAAGAATAGCGCGAATGCCCACACACTTCTACATTCGTAATGCTCCCATTCGTCTGGAGTAGGCCCACGATTGTATGTTCAACAATCATATAAACTACTGTCCCATGACCTGAATTCTTCCGTCTTTAGTCTCAAAGATCCGTAGAGCGGAAAAACTTAAGTCCTGCCATTTCTTAGTCTTGTTGTAAATGAGTTTGACCTTGCCGTTTCCTTTCTTAATCATTTCCAAAGTTTTAATCACAGGAGTAATCGTAGAAGAATTCATATATTCAAGTTGTCTAAAGTCCCAGATTACCGCTTTGTGTTGATCGGTACCTCGTTTCATTACATCCGACAACGTTGGTATAATGAACTGACTCGGGTTTCTCTGAACACTTTTTCCGAGCCAACGAATTAGAATCTCGTCACCGTCCACAACTTCCAGTTGAAGTTGGTCTTCCGAAAAAATCTGATTATTCAAGCTCATGTTAAACCACCTGCTCTCTATCTATTTTCGGTTGTAGGGCCGATACATAGAGAATATCATCTTCGTTTACATAAAAATCAAGAATTGCTTCACCTTCATAAGCGATACGAATTAGCCCTAGTCCGCTTTCATTGTCTTCTAAGGGTTGTCCTGCTACAAGTTTCAGTCTTTCTAAATAAGCTTGAAACGGAGATTGAAAACTTCGAATCCATTGAATGATAGAATCAAGACGACGTAGATTTTCTATAATTCCTGCAGAAGGAAGAGGACTCCAGGCTTGCACGAGCATTCCATCCTTACCGGATTCTAATTTAAAAGTAAACTCTTGGCTTTCACTTGTGAAGTGGCCGTATTTAATCGCATTTTCAAGAATTTCGGATGCAATCATACAAAGCGCGTCCCTAGTTTCGTCCGATGAACCCAACTCCTCCAAAAAATTACGACACTCTTTTCTTGCCCTTTCAATCTCCGCCCAAATAGGACGAAGTTTCATTTCAAGCAGTTTGCCTTCGTTGCTATTTTGCATCAGAACCCCTCCGCCCTGTTAGGGCCAACACATCTCTCACCAACGTTGGACGAAGCGCGGTGATCTTTCATAACATACCAACCGGGAAGAATATTTCTTGAGGTTCTTTTTTACCTCGTAGCAAAAACGTACCGACTGCTTTGACGTTGATTTCATGACGAATAAAATCGGAAGTAAAAGAATCCAAAAGTATATCATGACCCGTCGTTTTCGTAAGAACTTCCAGTCTGCTCGCAGTATTGACCGCATCGCCTAACACGGTATATTCCATGTGTCGAGAAGAACCTATGTTTCCTGCAAATACGTTCCCCGTCGAAATCCCAATTCCCATTGCCACGGGAGTGATAATTTTTGGATTTCGGTTATCATTGAACGCACGTAGATACTCTCGGATTTGCAGAGCCAATCGAACGCAATTGATTGTATCCTCTTCTTCCGGGAAAGGACAGCCAAAAGTGATCAAAAGTCCGTCTCCTAGTAATTTATTTACCGAGCCTCCGTTCGCGTAAGTAATATCCATAAGCCCCGTAAACAACTCGCTCAAAAAAGCCGCGAATTCATTTGGATTCAACGTTTCGGCAATTCCCGTGGAATTTCGAACATCGCAGAATAACATCGTAGCTTGAACATTCTTTCCCTCAAGTTCCGTTTGTCGTTTTTCATCGATGAGGTAATCCACCAAGTTTTCAGGAAAGTATTTCTCCAACAGACGTTTTGCCTGTTCCACGTCCTCCATTCGTTTGCTGAGTTCTTGGGATTTAGCATGCAGTTCGCTTATATCTCGTAAGGTGAAAACACAACCGTGAGAAGTTCCATTCGTATCATGAATCGGAGCTACCGTGCAGATAACGGGAATACTCCGCCCATTGGAGCCGGAAAGAATCACGTGTTCAAAAACGGCGGGCGACTGATTGATCGTAGCATAAGAAACTAAATTTTGAATGATCGCACCTTTCGTGTCTCTTAAATGCATTACATCATCTACTATCCTACCTCGAACCGCTTTCTCACTCATTCCCAAAAGGGCTTCCGCAACCGGATTTAAAAACTTAACTCTGGAAATCGAATCGGTAGCGATTACTCCGTCTCCTATCGAACTCAAAGTGGTAGTCAACCAGCTTGCATCTTCACGAAAACGTTTTTCCATCTTATGTCGATAGAGACACATCTCAACTGTGATCTCAAGTTCTCGAACATTCACCGGTTTGAGAATATATCCGAACGGTTCCGTAACACGAGCCCTTTTCAGAGTAGCTTCGTCGCTGTGCGCAGTCACATAGATCACAGGAACATCTAGTATCTCTTTTAACTTGACGACGGTTTCAACTCCGTCGATAAACCCGGTGCCGAGAACAATGTCGATCAACACAAGATCCGGGCGAGTTTCTCGGGCCATCTGGATTGCCTTTTCTCCGTTAGTCGCAAGACCAATCGAAGTGTAACCAAATTTCTGTAGAATCTCTTGAATATCACGCGCTACGATTCTTTCGTCCTCAACCACAAGAATCCGTGAAGCTTGTGACGCTCTATTCGCAAATTCTAACATCTTAGCACCAATGAAAGGTAAGAATCGATTCAAAAAAAAGATTCTTATTCAGGCTTTGACGATAGATAAAATGAAATTGTCCCTTGAACGTTTTCGATCCTGTTTTGTTGCGCATAATCAAAACCTAAGTGTTCGTTCGTTAAAAACTGAAGATGTTTATTTGTGCTTTTAAAATCATCTCAGTCGCCTGGAACCATGTATATTGGCAACGTTTTAACACTAAAGGTTTGGATGGCCTCTTTCACATAGGAATTGACAGTGACCCGCTCTGACTAAATTTATAATTAGAACGAGTTCGGGTTTAGATACCACCTTACGAAAGAAAGTATCTAAAAACTTCTGATTGAGATCGGCTACTTCCGAACTAATTTTGTGAGAAGTGAACATAGTACCCCTTTCACCGTAATTTTCACGCGTCGAACCGTTCTGAAACGGATTCCGATTCGGGTAGCGAAAGACCTTTCTAAGGCCTCAATTGATTGTTGCGGTAAATCGTCAGTACGGACTAACAGATTTTTTGACTTTAGTCAACTAGTTATTTTTGATATTCAAAAAACGGAAAGCAATTCAAAGAATCAATCGAATCTCGGCATTTTACGAACACAAGGCATTCGAACATCCGTAGAAGCTCGCACATATTAGCTGCTATAGTTACCGAAACGGCAGGAGAAAAAACCGCTCAATTTTTAAACGCTTTTTCCCAAAAGAAATCGGACTCGTCCGAGAAGCGACGAAGCGATCAACCCTCTCTCAAAACCTGGGAAAGACAAAACATAGACAAAGATAACGAGAAGATCATCATCACTTGGCTTGAATACCGCGCCAATATCGTATCTTGGCAAATTTTCTGTGCGAAAAAAAGGAGCGAAATTAAAAGTCGTTCCAGTAGACGATCTCACCGTCAAGGGATCTCAAGCGAACACAAAAGACTTATCGTCTAAAAACTGAACTCGTATCTATTAACCAGTGTCAACACGTTAGATACAGTTGCCCCGTTGTACCATGATCGAACGAGCACATTAATTTGGAGTAAAGGTTTTTGTGACGGGGCCCGCAAGCCGTTTCTCACATGCCAATCGATATACAGGCGTTAGACGGTGACTTTTATGTATTTTCAGGTCATAATGTATAATAGCCCCGCACGTTTCACAATAAAACAAACGGCTTCAGTTTACACTACGATCACTTTTCCCTGTTTATAATCCACGGTCACTTTTTGTCCGTCCGAAAATTTACCATTTAAAATGTAGCGACTGAGAACGTTACCAACTTCTCTTTGGATCAAACGTTTTAGAGGCCTAGCTCCGTATTCGGCATCGAAACCGACTCTAGAAATATAGTCTTTCAATTCGTCTGTAAACTGAACATCCAAACCATTCTCCTTCGCCTTTTGCTTCAACACTTCCAACTGAATATCCGCAATCTTGTGAATCACGGAATTAGTAATTGAATGAAATAGAATCACTTCGTCAATTCGGTTTAAGAATTCTGGTTTGAATTGTTTTTTCAAACGTTCTTCGACTAATCTTTCTTTTTCTTCGGTACTATATTCGAAAGAACCCAAAATGTCCGATCCGATATTGGAAGTAAGAATGATCACTGTGTTCTTGAAATCAACGTTACGCCCCTTTCCATCGGTCAACCTTCCTTCATCCAAAATTTGAAGAAAGATGTTGAATACATCTGGGTTCGCCTTTTCAACTTCGTCAAATAGAATCAGAGAATATGGTCTTCTTCTCACCGCTTCAGTAAGTTGTCCTCCTTCGTCGTATCCCACGTAACCGGGCGGCGCTCCGATAAGTCGCGCAACAGAATGCGCTTCCATATACTCGCTCATATCAATTCGATGCATCGCATTTGTATCGTCGAACAAGAATTCGGCGAGAGCCTTTGCGGTTTCCGTCTTTCCAACTCCCGTAGGCCCTAGAAATAAGAAAGTTCCAATTGGTCGATTCGGATCCGCAATTCCAGCCCTTGATCTTTGTACCGCTTCGGATACCAACTTGAGAGCGTGATCCTGACCGATGACCCTTGTCTTCAAAGCGTCTTCCATCAAAAGAAGTTTTGCTCTTTCCCCTTGAAGCATTTTGGATACGGGAATTCCAGTCCAACGAGAAACGATGTTCGCAATGTCTTCCTCGGAGACCTCCTCTTTCAAAAGCCGAGAAGCTCCTTCTTGTTTTTTTAATTCTTCGTTTGCTGTTTCAAATTCTTTTTGTAGATCGACTAGTTTTCCGTAGCGAATTTCGGCGACTCTATTGATTTCCCCTTTTCTTTCCGCGTCCGCCTCTAAGTTTTTATACTTTTCGATCTCTTCCTTAATTTGTTTCAATCGCAAGATTTTGGATTTTTCCAAATCCCATCTCGCTTTCAAGGTTTGAAAATTCTGCTCTTGTTCCGCAAGATCCTTTTCAAGAGATTTCAATCTTTCTTTCGAAGCGGAATCCTGTTCTTTTTTTAAAGCCTCTCTTTCGATTCTTAAGGATTGAATCCGTTTACTCGCACGATCCAATTCTTCTGGCATGGAGTCGATTTCGATTCTCATCTTAGAAGACGCCTCGTCGATCAAATCCACCGCTTTATCGGGAAGAAAACGGTCCGCGATATATCTATTGGAAAGAGTAGCCGCCGCGATCAACGCAGAATCAAGGATTCGAATTCCATGATGGAGCTCGTAACGCCCTTTCAGTCCTCTTAAGATCGTAACCGTCTCTTCGACGGAAGGTTCTTTTATGTAAACGGGTTGAAACCTTCTTTCCAAAGCGGCATCTTTTTCGATGTATTTCTGATATTCTTTCAGAGTGGTCGCACCAATACATCGGAGTTCTCCTCTTGCAAGCATCGGCTTTAACATATTAGAAGCGTCTAATGCACCTTCTGTTGCCCCAGCACCTACAAGAGTATGAATCTCATCTATAAATAAAATGACCTCTCCGTCCGAGGCCTTAACTTCGTCGAGAAGAGCTTTCAATCTGTCTTCAAACTCCCCTCTATACTTGGCTCCCGCAATCATGGAACCGAGATCCAGGGTATAAAGGATTTTATTCCTGATTCCTTCCGGAATCTCTCCCTGTACGATCTTGTTCGCAAGTCCTTCCACGATCGCAGTCTTACCTACTCCGGGTTCTCCGATAAGAACCGGGTTGTTTTTCGTTCTTCTGGAGAGGACTTGAATCGTCCTTCTTATCTCTTCGTCTCTTCCTATAACGGGATCGAGTTTTCCCTGTTTAGCGAGGTCGTTTAGATTTTTCGCATACTTTGCAAGAGCGTCCGTTTTTCCTTCGGGTGAATCGTCCATGATCGCCTTTCCCTTTCTATTTTCCAAAGTAATATTAAGTAATTTAGAATATTCTAATCCTAGTTTTAAAAATTCCTCCTTCAACGGTCCGGTTCCGTTTTTCATAAGCCCGAGAAGTACATGATCTGTCGATAAATACTCGTCTTTTAATTCTTTACGAATTTCGTCCGCAGTCTTCAAAAGAGAAACCGCAGAACGTGAAAATCCTACGTCGGAAGTTCCTCCAACTTTCGGAAGCCGCCTCAGCGCATCTTCGATTTTCTCAAGAAAGGATTTCGGATTTAGATTGAGTTTTGAAATCAAAAGTGGAACGAGTCCGTCGGTCTGTACCAAAACTTCTCTGAGAATATGTTCTTCGCTGATTTCTGGATTTCCCGACTTCTCAGCGGAAACTTGTGCGTTATGTAACGCTTCATTTAATTTTGCAGTGAGTTTATCTAGTTTCATTTCCTAATTCTCCAACTTTTTCATTTAGAATTTAGACTCTCTGATTCTAAAAAAATCTCAATTTTCTGCCATATTGGCATCCATATTTTAACATGCAACCCACATTCATTTCTAGAATATGAGAACTACTGCAGAAATAAAATTCGAGATCAGGATACAATTTTCATATCGAACTTCCGAACCTTTAACGCTTAGTTGCCATAAATAGGGAATGTAAATCGAAAGGAGCCTAACCGAACATTCCAAACTCTAAGGCCGAATTAAAAGTATCTCATCCATTTTATGTCCCGTTTTTTGCAAAACCATTTACTTTTCCTTTGACAGTGAAGGGTTTAACGTGCGTTTTACAAGAAAACATCATGAGTAAAGAACCCCCAAAAGAAAGCTGGAAATCCAGAACTGGACTCATCCTCACCGTGGCGAGCGGAGCGATCGGCCTCGGAAATTTCATCCGATTTCCCGGACAAGCAGTGGCAAACGGCGGAGGAGCCTTCATGGTTCCCTACATCATTAGCTTCATTCTTGTCGGAATCCCAGTCTGCGTCACAGAATGGATCATGGGAAGGATGGGAGGTCGCACCGGTCATAGTGCCCCTTTTTTATTCAAAAGTTTCCTATCTGGCTTTCCCCTCCGAATCGTGGGAGCCATCGGAATTACGATCCCCATTCTCATATACATATATTATATTTTCATCGAAGCCTGGTGCCTTGCTTATTCTTTTGAATTTTTAACCGGACAAATTCAGTTCAACACGAATGGACACATTCCTCAATCCCAAATCATTCAAGCCGCAGGAAATTACTATTTGGATCTGACCGGGGCCAGACAAAATGGGGACGCAATTTCTGGTAAAATCTTTTACGCCACGATCACTTGTTTTATTCTTAACTTTGCTCTAGTCTATCGAGGAATTTCCAAGGGAATCGAAACCTTCGCCAAGATCGCGGTTCCTTTAATGTTGATCTCTTCTGCGATCATTCTCGTTAGAGTTCTTACGTTAGACAACATCGAGATTGGTCTCGGAAAAATGTGGAACCCGGATTGGTCCTCTCTTTTAAAATCAGAGGTCTGGATCGCCGCGGCGGGTCAGATTTTTTTCACTTTATCTGCTGGTTTCGGAATCGCACTTGTTTTCTCAAGTTATCTCAAGCGAGACAACGACGTAGTCCTTTCCTCTCTTTCCGCCGCCTCCTTAAACGAATTCGTGGAAGTTGCAATCGGCGGTATGATTACGATCCCGGTCGCCTTTCTTTTCTTAGGCTCTTCGATCAACGACTTCGGCACGTTCGGTATGGGATTCATCGCACTTCCGTCCGTTTTTTCTTTGATGCCCGGAGGAGAATGGTTTGGTGCAATTTGGTTCTTTGTTCTTTTTCTCGCAGCAATCACATCTTCCGTTACGATGTTACAACCGGGAATCATATTTTTGGAAGAATCCTTCGGGCTTAGAAGACGAACTTCTTGTCTGATCTTGTTCCTGTTCACCGCAAACCTTTCTTTTCCGATCCTTTACTTCAATCAAAACTTTCAGGCGCTTGAGCTCGCCGACTTTTGGGTCGGGACCATTCTGATCTTCATACTTGCAAGTATTCAAATTTTCTTATTCGGTTGGAAAATCGGAGCCAAAAAAGGCATTGAAGACGGGAACGAAGGTTCTCATTTTGAACTTCCAAGATTTTTTTGGTTCGTGATTCAATACATAACTCCAGCGTTTTTACTCGTCGTATTTATCGCCTTTCTCATTCAAAATCTTCCCGGCCATTTTGAAAGAATGAGCGTGGACACTATGATCTCACAGGCAATCGCTCAGGGAACTTCCGTAGAAGCGGCCCGTATGAAAGCGATCATCTCAAGATCCGTTTTTTTCGGAATTCTGATCGTCTTCAGTTTGATTGTGCTTCTCGTACACTACGCCCTGAAATATAAAGAAAATAGAGTAAATTCAAAATGATGTTCTTAGCCCAAAAAGGCCTGACTTGGCAAGGAGTTTCGATCATGACTCTTTCCCTGTTTTTAGTGAGTAGTCTTGCCGTATTCTGCATTTTTAAACTTTTTAAAACCAGAAACCATTGAACCGTTCTTTAGAATACTTTGATAAACTTTCCACGATCTGGGACGATTTCGAACCCAGAAAAGGCCAAATTCAACTTTCCCAAAAGATAGAAGATTCCCTCTTTAACGGAACTCATTTGATTGCAGAGGCGGGAACGGGAGTCGGTAAGTCTCTCGCGTATTTGATTCCCGCGGCCCTTGCTTCGATCGAAAAAGAAGAACCCGTCGTTATTTCCACCGAAACCAAATCCCTTCAACAGCAGCTCCTTTTAAAAGACATTCCGATGGTTTCCAAAATCTTAGGAAGGGATCTAAAAGCGGAAGTCGCAATGGGCGCATCCAACTATGTGTGCAAAAGAAAAATGAATCATGTGTTGCGGGACGGAACCTTCGGTCCAGAGATGATTCCCCATTTGGATTCTTTCAATCGATGGATCCAAACCACCGAATCCGGAAGAAAACAGGAATTTACCGGAATGGCTTCTTACGATTTTTGGAACAGAGTCACAAGAGAGGCGGACAATTGCCTCGGAAGAAATTGTCCCAATTTTTCTCATTCTTATTATTTTCTAGAAAGGGAAAAATGGAAACGCTGTAACATTCTAATCGTAAACCATCACCTTTTGGCAGCGCATATCGCGAGCGATTTCAATATTCTTCCCGAATTCAGTCGAGTGATTTTGGACGAAGCGCATAACTTTCCAAACATCATCGGTTCTTCTTTTCGCCGAGAAATCCGTTCTCAAGAAATCCAAAAACTTCTGCAACAAATCTGGCTTCCGAATAAAAACACTGGAGTCGCGGTTTCGATTTCCTCAAACATTCTCAAGGATTTAGCGACAAAGGCAGGTGAAACTCTAACCGTTTTTTTCAACTCGCTTTCTGGAGAAGTCCCTTTGAATTTTTATAGCCCTCAAAGGATCAAAAGGCCTCTGAAATTGGATCGAGGCGCATTTGCCGCGGTACTTATTGAGATCGCCGAAATCCTCCAGAAACATCTTTCCAAATTGTCCAAGGATAGCGAAGACATCGCGGAAAAAGAATCCGCTCTCGCCTTAGAGATGTTAGCTGTAAGGATCGGTGAGATCGCAGCCGGTCTCGAAACTTTTCGTCAAGTGGACGATCCGAACCTCGTGTATTGGATTGAACCTCCCGATCAGAGTTCGAAAGAGATCTATTATAAAATTTGCATGGAACCTTTGAGTCCGGACGAAATTATTCGCGACTTATTTGCCTCTCGGATGGAGTCGATCGTGTTTACATCAGCAACTCTTTCTACATCTGGAAACGATTTTAAATACTTTCAAAAAAAGATCGGGACCTTACAGGCTTCCAATCTTACAGTTCCTTCTCCTTTTCCGTATCAAAAAAACGCTCTTTTGTATATTCCGAAGGAAATTCGGGATCCCGTCGGAGATCCGGACGGTTATCACGCAGATCTCGCAAAACAAATCCTTTGGCTCATCGAATTGACCCGGGGTAATACATTCGTTTTGTTTACTTCTTTTAAGTCCTTGAAACTAGTTTATGAAGCGATTTGTCCCCATACCGATGTTCCACTATTTTCCCAATCCGATCTGGGACCGGATGGAGCCAAACAAATGTATCTTGAAACCCCCAACAGTGTACTTTTCGGAGTTTCTACGTTTTGGCAGGGAATCGATATCCGTGGAGACAAGCTCAAATCGGTTATCATCGCCAAACTTCCGTTTCAAGTTCCGAACGATCCAGTCTTGGAAACCAAAAGCGAACAGTTAAAAGAATCCGGCGGAAATCCTTTCGCGGAGTTACAACTTCCATACGCTTGCACAGTTCTCAAACAAGGATTCGGTCGTTTGATCCGTTCCGGTACGGACACAGGGATCGTTTCCATTTTGGATCCGAGAATGTTCACAAAATCTTATGGGAAGGATCTTTTGAAGTCCCTTCCTCCCGCCAAATTGATTCAGAACCGGGAAGATTTAAAGAGAGAATTCGCTAATCTGCCGAAATAAGTAGAAGACGTACTTTCGTTTTTTGAGAACCAAATGAATTCCACAGTTCGATTTTTCCTACTCCTTCTTTTTTGGATTCCGATTCAAACCCCATTCTCCTTTGAGAGTAGAGATTACACAGATACAGTGATTGACTGGAAAAAGGGAGAGATTCAGAAAACTCTTTCCTTCAAACTTCCGAAGCTTACTTATTCCGTAGAGGATCCGAATTGGGGCGCAGAAAACACCGCAAAAAATCTGACCGAAGCAAGAAAAAAGGCTTCCTTAAACGCGGAGGAAGAGCTCAAAAAATTTCTTTTTCGAAAAATAGACACTCTGAAATTAGATTCGGAATTTACTCTTCGAGAAAAAATCAAAGAAGATTCTCTATTTCGAGAAATCTTCAACCAAATCTTCGAGATCGAACCGATGTTTACAACGGTCAACTTTGTGGAAAATCGAGCGATCTCAAAAGGCCTCATTCAATTCAAAGGGAAACGAGGTATTCTGAATTACGTTTTTCTTCCTTACAATACGGAAAGTTTTCCGGAATATCCAGCTCCTACACTGGCCGCGGAATTCACTTCTCTCATCATAGACGCCAGACACCTGGAATTGGATACCGCTTTGTTTCCGGAAATTCTTTCGGAAGAAGGAAATAGTCTTTATTCTCCCTATTTCGTTTCCAAGGAAAACGCGGTTCAAAACGGTTATGTAAGTTATATGAAAACTCCGGAAGAAGCGTTCCGTTCCCGGATCGCCGGTATCAAACCCTACTACGTAACTGCGTTAAGTGTCACTGGCCATTATCCCGTAAACCCAGTGATCGCAGCAGAAGACGCAAGGAAACTGCTTGCCTCCCCTAAAACCAGATCGGCTCTGAAAAATTGTAGGGTCATTATTTTGAAAGATAAATGATTTTGTAGGAAACTACGACGAGTAGATAGATCTTCGCCTTCTGTCAAATGCAGTCGCTTATCTAGAACTTCGAAAGAATGATTTTCTCCAAATCTGCAAGAGCCTGATTCAGATCGTCGTTTACGATCTTATAATCGAATTCGTTTTGACGTTCCAACTCAGACTTACCATTTCGGATTCTTTTCAAGATACTTTCTTCCGAATCAGTTCCTCTAGCTCGAAGACGTCTTTCCCATTCCTTTTCGTTCGGAGGAAGAATAAAAATCGTCACAATCCTTCCCGGAAGTTTTTCTTTAATGATTTTGGCACCCTGAACGTCTATATCCATAATCACGGAAAAACCTTTTTGAAATGCCTCTTCAATAAATTTCAAAGGAGTACCATAGTACTGATCGTGAACGAGAGCCCATTCTAAAAACATGGAATCCTCAATTCCCTTTTCGAATCTTTCCTTTGTTAGAAAAAAATACGTGACTCCTTCCTTGTCTCCTGGACGAGGAGCTCGGGTAGTGCACGAAATCGAGAAAAGAATGTCGGGATGTTTTTCTCTGAGTTTTTGAATGAGTGTGGATTTTCCCCCTCCTGCAACGGAAGAAAGAACGAAAAGTTTGGGAGAATTCAGTCTAGATCTTCCTCTTCGGAAGCGATCGAGTTATCGCTGGATTCGATTCTTTTGGCAAGAGATTCCACTCTTAGGTTGGAAAGAATAAGATGATTACTATCGGTCACAATGATCGAACGAGTTTTTTTGCCTTGAGTCGCATCAATCAAACTGTTGTTGCTCTTGGCCTCGTTCCGAATTCTTTTAGCAGACGCAGAATCCGAATGAATGATACTAACGATCTTAGAAACTAGAACGATATTCCCGAATCCTACGTTGAGTACGCTAAACTGGGACATCAGAGCCTCCTATTTCTGTCCAACCTGAATCTTTCAATGATATCTACCTCGCCGAGCGCCAGATCCAAAACTTCCGAAATTTCTTCATGAGTATATTTTCTTTTTAAAAGGAAAACAACTTTCTCTATTTTTGTGGAATCTTCTCCGATCTCAAGTAGTGCCGCTTCCGCTGAAATTCGAGTGGAATCCGGCTTGATAGGTTTGTAACCGGTTATATTTTCCTGGAGAATCCTACCGAAATCTGCGGGTTTTAGATTATCCTTAAAAATAGGTGTTCCGCCTAATGCAAAATCGGAACTTGGAACGGGGGAAAAAGGGTCTTCATCCAGGGAAATATCCAAAGTGGAATTTCGAGTTCCTGGAAAAAAATCGTTCACGGAAGTATCCTCTTTCCGGATCGTTTTGATTTCCTGAATCCCGAAAAATTTACGAACTCCTTTGCCGATCGTCTCTAAAACGAGATTGGAAGTAGAACCTACGGCTTCGGATTTAATTTGCGGCCTAGAATTTTTTTGCGCATTCGCAGGTATAGGTTTTTGGATATAAGAATTTTGTACCGTGTTCTTTCGGACAACGGAAGCAGAATCGATATGTACAGTTGGGACCTCACCTTCTTCTCTTATAAGGTCCAAATTTTCCTTATAGATATGACCGATTCCTTGTTGGACAGAACCGGGAACCTTTGCTAGATTCGCATTTCTTAAAGTAGGTTTTTCTTCTTCACCGACTTTCAAAAAGGAAGGATTCTTCCCCAAAGAACCGCTTTCAGAAGCTAAGGAAGAAGTTTCCATAAAACGATTCACGTTTTCTGGATTTTCTAATCGGATTTTATCCAAAATATCCGGAGTGGTAGCCTGTTCGATCCTCTTAACAAGCTCTTCCACCTTGAGAGTCATCTCTTTAAAAGTGAGGATCCTAGAACCAATTAAATCCACTTGCCTGAGTGATTCCGTTTCCAACTCGTCCACGAAATCCCGAATTTCTTCGTTGATCCGTTTCAACATATGAGTGCGAATTTTTTCGGTTACTTTCGAAGTGATCGTATAATATAAAATTACGGAAACGAACGCATTGATCGCTAAAACTGCAAATAACTCCATACCTTTTTCTCCCGGTACCGTCTCCAACAACATTCCTTCGGAAAAAGTTTAAGCGAAAAATTCGATTCTACCTCGATTGGTCGGTGCGTTAGACTCTTTTTGGCCGTCGGCGGAATAAGTCTCGCTCCTATCTTCTGAGGCCGGCTTGTATGTTTTTAACCGGTCCTTAATTTGGTCTATTTTTTGATTTCTGGCAAAGGCCATTTTTTCCCTGGATTCAGGAGAAAGGGAAAAAACGTCTGTATACAATTCGACCGCATATTTTCTGGTATCATTGTATTCCTTAACCATTCGAGCGGTTTCGGAAATCATATGAGGCATGGTGAAAGGATTTTCTACCTGCTGTCTCCGGATCATATCCGGAGCCTGACCATAGCCTAAAAAAGTATCGCTCAGTCTCATCTAAGGTTTAATTACTACGATTTCGTTTTTTTCTCCAGTCTTTTTTATCAGGTTCCGGATCTTCGTAAGGGACCTGGCGGATCATCCCGTTCTCTTCTACGAAAGTTTTATTCTTAATCTCGTTTCTCGTTTTGAAATCCGAGTTACGGATCCTCATAGTCACTCCACCGTAGAGAACTTTTTCGATACTGATTCTGCCATAAGAGGACTTTTCTTCCATGTAGTTTTTGAGGTTATTGATTTCAGTCTCAAATTCCTGAATCCGAGAATCGAGCTTTTCCACCGCTTTTTGCATTTTACCGAGTTGATTTTCATGCTCCTCCGTAAAAGAAGCAGGGTCAGATTCCTTTCTGGCTTGAAGAGTTTTAAGACTTTTAAACACCTGTTCATGTTTCGCCTGACTTTCATGCATTTTGGACTCGTAATCCGCGATTTGTTTGAGAACTTTCGGATCAATTCCCACTACTAGCTCAGTCGCCGGATTTGCGGAAGAACCGATACTTCGTGCAGCGATCAATTCGGAAGCGCGAACCGTTCCACCCACGATCTGACCTCTTTTCCCATTGCAGAGAATTTTCCCGCCCGCACTCACGAAGGAATGTAAAATTCCCTCTTGAACAAGAACGTCTTTTTCGGTAATTACAGTTGCACTTTGTATGAACTTTGCGATTACGTTTCCTCCAGTGGATTCTATATGAGCGTCTTCTCTACCGGAAATCCCTTGACGGATGATAATGTCACCGTCGGCTTCTACTCTTGCCTTTTGAACGGTTCCGTAAATTTCTATATTACCCGCGGCCTTGACGGAATAATTATCTTCTACGTTACCCGTAATTACGATCGAACCGAGAAATGTAACATTACCGGTTTTGATACCAATATCTCCGTTAACTCTATATACAGTTTCCACGGAAAGTCTTCCAGTTGCAAAAAGAACCTGCCCGTTTACTTCCGCTGTCAGTTTACTTCTGTCTTCGGAAAGAATCGTTCCCTTACCTTGTTTGAGATCGGTATCCGCTCCGTCCTTTGCGGGAAGAAGTTCATTAAAAAGAGTACGGCCATATTTTCCTTTTTCAGCGGGAATTTTTTCCGCGAGTAATTGACCGACGACCACGTTTTCGATCAAATCCAAATCCTTGAAATCCACTCTACCCGCTTCGTCTTCTCGAAAAGAAACGTTTTTGGAAGTCCGAACGTGGTAGATAACCTGGGCATTTTTCCCATTGATCGGATAATCCCCTTCCGCGGCGATAAACGGTTGATTGAAAAATTCGTCCTCAAGCTTTCTTTGAATTTCTTCTTCTTTAAATCCGTATTTAACGCCTGCATTTTTTAGTTGATTGACGATATCCCGAACTTCAAGGTCCCTCCCGCCGGGTCTAGGAGGAAGAATGGTAACTTTGGCTTTCATCTTGTCTGAAGAAATATCCAAAATGAGTTTCGCTTCCATTCCTGATCTCGGTTTTTGTTCCGAGATGAGAACTGATTCTCCCTTTGCCTCTTTTATAATTTTACGGACGAGTTTGTTATCCTCTCCGGAAACCCCTTTTAACATGAGTTTTTTAGAGACATCGTCCACATCCACGAAACGACCTTCGCCTAACGGCGGAAAAATGGTAAGATATACTCCGTTGCGTAGAATCTGAACCAGAGCTTTGCCGTCCTTGTCTTTGGGTTGAATGAACTCTTTAAGATCCTTAGACATAAGTTTGCCGGAACCGCCGGTAAGCTTTTGATCGAGTTCGGTGAGTTCGTCGAGAAAGGTGTCTTCCGGAAGAATCGAAACTCGGATATGCCAAGGTTCGTGCCCGAAAAGTTTTTTCTTTCCACGTTTTAAGACCACATAATCTAATTCGTGGATTTGTTTTTTAAAGTGTTTTGATGCGAGCCGGAGAGAATTTTCCAACGTGTCTCCATATACTTCGACCTGTTCTTTCTGGATTCGATCCAGCTCCCGGCTTTGGTCTTCTAAAAATGGAATTAGGGAACCCATATTCTCCGTCCTAGTAAATCGATGATTACTTGCGAGAAATGACGGATTTTACTTTACCGAGTTTACTTCTCAACCTGGAAACCGCTCTCGTATGTAGCTGCGAAATTCTGGATTCAGTTACTTCTAAAACCTCGCCGATTTCCTTTAAAGTTAGATCTTCGTAATAATATAATACGATTACTTTTTTTTCCTTTTCAGGAAGAGTTTTGATCGCTTCCACGATCACATTTTTGATCTCTTCCTTTTCGATGATCGTGTCAGGATTCATATTCATCGGAGACTCTAGAGTTTCCATAAAAGAAACTTCGTCGTTCTCATCTCCAAGAAACCAGATATCATTCAAAGATACGAGGGAAGTTCCGCTGATTTTCGTAAGAAGAGAATTATATTCTTCCATGGAAATTCCCAATTCTTTTGCAATCGCATCGTCGTCGACTTGCTGGCCTTCTTTGTTCTCCAACATTCCGATAATTTGTTCGAGTTGTTTTGCTTTTTGGCGAATGGATCTAGGAATCCAATCAATCGAACGCAGTTCGTCGAAAATACTACCTCGAATCCGAGTCATCGCATACGTTTTGAATTTAATAAGTCTATCCGGATCGAATTTTTCAATCGCGTCCAGAAGTCCGAAAACTCCGTAAGATACAAGATCGTCGAATTCAACATTTTGAGGCATTCCGATCGCGATTCTGCCGGCGACGTGCTTGACTAGAGGAGAGTATTTTTCTACAAGATAAGATCGGATGTCCTGATCTTTGGTATCCCGATAGGATTTCCATAGCTCAGTCTCATCCTGCTGGTTATATTTCTCATATTTTTTGGACATAAGCTCGGATCTGGAAAAATCTTGACCTTCATTCTAAAGTGTCGAGCTTCTCAGAAAATTGCAATAGCATTTTTTAAGGCAAAAACGGGGAAATCAAGCAGTTTTTTGTCTCATTCGATTCCTAAAACCGAATGGCAGAAATTTAAAAAGAAATAACTATTTTTCACCCATATCATCTCGAGCCAGCATCGTACGAATTGCTTCCGCCATCAGTTTGGGCTCATTTTTGATCGCTATATTTTCGACCATAATATGATCGCCGAAATTGCCGCTTTTTTGAGGTTTCGAAGCCGCTGCTACAAATACTTCCGTATTGGAAGGCTCGTCACTCGAAGAAAATTCAGTGTCACCTGCATGACTTGTATAATCGTACCCTCCTACTCCGATGCTTTCCGAATTGGAAGCAGCAGGAGAAGCCCCTTCCCCAATATTGGAAAGAAAATTCAAAAACTCGGGGACTTTTTTTTCCAAAAACGCGTGCACTCCGAACCCGAAAACAGCAAACGCAATCATGGAAAGAATAGTTACAAAAATAATATGCCCGAAAGCATTTCCGATAAAAAATCCGCAAAACGAGCTTACGATCAAAGCGATAAGGGCAAAAACGCCTATGAATAGGATCTGAAGATTCAAGGACTATTCTTCGTCGCTCGTATCGAATTCTTTATTCCGGACATCCATAAAGTTAAAAAACTTTTTGAAGAACCCGCTGATACCGGCATCTTCCAAGGGTTCTATTTCCTGATTTAAAAGGGAATACGTTATACGATTCAGGCACGCCGCCGCCTTACTTTTCGGTGAACCGATGATATATGGCTTTTGTTCCCGAATACTTTTTTCCACTTCCTCATCCTGAAAGATAAATCCTAAATTTTCGACCTTTACTTCAAGAAATTGCCCGCTGATATCGATGACTCTATCTGCGACTTTTTTCCCTTCGATCGCACTTCTTACTCGATTTACGACCATCTTCAAATTTTTATCCCTGCTTTGAGATACGATTGCCTTGATCAGTCCGTAAGAATCGGTGATCGCCGTAGGCTCCGGAGTCGTAATCACGATCACATCGTCTGCGGGAAGAGTCAGACCAATGACGTTCGAACTGATTCCAGCACCAGTATCAATGATCATAACATCATAATTATCTAATTCGGAGAAACCTTTGATCAGAGAATTTCTTTGGGTATCGTTTAAGTTTGCAAGTTGAGAATATCCAGAAGCCCCTGCAATGATATCCACTCCTTCTGGAGTTTGAATGACGATATCCTTCAGGCTTTTATGACCTTTGACGACATGATAAAGATTGTATTTTGGAATGATCCCAAGAATTACATTTACGTTAGCAAGCCCCAAATCCCCGTCGAATACGAGGACTTTTTGTCCGGCTCTTGCCATAGAGATGGCGAGGTTCACAGAGACGGTACTCTTCCCAACTCCTCCCTTCCCGGACGCGATAGCAATGACCTTTGTCCTGGGCTTTCTGGATGACAGAACTTTTAGACTCGTATTTCCCTCGGTGAGTTTCCGTAAATGAGCCGCCTGATCCATTCTTTACCTCTTCAAGAGCTTTCGGATCAGCTCCCCGTGACGGTGAAAACTTCTCCTCTTAGCTCAGCAATTTTCTCCGAAGTTACCACACACTCGGCCATCAAATTTTTATCGGCAGGAAGAATGTCGAAAGGAACTTCCTGACCCACGCTGAAGTATGTGAAACTCTTAGAGTATGTATCGGCCAGTTCGAGAAAACTACCTAAAAAATCCGCCTCATCCAATTTTGTGAGAAGAATTCTTCGATAGTTTAAAGACTCGTAGGCTTTCAATACTGTGTTCGTATGATGGTAGGAAGAAATGGCGGAAAGGACAAGAAGATTTTCCACCGAGTCCCTTTCTCCGAAACAAGAATGCAATGAATTCATTCTTTCCAGTTGTTCGAGATTTCTATGACTGTAACCCGCGGTGTCGATAAGGATCAATTCCGAACCGTCTCGGGCCAGAGTTTCTTTGAATTTTTTTATGTCTTTAACTGGATAAAACGGCATTCCCATGGTGTCTGCGTAACGTTTAAGTTGTTCAATCGCGGCGATTCTATAATTATCCGTCGTATAAAGCGACACGGATCTCCCCATGTGTAAGAAATATTTTGCGGCGAGTTTTGCGATACTTGTCGTTTTACCGGAACCCGTAGGCCCTACGAGGAAAACCACTTTTCTCTGATTTTTTCCGGTCCCTCGAAAAAGGTCCGGATCCACGCTGACCCTTTCGACAAGCACTTGAGTCGCCCTTTCGGAAACAGCGTGATTACGCCCTTGATCGATCGGGGAAAGCCTTTCTTCGATCTTGGAAAGAATTTCTTCCACATAACCCTGGCTCATTCCTTCCCGAACCCATCTTTCTCCTAATCTGCTCAAGGGAGAATCTTTTTTCCCTCGAACAGTAAAAGTCTCTTTTCGGCTCGGAGAATTTCTTTCAAAAAGTTCCCTTTCGAAGGAAAGACCGACTCTTTCCGGTTCAGTCATGACTTCTTCAAGTTCTGCAACGGTAGTAGTAGTTTCCTTTTCTTCTAAAGCTCTAGAAAGAGGCTTTAAAGTTTGGAGTGTTTTCTTTTTCTCCGGAGTAACGTAAGACTTTTGTTTTAAAAGATCCTTTAGATCCTGAAGTTTACGTTCTATTTTTTCACGAGAAGCCTGTTTTTCCGGAATCCCAATCTGAATTTCGATCATCTTCTTAGCGAGAAGCCCCGTTCCCATCACTCCGCCTTCGGTAACTACGGTTTGAGAAATTACAGTCGCTTCCGAACCGTACTTCATTTTCATTTCCATCAAACAGTCTTGGTAACTTTTGCCACGAATTTTAGCGAATTCCATATTTAACTCCCTGATCTTTTCCTTTTAGAAAGATTGAATATTCCAATAACATCATGTTTCTTCCTCTACTCCCACGGTTTGTATTTGAGGAAGTTTTAGTTCGGCCTCTATAACCGAATCCACGGAAGAATGTATTTCTTCGTACGCAAGAACTCCAAAATTCCGAGGAGGAAACTCCTTTGCGAGTAAATACGAAAATGGTAAACGTACCTCCCGGTTTACTACAAAAATCGGAAACTTTCCTTCGATTCGAAAATTTCGATAGAGTTCGGCAACGCTATCAATTAATCGTCTGTAAAAATCGGGGGCCAAAGAAAGAACGTCTCTGTTTTCGATTCTGTCCTGAGTGATCGATTTATTAAGCCGATCGAGGATCCTACTTTCAAGAGTGATCACCCGAAGTTTACCGTCCATGGAAAGATAATCTTTCACCACGGTTCTTGCAACGGCCTGTCGCACCAATTCCGTGAGTATATACGGATTCTGATACTTAGATAAATTGTTTGCAATCGATTCAAGTATAGGTACGAGGTTTCTGATTCCAAGGCCTTCTCTAAGAAGATTCTGTAACACTTGTTGGATGATTCCTAGGTTACCCGGTTTGTCCGCGTCCAATTCTCCAATGAGTGTCGGATAACTCGCTTTGTAATGATCCAGAAGTTTTTTGACTTCCTCTCTTCCGAGTAAGGTAGATGCGTGTGTCGCCAAAAGTTCTTTTAAATGTGTAACAACCACGGTAGACGCGTCGACCACGGTGTAACCCTTCGCTTCGGCCTCTGACTTATCTTCGGAGGAAATCCACTTCGCCTTTTGACCGAAAGAAGGTTCCAAGAAATCCTCTCCTTGAATCGATTCCGCCGTTCCCGGACTTGTGTTGAGAGCCATCAACTTGTCCGGCTTTACCGTGGAAGTTCCCACCTCAGTTCCGTTAATCTTGATCGAATACGTATCCGGATTCAAATCCAAGTTGTCCAAAATTCTCACGGGAGGGATTACAATTCCGTTGTCTTGAGCAAACTTTTTTCTGAGATTGCTGATTTGGTCCAGCAACGCTCCCCCTTGGGAAGTATCGACTAACGGAATTAAATGATAACCGACTTCGATTTCGATCGGATCAGTCCTGAGTTCTTCGTAAAAATCTTTCGGTTTACGATCCTGACCGGATTCTTTTTCTTTCTTCTCAATCGATTCGAGCTGCTCCTTGACAGTTTGCTCAAGCGAATATCCCAAGTAAGCGATCCCCGCCGAAAGAAGAACCAAAGGAATAAACGGTAGTCCCGGAATAAACGCGGAAAATCCCAAACTTCCCGCAACCACATAAAGAACCTTGGAATTACTGAAGAGCTGACTTTTGAACTGAGTGGCAAGATCCGATTCGGAACCGGAACGAGTGACAATGATACCAGTTGCGACAGTTGTTAACAGCGCGGGAATCTGAGATACGAGTCCGTCCCCTATGGTGAACTTTCCGTAGGTTTCAATGGCCTGGGTGAAGGATTCTCCTCGAATCGAAGAACCGATGATCACTCCGCCTAACAGATTAATGGCGGTGATGATAAGTCCGGCTCGTACATCTCCTTGAACAAATTTACTCGCTCCATCCATGGAACCGTAAAAGTCCACTTCGGCTTCAATCCTCTTTCTCCTTTTTTTGGCTTCCTCCTCATTGATATTTCCGGAAGAAAGTTCCATATCGATTGCCATCTGCTTGCCCGGTAAGGCATCCAAAGTAAAACGAGCCGCAACTTCCGAAATCCGAGTCGCACCCTTTGTGATCACGAGAATCTGAACAAGAACGAGAATAATAAATATGATAAATCCCACCACATATTTAGAAAGTCCTGACTCGCTTCCTATGATAAAAGACCCAAAAGCATCAATGACGTGACTGTTCATCGCAGGACCCTTAGAAAGGATTTGTCTCGTAGTCGATACGTTGAGCGCAAGCCGATACAACGTAGTAATGAGAAGTAAACTCGGAAAAATCGAAAAGTCAGCAGGTTCGTTGACCGAAAGCGAAGTTAGAAGAACCAAAAGCCCAACTGCCAAACTAACAATAATCAAAATATCTAATATAAGTCCGGGAAGAGGAATAACGAGCATTGCGACGATCGCAACGGCCCCGACTCCTAAAATTACGTCGGATTGATTCCACCATTTCTTTTCCATAATTTCCTCTTATACGGCTTTCCGGAAAGATTCCAAACGAGAGAGAATGGTTGCGATCGCACGATAGAATTGCTGTGGAACTTCCGCCCCAAGTTCCACTTCTTCGTAAAGTCCTCTAGCTTGAATACGATCTTCCACGGTGGGAACTCCATTTTCTCTTGCAATTCGAATGATAAGAAGCGCAAAGTCGTCCACACCCTTTGCAATTACGATCGGCGCTTTGTGAATTCCGGGTTTGTATTCCAGAGCCACTGCAAAGTGAGTCGGGTTTGTAATGACAACGTCCGCTTCCGGAACCTTCGCGAGCATCTTTCGCTTATTCATCATATCCCGAGCGAGCTGTCTTCTTCTTGCTTGAAGGGAGCGGTCCCCGTCTGATTCTTTTGCTTCTCTCTTTGCTTCGGAAGGAGTCATCTTTAAAGACTCTTCGTATTCGTATCTTTGATATAAATAGTCTACGATGCTGATCGCGAGAAGAATAATCCCTACGACCAAAAAGATCTTAAAGGAACTACTCATCACGAGAGCAACTGCCTGTTCAAGTCCCATCTCTCCAGAAATAAGGATCGGAAAAAAATCCTTAATGATAATTATGTAAGAAACCCACGCAATCAATCCTACCTTTGCGAGGGATTTTCCCAAGTTAAAGAGTGTCTGACGTGTCGGAAGGACTTTCTTAAAGTTGGGTCTGATCCTACTAAAGTTAAAACTCAAAGCGCGGGGTGTGAAGATAAATCCTACCTGTGCAACGTTCCCGATCACAGCGCCAACTAATGTAATTCCGAGCAAAGGCCAAAGTAAAGTGAATAAATCCGTGGAAGCGTTTTTTAAAAGTTCGGTCACGGACTCGGAACTGATATCGGTTCTAAGTCCCACTCCGTGAATATATTTACGGAGAATGTAAAACGTTCTCATGAAGAAATATTCTCCCATGAGATATATGAGGATTACCCCAGCGAGTAATACAACCGCTGCCGGAAGTTCTGGAGATTTGGGAACATTCCCTTTTTCTCGTTCCTCCCTTCTTCTCCGCTCGGACCCAGGCTCGGTTCGACCTTCATCTTCCGCTGCAAATAGTTGTAGATGAATTTTGAAATCGGCGGCGAGCGCGGTGGTATTTGTCGGAGTTCCTAAAAATCGAGCGATCCATAGAGAGCGAGATTGCCAACGAGCAACAAATGCAAAGGTTCCGATAAAAAGATTAAATTGTCGTTGAAGGAAAATTTTTTTTGTGATAGAGAAAAATCTACCGATTCTTTTCATCAGCCCACCTAACAAAGGAGAGGTTATATCTGCATTACAGAAGAATTCGGAATTACTGCAAAATCTCCAAACGATAATACGAATGTTTCTCCTAACTTCAAGAACTCCTTTCTTCCAGAAAGTCACCTTCATTGTTTCGGCCATCCTTGAAGCATCAGATTGACTTTATCAAAGGACAAATCGAAAGCCGCCCCCATCTGTGAAATTAGATAAGGGGTAATAAAAATCATCACGATCAAGCCGATCGTAACTTTGATCGGAAAGGATAGCTGCAATATATTAAGCTGTGGAGCGGCTTTCCCCATCAAAGCTTCTGAAACAGTTACGAGCAGAATGATTCCAAGAACGGGAAGGGACAACTTAAACGCGACGAGAAACATCGCTCCGACCGCGTCTTCCATTGCCCTGTAAATTCCGTTTTGAATCTCGGGAACAAATCTTAAAACCTGAATCTTCTCAAAGGAATATGCAAGACTTTCAAACATGATTCGATAGGCGCCTAAAGTCAAAAAGAGAAGCATTCCCAGAAGATTTTTAAGTGTACTGATCACAGGCAAACTAGTCTGGGTCACAGGATCCAAAATCTCCGCATAACCAAAACCCAATTGAACGTTAAAAAATTCTCCTGCCATTTGAAATGCCGCGAAGATCAAGCTAATCAAAAAACCGAGAAGCATTCCGATCAGAACTTCCGCGATAACCACAAGTCCATAGTTTCCCATATCTGCGGGAACAGGAGGCAAAAAACCGGCGGTCACCGGAAATAAAATCACGGAAACCAAAAACGAAAAAATCATCTTCTGAGGAACGCTGATCGACGGATAGGAGAATACTGGCGCAACGGACAATAACCCCATCAACCTTGAAAGGATCAGCAGAAAAGTTTGAAAATGATTGATAAAGTATTCCATAATATACTAAAATTTCTCGATCATCAAAAATAAATTCCGAGTATAATCCGTCATCGTCTGAATCATCCAAGAGGAAAAGATCACGATCACGACAAAAACAGCCACGAGTTTAGGAACAAAAGCGATCGTAGGTTCCTGGATTGAGGTAGTAGTCTGTAAGATCCCGATAACCAAACCCACGACCAGAGCGGTAAGGAGAATCGGAGACGAAATTTTCAGAGTGATATAAAGCGAATCCCGTATGAGAGTCATTGCGTCGAGTTCCGTCA
The DNA here is from genome assembly GCF_000306675.2 of Leptospira mayottensis 200901116. Lineage (NCBI taxonomy): Bacteria > Pseudomonadati > Spirochaetota > Leptospiria > Leptospirales > Leptospiraceae > Leptospira > Leptospira mayottensis. The sequence continues at coordinate 2,315,974 of NZ_CP024871.1, forward strand.
TTTATAACTCCGGACCAATTCGTAAACAATCAGGTTCCAACCGTCCACAAGAACAAACAGAATCAACTTAAACGGAAGACTAACCATCACAGGAGGTAACATCATGAGACCCATGGAAAGAAGCGCCGATGCTACCACGAGATCGATCACGATGAACGGAATGAAAATGATAATCCCAATCCAAAAGGCCTTTTTGATTTCGCTCAACATAAATGCCGGGATCAAAACGTAAGAAGGAACGTCGTCGAAGGATTCCACCTCTTCGACTTTTCCAATTTTTAAAAACAGAGCCACGTCTTTGGCACCGGAAGTTCCGATTTGGCGCATCATAAACTCACGAATCGGAACCATTCCTTTTTCAAAGAAAGAGTTCGTATCGATTTTACCTTCCAAATACGGAGTCAACGCTCTTTCATTGACCGTATTCAATGTAGGGGCCATGATAAAAAAAGTCATAAAAAGAGCGAGACCCATCATCACTTGATTCGGCGGAAGATTCTGAATCGAAAGAGCCCTTCTCACAAAATCAAGAACGATCACTATTTTCGTAAAGGAAGTCAGAGACATCACGATCGCAGGAGCCAGGGAAAGAATCGTAACCAAAAATAGAACCATCAAAGAAAGGCTCGTTTCTCTTGGGTTCTTCGCCTCGTTTACGTTGATGTTCAAATTAGGAATTGGAATTCGAGATTGAGCTCCCAAAAAAGAAGAACCTAGGGACAAACTCGCCACAAGCAGGAATATCCACGTTATGTTCTTGATAAGTTTTTTATGTCTCATTTTCACCTGAAGAATCTTTTCCTAAATTCCCGACTCTTTCAAGTCATTTCAAATCGAAAAGCCCGCTTTCAAGCGAGCTTGTTTTCTCTTTGAGTTCATCCAATTTCTTACGGGCCTGCTTTCGTTTCTCTTCCCGGGCGGCTTTCATCTTTTCGTTCGATTCCTCTCCGGAAACGGAAACCCGAGAATTCAAATCCTTGATCTGTTCGAGAACCGTAACTAAAAAACCTCCCTCAGGAGGCTGAAAGTTTTCTTTCTTTTGCAAAATCCTATGTTTGACTTCGATATCTGTAATCTCCGTAATCAAGTTGACTCCGTTGTCCGCAACTCCGAGGACCAATAACTTTCCGGAAACGTCCACGATCTGAATTTGTTTGTTCGGTCCGAGCATCATACTCGAAAGGAGGGTCATCTCACCCCGGACTGGGAGGCGACCTTCTCGATTTTTGGATACATATTTTAGAATATAATAAAGTGCTACACAAAGCAACCCAAGAATAAAAACAACTCGGAACAAAGTCCCGGCGATTCCGGGTCCTTCGTCTTGAGTTTTATAACGTTCCGCGACCGGATTTGTCTCCGTTTCAGCAGAATTATTTGGAGAAGATTTTACTCCGGCAGAAGGAGCTTCCGCTTTGGAAGAGTCGGTTTTTTTTACGTCGGAATTTGTTTCTAAATTCTTATTTTCATCTTTGGTAGAAGAACGACCCAACTCTTTTTTAAGAGCCTCGTCCATAAGCTCCCTTTCGGATTGAGCAGCCAAAGAAACAACAGTAAAATTGAATATAATTAAAACCGAAAAAATGGGAAAGACTTTCCTTCCATCCATTTGAAAAATGCCTAAGAAGCTCACTTGCCCTCCGGCTTGATCCGATCGGTAGGACTTACGATATCCGTTACGCGCACTCCAAAGTTTTCGTCGATAACAACAACTTCTCCTTTTGCGATCAGTTTTCCGTTTACCAAAAGATCGACAGGTTCACCCGCGAGTTTATCCAACTCGATGATGGAACCCTCACCCAAACCTAAGATATCTTTGATATACATCTTGGTTCTTCCTAACTCCACTGTTACGCTCATCTGAACGTCCATGAGAAGATTTAAGTTCGGAGTGTTGGATGCACCGCTTGCAGCTCCTAAATTTGGAAACGCAACCGACTTAACCGACATGGAACCTGGAGAAACTCCCATTCCCATCCCGCCCATTCCCATATTGCCCATATCTCCGCCGACACTCCCAGAACGGCGATAAAGATTCAACAAATCCGAGGCAGTGGATAGAGAGAGTAAGAATTGAACTCGAAAGGAAGGAATACTTTCGATGGTAAGGTTAAAAAAGACACGCACCATAGTTTCTCCGTCCGGTAAAACCAGTGCGGCAGGAGAAGTTACATTTCTAGTTTCAGAAGGAGAGCCATTTACCCCGCCTCCGGTTTTCGTGCTGATTTGAGAAATTAAGGCTCCCATTACAGGAGTAAGAGAATCTCGAAGTGTCTGTATTTGGGCTTCGTCCAGTTCTCCCGATTCAAAACCCCCCATCATAGAATTTGCGATTTTCACCGCATTTTCCGCAGACATCGTAAGAACGATTCTCCCGTTTACACTTCCAGACAGAGTCGAATATAAAAGAAAAGATCCCGATTTAAGTTCGGATTCCACATCCTTTCGAGACTTGGTTTCCACATTCGGGTTTAAAAACGCAGAAGAGCGAGAAAGAACGGCACCTAATGTATTCCCAGCGACTTGAAAACAGGAAGAAAGAAGATCCGACAGGATATCCCGATCCACAGGAGACATTCCTGGAACTTCTTTTTGTGTAGCACTAGATGCCACCGCACCCGAATCAAATGAATCACTTGCTCCGGCGAGTAATGCGTCAATCTCTTCCTGTGAAAGGGAACCTTCACCCATTTTGGGAACTCTCCCGGGAATTTTAGTTTATGGGACATAAGAAAAGGATTTTTGTCACCCCTTTTTTTCTTCCCAGCCTGATTCCATCTAATTTTCGGGCGAAAACAACCTTTTTTCAAAAAAACAAACCGAGCCCTTATCTTCGACTTAGAACCTCTTAAAAACCTTAAAAAAATATCTCTAAACGATCCAGCAAGTTTCTACAAAACGTGGGAGTTCCTACAGATTACTCACATTGGCGGTTTTTCCTGTCGTTTAAGATTGTAGTAATTCCTACATTTTGAAGTTTTGAGACGGGCACTTAAGTGAGTTTCCATAAATTTTATCTCTAGTCGCAGCTTAAAATGCTTTTGCGGACCGAGCAGACTCGCGGCATCCCCGCCCCGCGCCACTTGAACTTCGAACAAGACTATTCTGACCAAAGCCTTACATGTCGATTACGGAGCTTTATCCACAAGCTTCGATTCTGATTCAGGCTTTCATCTCCAGTTTAAAATGTAGGAATTACAGTTCTTGAAATTCTGCAGATTATATACGAACCCCAAGAAATTGACCGATACTTAATCGATCCGAGTCGAGACTACTCATAACTTTCTCCAAAATTATTGAAGTCCGAGCGAGTCTTTTGTCAAACACCGCTCGTTTCCCAAGCACAAACTTGATAATGCCCTACGGTTTATGCTGGGAAAAAATGAACGTTTTTGTAGGAAAAGTCGAACAACTAAGTCATTCAAGTCGATTTTTTTCATTCAAAATTCGAGTGAATGAATCTATCAATCCTCCTTCACAAGCTCCCCTCCCAAACCATCCGCAAACATTCTCAAAGAATCATAAGAATAAATTCCCGTTTGATGATTGTCGCTCCAGATTGGATTGATCGCGTATCTTCCGACTTTGTTAACGGAATAAAGCCGAATTGACTGGATCGCCCCGGTAGTAGTTCCTATTTTTCCTCCGTGTCCTCCTTTACAAACGACACAAGGACAACGTTTTCTAAGATCCAACAAATCAAAGACCGAAGTCACTCCGTCTTTCCAAGTAATCTTCAGATAGTTTTCATCAAAATCAATCTGATCGGGCGTAGTCGCTTTTAAACTCAGCTGCATCATTTTTATCCATAATTACGCGTTTCCATCGAAATGGTTCATACGAGTAATTTCAAAATCGCATTTGGCATTTTCTAATCGTTCTTATATTATTTCAGTATCAGATTGTTTTCCAAAAATAAAATCCTAACTTCAGATTCACAAATCCTTACAACCTATTATCCTAAATCTTTTCTTGATTTACAGACGACGATCTTTCAAAGGTGAATGGAAAGTTTTTGAAATAACTCCTAACTACTTAGGAAGTTTACATTTTTTCTCTCCAAATCTTCCGATCGTGGTTCCATAAGTAATTTTCTCATTCACGGTTAGTGCATCGAACTGAAAAGTATCTTTTTCCATAAGAAGAATCACCGTTGATCCCATCTCAAACCGTCCTAGTTCAGCTCCCTTGCCAATCATGATCGAAACTTCCTTATATTCTACGGTTCTCGCAGTTCGAATGAGACTGTTCGTCACGATCTTATTGTCGTAAGTCACTCGAATTCTTCCTACATTCGAAGCTCCCACCTTGATGACAGCTACCTTTCCATACTCGGTCTGTAGATAGGTGATCAATCTTTCGTTCTTCGGAAAAAGCCCTCGAATGCCAAAAACCGCCAGCTCGTTTACCGGAAATAATTTTCCGGGTTCGTAGTAATAACCCAAAATTTTTCCATACGCTGGAGAATGAATCCTATGATAGTCCTGGGGTGAAAGATAAAACGTGATGTATTTTCCGTTCGTAAAATCGTCTATATACTTTGACCCGCCTCCCCCTAAAAGCTCCTTTAGATTATAATCAACTCCCTTAGCTTGAATGATAATCCTTTGATTGATATCCCCATAACCGGTAATTCTTGCATCCACTGGAGATACCATTTCATTGTCTGCGGAATCTATAATTCTAGCTCCTGCTTTTAAGGCTCTCGTGAAAAATGCGTTGAGAGAATTATATTCCTGGATTTCGAATTCCGCCTCATCAACGTTGATTTTATACGCTCTTGCAAATGCCTTCAGAATCGGGATCAAAAGAAAACGCGGAAGCCTGAAAGAAGCAAGAAGTCCAAATAAGAGAGAAAGTAAATTTTTAGGAACGATGGACAATATTAGAAGATAAAAATCCTTTAAAACTTCATATCTCGCTCCGCTTTCCGCTAAGAATCGTCTCAACTCCATTCTCGCAATTTTTTCAAGCAAAACCAAAGAAATTAAAACCGGAACGGCGGTAATGATCGAGAGAGAATACCCCAAACTGAAAACTTCGAAAAGAATTCGGTCTCCATTCTTCACATAGAGATAAGCGGCTGAAAGAATCGTAACCAGAAAGAGCATTCTAAAAAAGTTCGCAAACCTTTCCCCGAACATATAGAGTGCATTCTGCTCTCCCGTGTAAAACCAACCAGTGATCGAAAGGACCCCGAATAGCAAAAAAGAACCGAAAAAGGCGAGTTTTACGGGGCTGATATGTCCTTGAAACAAAGCGTTTAAGAATACAACTTGCTCTTCCATCTTAAACGCACCATAAGAAGAAAGCACGTAGATCACGAGTGTGGAAATGATGAAACCTTCGAAAAAAGTAGCAAGCATACTCACGAGACCTTGTTTTGCTGGATAATCCGTTCTTACGACTCCGGATAATCCGGCGCTTTTGCCGATCCCGGTTTCCGTGGAAACGAAGAACATTCCAGAAGCCATACCAAAAATTCTAGCTAGAACAAAACTTCCTCCCGTAACCGCAGCCGCAGGTTGAAACGCTTCTTGAAACGACAAACGGAGAAAATACTTAAAGTCCATCAGGGAATTTTGAAACAAAAAGAAACATCCGAAAAAAAACAAAAGAATCCCAATCGGAGCCAGATACGCCGAAACTTTTCCGACTCTTCTCACCCCACCTAACACGATAAATACGAGAATCACGGATAACAAAAAGGGAACCGTCATTCCAGTTATCTCAAAAGCTCGATTTGTGATATGAGTCACATATAACATCGGTACCGCTCCGCCCATCACGAGTACCGTCAAAAGCCCTACGGTCGCAAAACTCATCGCGAGCCATTTCGCTTTCAGCGCTCTTTCAATGAAATACATCGGACCGGAAAGATATCTTCCGGATGCGGCTTTGGTTCTAAAACGAATTGCGAGTGTGGAAGAGACAAATCGAAGAGGCATGATGAAAAAGGAAGAAATCCAAATCCAAAATAAAACTCCCGGCCCCCCGATCATCAAAGCCAAAGCCGAGCCGATCACCGAGCCCGGAACGAGGGAAGACGCAGTTCCGGAAAAAAACGCTTGTGAGTGAACCAACCTTCCGCGGGAACCCTTATGATCCATATTGCCCGAGAAAATTTTTACGGCGAGAAAGAAAAACCGGAGTTGTGGGAAGCGAAGTCTGAACGTTAGGAAGATCCCGATAAAGCTCAAGAAGTAAAAAAAGAATCTGACTAAGTCCCAATCGAAAAACTGAAAAAAATGAAATTGCAACATGATCCTACCCGATAGGAAGAAAATCCGCTTTGTATAGAAGCCCTTGCTATAAATTCTGTAATTATGAGGGCTACCAGCAAAATTTTCGGGATCTTCTTGAGTGTCTTATTTTTTTTCCTCTTTCCCGAATCCATTTTAAAGGCGGAAAGCGAATTTCCCAAAACAAAAGCTCATTCTACCAAACCCGCGTTGGAACTACCAAGCCTAGAGGAACATTACTGGGAATTTGGGCTTAGAGCAGGAATCGGATATAAAGGAGAAGATAGACTCAATTCTTTCTTGAGAGGTTTTACCGACACCTACGATCCTAGAGTCGCTTCCAAAACCGTACTCGACCCTCCGAACCGTATTGCTCAGGGAGAATTATTCCTTCGTAAAAAGATCTCTTCCGAAAGTTGGGCCGGACTCATCGGCGGTTACAGAGAATGGCAAAAGTTTGGATTGAAACAATTTTCTTCGGAACCTTTTTACACGGATTTAAGTTTTAAACTTTCGAATCCTTACTTTCTTCTAATGTATTGGCACGAATGGAATTATAAACGCTGGATCTTTCAAAGTGGTTTTGGAATCGGAATGTCTCAAGTATATTGGGATTCCAAAGGGTACGCAACTTCGGTAAAAGAAACCTTTCGCCAAGAAGGTTCTTTGACCGGAACTGGAATCGAATTCCGTTTGGAAGGAGCCGTCAGCAGAAAGATCGCCGAATCCACAAACCTTCAACTGGGAGTTGCGCTTTCCTGGATCAACATTCCTTCCTTATCCGGAACCTTTAACGGGGAATCTGCGAGTTTTTATCTGAGCGAAAACGGAAATGTGACCCTTCTTACCGAATCCACAAACCAAACCGCGATGTTAGTGACCCGCCAATTCTCTCGCAAATTAGAATTTCAAGTTTTGACAACTACATTGTTCTTCGGAATCGTTCAAAAATTTTAGGGTTTGTCCCAAAGTCTCCACGATCTTTTACGTTGTTTAAAACTTTGATGCGCAATCTTCTTGTTTTGGGACAAGTTCTTAGTTTTTTATTTTTTGAATATTCAATCTTTATTTTATAGAAGCGAGTGACGCCTGCGTCTTACCGACAATTGTAGAAAATTTCTCTTTTCAACGGAGATTCGTCCACAAAGAAACGATCCAAATAGCATGTTTAACGAGCAATATGAAGGCTTTGGTGAAGGACAGAAAATCAAACACGAAGAAACTCAGATCAAAAAATTCATCCAAAAGTTAAAATCGGAAGGGAATGAAATCCATTGTTGTTACGAAGCAGGGGTCATCGGTTATCCACTTTACAGATATTTAAAGTCTTTAAGAGTGAATTGCACAATCGTAGTGCCTGGAAGGATACCGAGGCAAAATAGCGAGATTATTGCGAAGTGGAATATTGGAATCGATTCATGTTCCGAGTGAAGAAAACGAAAGCGATAAGAGATTACTTGAGATCTGTGACAGTCTTCGTTTGGATTTGGGAAGGAATCGTCAGAGGTTGATGAAGTTTCTCTTGAGAAAAGGTATAAAGAGTTTGTCCAAAACCCTAAAAGAGGGTGTCAAGCGCGCTTGTGTAAATGACTTATGAATTAAGCAAAAGTAACAAGGATAAATGAGCAAACCGAAAACATAATAACCAGAAAGGCCTATCATGGATCCAATTTCCGTAAGCACTTTTTTCGTTAAGTTATATATCATTATGAGTCAAGTTATCATGTGGTAGGATTGTTAATTCGATTTCTTATATTCTCTTACGTATATCAAACCATTGAATCTTGAAATTACTCAGATTGTTTTTTGATGAAACTCATAAAAAGTGAGTAAAAAAAATGGAAGGTTGTTGTTATGAAGAAAAGTTTTTTAATCCTGACTTTTTTATTTTTGTTTCTGCAAGGCTGTATGGTTTGGCCTATGCTTACGGGAGCTACAGGGCTGGCCGTTAATAAAAAAAAAGGAAGTTCTCGCCTTCTTCTGCCGTTTGGATCTTCACAAAGTTCGCTAAAACGGATTGAAATTACAACAACCGAATCTTCCATCGCAAAAGGCACGAGTACTCAAATTCAGGTAACCGCAATTTTTGAGGACGGAACTCATTCGGATATTACTTCTTCATCCACTATCCTTTCTTTAAACTCTTCAATTTTGGATTGTCAGTCCTCAGTTGGAACCGGAATCGAAGTGGGAACTTCGAATATCACTGCAAAATATCAAGGACAAGAAGCTTCTACTTCCGTGCAAGTAACGAATGCAGCGTTGGTATCTCTTCAACTTGTTGCCGCAAGTTCTGGAGCTTTGCCCGTAGGCTTTACAAGGGGATATTCCTTGATTGGAATTTTTTCGGATCATACTACTCAAGATCTGACTTTGAATCCCGGTGCTATGTTAACTTCTTCCAATCCTGTAGCAGCAGCTTTTGCACCCGATGGCAAAAGTCTTACAGGAATAAGTTATAGTTCTACGACTACTCTCACTGGTTCTTTCGGGGGGAAAAGTGTATCCTTAGTTGTAACTACCGCTGCAGTATCTCTGGTATCGATTCAAATTACTCCCGTAAATCCTGGAGTTCCTATCGGTGGAAACAAACAATTTACTGCAACTGGAATCTATTCGGATAATTCTACGCTGGATATTAGCACACAAGTTGTTTGGAACTCTTCCAATACTTCCGTTGCTACTCTCAGCGTTTCCGGCCTTGCATCTTCTTTAACCACGGGAACTTCCACAATATCCGCTTCGAACGGTGCAATTACGAGTAATACTCAAATACTTACAGTCACTCCAGCTGAGTTGGTTTCTATTTCCGTTACTCCTTCCAATCCTTCCATAGCAAAAGGTTTGACACAACAGTTTACCGCTACCGGCACGTTTACGGACCATTCTACATTAGATATTACTTCTCAGGTCAATTGGACTTCTTCCAACAATGGGACGGTTTCAATTTCAAACGCGGTTGGGGGAGAAGGGAATTCTACGGCGCTGACTCTGGGAGCAGTTACGATTACGGCGGATGTGGGTGGAATTTCAGGCTTTACGAATATGACTGTCACCAACGCGACTCTCGTTTCTATTTCCGTTACACCTGCAAATCCTTCGGTGCCGAAAGGTCTGACTCAACAGTTTACTGCAACTGGAACGTATTCCGATAGCTCTACCCAAGATCTTACTGCTGCTGTGGTTTGGTCTTCTTCTTTGGTTTCTAAGGCAATCATTTCCAACAGTGGCGGAAACGAGGGGATGGCAAATACCATTGCAACCGGCACTTCTACGATTAAGGCTACACATTCCAGTGGAATTTTCGGAACCACAACCCTTACAATCACTGCGGCGGTCTTAATTCTATTCAGGTAACTCCTACGAATCCTTCTGTAGCCAACGGATTTACGAAACAATTTACTGCAACTGGAACGTATTCGGATAATTCCACACAGGATTTATCCTTAGTAGCAACCTGGGCATCTTCTTTTGGAGGTATTGCTCTCATCTCCAATGCGGCCGGCAGCGAAGGACTTGCTACTTCTCTTGCAACTGGAACGACAAACATTACTGCGAGCTACAATTCAATCGTAAGCCCCACTTCGACACTTACGGTCACTCCGGCCGTTTTGGTTTCAATTGCGGTTACTCCCGGAACGCCTTCCAAAGGGAAAGGTTTGACACAACAATTTACTGCAACTGGAACGTATTCGGATGGTTCCACTTCGAATCTGACGAATACCGTAACTTGGAACTCCTCCGATTCGTTTGTTGCCAGCATTAGTAATGCGGCGGGAACTCAAGGAAAAGCGAATGCTTTGGAAGTCGGGACTATCAACATTCAAGCCGTTTTTGGCGGTATTACGAGCAACGCGTCTACCTTTACGGTCACTTCTGCGAGTCTCGTTTCGATTTCCGTTTCCCCGGCAAATCCTTCGGTTCCAAAAGGTTTAACACAACAATTTACCGCAACAGGAACTTACTCCGACGGATCCACTCAGATCGTTACGGATTCAGTTACTTGGTCGTCGTCTGCAACTGGATTTGCTACGATTTCCAACGCAGCCGGTTCGCAAGGATTAGCTACCACAGGCAATGTAGGCGCTACTACAATTACCGCCACGGACGGATCCATTTCAGGAACTTCTGCGTTGAGCGTCACCGCGGCGAGTCTGGTCTCTATCTCTGTTTCTCCAACGAATCCTACGATTGATTCTACCACTACGAAACAATTCTTTGCGACTGGAACGTATACGGACGCTTCCACTCAGGACTTAACGACAGCAGTAACTTGGAGTAGCTCGAACGCTTCCGCAACCGTTTCCAATGCGGCAGGTTCGGAAGGGCTCGCAACTGGTGTGACTGCAGGAACCCCTTCGATTCAAGCGACTTTGAATAGTATCGTTGGCAGTACTACTCTTACGGTCAATACGATCGATTTGACGCCTCCGACCGTTCTTTCGGTGATATCTCTGGCGGCAAGAACCATACGTGTCATATTTTCGGAACCAGTCAACGTAGCTCAGGCGACAAATGTCGCAAACTATAAGATTGCGAATTCGGCGACTTTGAATTCTACCGCTCTCTGCCCCGATAACGCAGACTTTACGAACAATACTCAAACTGGAACATTTAATATTAGCAGCATCGCAGGTTCCGGAAGTATCTATACGATCACTCTCAGTAACGATCAAGTATCGGGAGCTCCCTACTCACTGCTTGTGAATAAAACAGGCATTAAAGATCTTGCAACTACACCCAATGCTTTCGGTTGTCCGAATAGCGCGGACTTTATCGGACAGGAAAAGATCAAAGTATCTTCCGCAACATGCAGCGGCTTGAAAGAAGTGACGGTTGCATTTTCCAAATCGCTTCTTCCAGGAACGGCAGTAGGCGGAGCAGAATGCACCTCTGCTGCAGAGTGCGCCAAACGATACAAAATCACCGGCGTTTCTGCCATTGGAAATATTACGAACGCTAAAATATTGGACGGAACCGTATGCAACGGCGCTCCAGCCGATCCAACCAAGGTATGCCTAACGCATTCTTTGGATCAGTTCGGCGGACAATACACGATCCTTGTGGCGAATAAGAAGGACGGAGACGGTTTTGACAATCTGGCCTGGGGTGCGCTTCAAAACCAAAATGCAGATGAGGATCTTCAGACTTCGCCTAAAGATAGAACTAGCTTTATCGGATGTGGAACCGCTCCAGTTAATTTTGTAGATGGTCCGATCGCAGTAGATCCGTTTGGCGATACTTCCAGCTTTGGATATATCACCAATTACAATAACAAGATCTACATCGGTCCTAACGGAGGAGGAAATCAAGCGGTTCGATTTAATTTTGACGGCACCGCTCCGGAATCTGTATCGTTTTCCTTTCCAGGAGGCTTTAATAACACTGCAAATTCTCGGGACGGAGGGATTCCCGTACCAAGACACGTGACCATCGGACATACAACGTGTACAACTAACAATGCGGATCAGGCCACTGGTTGTGGTCCGGACAACGAGGACGGTAGAGGCGTTTTCACTGCAGGCACGTTAGGAGGAATTCCGCACCTTCTGATTGCAGGAGCAAGATCTCTTACAAACTTCAACTTCATTTATTATACTTCCGATACCGATGCCGGTTTGGATTTTAAATCGATTGATACTGGAGGGATTACCGGAGGTCAAGCTATGGGGGCTTCCGCATTATCCATCTTAAACGATCGGATCTATGGTGGATTTGCAAAGAAAAGTGCGGCGGCTTCATTCAATGCTCCGGACTTCGGAAAAATTTCCTTCAACACCGCAGATGGTGTTCCTGAAGGTGGTCATTGCACTGTAGGTTCCCCTTGCGCAGCCAGTACGAATACAAATGGTGCTTACTTTAGTATCAGCTGGATGCCTCATTTTGGAGGGGGAACTGCCGCTGGAGATAACAACAGTCCGAACTGGGCTCGACTTGTCGGAGTGGATTCTATATTCCCATTCAATGGACGAATTTATGCGGCCAACGGAGGAAATAATGCTGTAGGGCATAACGGAACGATCATCCGCTCCAACAACGGAAATCCTAAAGCCTGTGCAGGCGCCAATAATTGTGCCGATTGGACGGAGATTGGACCGAGAACGAACGCGAAGTGGCATAACGGAACTTCGTATTTTTCTCTCGAATTGACCAAAACTTATGATTTGATTCCTGCGGATAGAGCATTTGCTCAATTTGCTGAGTTTAACGGAAATCTTTATGTGACAAGAACGCTTTGTAATACTGCAGAAGCTGCGCTTGGATTTAAAGCTTCCGTAGCCAACATAGCAGGTTGCACGAATGGAACATTCAATAATCGCAAACTTCAACTCTGGAAATGCGATCCGACCAATGGCGGGGCCGATGCCTTGAATTCTACAACCTGTGAAGCGGACGAATGGTCCGTTGTCGGAGACAATGGTACCGGTCTCACAAACTTCGGCAATACGAACAATCACAGTATGACGATGCTCGTAACCAATGGAAGCCATCTCTATATGGGTTTTGACAATACAGCTGGAGTTCAGATCTGGAGAACCAAAGCGGGTGTCACCAATCCGGGTGCAAATACTTCCGACTGGGAACAGATCGGAGGAAGCGGTCTCGGAGACGCTGCCAATAATACCCAGATCTTTTCCGGAACTTCTGCCAACACAACCAATGGAACCAAATACATTTATGTAAGTGCCGGCAAGGGTGGAATTCCGATGCGAATTTTCAGACAGCAAAACAACTGACGATGGATTGTTTAAAAACAATGAATCCAATCATCCGTACTGCTTCTTCCAAAACTAAAAAAGCAGTACGGATATGTCTTGAAAAAGTATACGGTTCGATTTCCATATTTCAAATCTGCCTTTGGATTTTATGCGGAGTTTCGATTGGATGTAAGGAAGAAGTCGTTCCTCGGAAACTTTCATTCATCCCAAACAATAAAAATGGAATGGTTCGTTTTCAATCCGTGGAACACGGACAATGGAATGGAAAATCGAAAGAATATTATTTTATTCTGAAACAGTCCGAAAACGTGCAAGGAGTGTTTCAAATCGATTCTACGGATTCCAATTTGAAAATTCTACTTACAAAGAAGAATTTTCTGATTCATTCCACCACGGAATGCATATCTTCCGTTTCGGAAAACACAGTCTCTTGTCGGTTGGAAATTCCGTCTTTAGAAAAGGGAAAGTATGTTCTTTCCGTATTTACACAAAATTCGCCTCGCGAAAGCGAGAGTTCGCCCCATGCTTCCGATTACAATTTATTTTCGGGGATCTATGGAAAGGGTTACGCAGATCTTGAACTTTAAAAAGGGATTTCAAACAATTAAGAATCAAATCAATCGACTTTCGATCGGTTCAAAATCGTATTCCGAAGCCATTCTTCAATTCCAGATCGTTTCGAAAATTCAAGTTAAGAATATTATTTTTTTCGTATATACTGTCTTTTCAAAAATAAAACGGTATCTATCGGAAAATACCGGGAGCGGCTGTCTTTTGCAAAAAGCACTTAAGAAAAATGGAAAACTTATTATAGTTATGTTTTTATTAACTGTATTTTGGAACTGCCAACATGCACGAGTAAGATTTCCTCAGGAAACTCCAGAGCCCTGTAAACTTTCCAATCAAAAAAAAGAATGTAAAATTGCGTTAGAAGCACGAATCAAAATGGAATCCACACCAAAGCAAACATTTACTATTTCACAGAACTTTTATTTTTGGGGGTTAAAACCTTCCAACTATGCGATCGACGGAACCACCTATTGTCCGCATGGAGTTTACGAAGCGTATCAATTTACATCTTTTTGGAACGGTTTATATGAGCAGCTAACGCTTGGTTTTTTTTCTCCCAGAACGCTGGTCTTAACTTGCCATTCTTCTTGAGGAAATCATGTTTAGAAATTTGAAATATATTTCGATCTTTTCTTTTACCTGGATTTTTGTAACTTGTTACCAAACTACTTTGCAAGTAACGCCTAGAAAAACCCATTTTTCTTCTCCTATCGAAGAATCCAATCCCGATCAAGAATATAAGCAGGGAAATTGGATTGCTGGTCTGATTCCCTCCTTTGATCCACCTCTCATCTCTTGCACAAATGGGAGACCAGAATTAAAAATTCGCCGAGGAGTTCTGGATAATGTGATTCATTGGACCATCGGAGGGATCTATACCAGAAGAACAATTCAAATCTACTGTTTAAAATAAATTCTAGAGTTTTTATAAAATTTCATAATTCTTGGAATTTATTAGTAACCACCTAATAAACCTTACAATTACCCACAATTATCTTTCCCAATGCTAAATCCCAATGTAATATCAGTTAGTCAAGAAAATCCTCTCCAAATAACCATATTACCCGGAGGAGGATCAGAAGACCGAGCCAGATATCCATCAAGTCTTGCAATTTTAGTAATATAGTTTGTGAGCATTTTATTTTGTTTACGATCGCAACTTTTATCTTTAATGAGCTCGTCCAATACATGAATCTCTGTTTGAGTCAATCCAATATCTGGAGGAGCATTGTTTGTTGAACGATTGATCATGGTCATCCAGAATATTCGCCAAGATAAAATGCAATAGATTGAAATCAGATTTACCAATCTTTCCGCCGTTCTAAGTTTTGATTCTTCCACTTTGCAACCGGACTTTAAAATTTTATAAAAGACTTCAATCTTCCAACGCAAAGCATACCATTGTAGCTTTTGAATCGCATCCGAATTAGTCTTAACTGACAAATTAGTTATCAGTTTCCAATCAATCCTTTTGCGGTCTTTAGGGGTCCCTTTTTCTTGCGCATGAATAACGGTAAGGTTTAATTCGGGATATTTTTTCTTTTTACTAATCGGAGGAAGGATACGTATATGGCGATACTTAACTTTGATTGAAACTTCTGATAGGTTTCCTTTTTCATCCCTGACTTTAATTCGATGTGTTCCTTTTACGTGGGAATTTTTCATTACATCATGAATCGTATGATCCCCTTCTATTGCAAGACGATCGACACAAGATCTTATGAGAAAATTCGTTCCCAACTGGTCTGCTAAGCAAAATAGCTCATAAATATCGCTTTCTCGATCTCCTATGTGCACACAATTTTCAGGATGGGCCAGCACTAGATTGTTTGAGATTTTCTAACCAACGAAAGCTTTCCTTTTCTTCGATCGGTATTCTTGTAGGATTAGTTTTCTTCTTTAATGCGTTACAACCTTTAAACTTTTTCCTATTCCAGAATTTAATTGAGGCTAATCCAAGCGGAAGTCCTTCCGTTGTAATTACTAAACTTGAATGCATTAGAATGCCACTTGCTGTGTAATACCTCAAGCGTCCGTCTGTATATTTTCCTGCAATGGTAAGTCGAGTGAATCCTACCGCTGTTGCTTCTTTTCGCTTAAACGAAAATTAAGTTGTATCATGCAAAATTAAAAATGGACCGTCCTCGAAATTGCAATCTTTCTTGTGTTGATTGAAAATGACCTCCTATTCAAAATCATATAACAGAGTATCTAATGTTTTGCATTAAAACAGGCTTTGTAATAAAAATTTATGGTACTTATTTTTATAGAGATCAGTAATATTTCCTTTTCACTTGCACGATCGTTAGAGAGAAAACGGTAGGCGGCCTTGGTATTCGACCAATCCTGACTTACAAACGGTATGCTACCACCAATTCCTTCTGACGAGTTTTCAAGAAATTTATAAAATTTTTTATGAAGCCGAGACATCTCCAAAAATCACATCCGGACATTCTTCTTCTATCCAAGTTTTCCTTTCCTTCATACCATCCTAAAACCTCTTCATATCATCAAAAGGCATTTTAGATTCGGTCTTTATTCGGTACAAGAAATTCTTAATTGTAGGTAATTGTAAGCAATGAAATACATTTTATTGTTGTTAAACTCTCGTGGAATTCCTACCTAACATTTTCAAGTTTTGAGACGTGCTCTTAAGTTCAGAAAAAAAACAAAATCCAGGAAAGAACAATTCCTCCAAAAAGTAGAAAAACGATTCGAAATTTTCCTCTGGGACCTCCGTCTAACACAAACCCAGTATGTTTGAATCCGTAAAAGATATATACGATTACGGGAAAAATTTTCCAGAGAGCCAAATTCCCGGATTTGAAAAATTTCAGTAACAGCAAGGAAAGAACGGTCCAAAAAAGAAATTCCAAAACTCCTAAAACGGTCTTTTGCTCGGATACAACCGGATCGAATTTTTCATACCGGCTTCGATCGATTTCTTGAGGGAGAATGGAAGGCCCAAGACTCGTCGGTCTCCATCCGGGTGGTTTGAGAAGAACGAGAATTTTCTCTTTGAAGCTCTTCGTCTTTTGCACCAAAGAAAAAATCTCTTCATAAACGTGAAAGTTCGTGTACACAGGATCGAATGTAGTCACCGGCTTTGTAAGCCCATATATCGGTTCTTCTTCCTCTCTCGCAAAAGAACCAAAAATTCGATCCCAAAAAATCAAAATTCCTCCGTGATTCTTATCGATGTATTTGGGATCCCTTCCATGATGCACCCGATGATGTGCCGGAGTAACCAAAATTTCCTCCAAAAATCCGAGCTTCCCGATCAACCTCGTATGCACCCAAAATTGGTAGATCTTTAAAATCCCGTGAGCCAATAAAAATGCCTGCCAAGGAACTCCACAAAATGCAATCGAAAGATTAAAGATATATTCGAAAACCCTCTGAAAACTAGACTGCCGCAAAGCGACGGCAAGATTAAATTCTTCACTAGAATGATGCGTTACGTGACAAGCCCAGAGAAAGTTAATTTCATGTGTAGCCCTGTGAAACCAATAGTAAACGAAATCCACCATTAAAAATACGAAAATCCAGCCAGTCAAATTCCGAAATCGGATTTGAATATTTCCATTCTCCAGAAAAAACGGAGACCCCAAGGGGATCTCCGGAATCCCGAACAGAACTTGCAAAGAACAAAATATTCTAAATTTCTCATAAATCCAAAGTGAAACGACTGTTACAAGAATGCCCGTCAAAGAAAATAAAATGCCGGTGCTTAAATCGGCAACCGTATCATTCCAGCGATATACTTTCTTTCCGACTATCCGGGAATAAAAAACCTCCAATCCGATCAAAATCAGAAAAAAGGGAACCGCTAAATCTATAATTGATCCTTGCATCTTTATTCAATTGTTTTTATTCAAAAATTTCGCAATCTTACGTATAATGAACCGGGGTGTAATTCTTACACTTTGAGCGAGTATTTTGTTTAAAGTTCCGGAGATAACGACCGGTTTTCCTTTTTTCAGAGCGTCGTATCCGATTTCAGCGACATCTTTAGCGCTCATAAGCGGAGCAATTGGGTTGTTCAAAAATTTCGACTTGGTTATTTCCGCTCTCTCGAAAAATTCGGTTTTCGTAGGTCCAGGACAAAGAGCGGTTATCGTTACTCCATCCTTATAAACGTCTTCGTAGACTGCTTCCGAAAAAGACAGTACATAGGCTTTCGTCGCATAATAATTTGCCATGTTTGGCCCAGGTTGAAACGCCGCAGTGGACGCCACATTCAATATTTTCCCATTTTTACGTTCCACCATACCTTGTAAGAAAAAATGCGTCAACTCAACCAAAGAAGCCACATTCACTTGGATCATCTGAAGTTCTTTCCGCAAATCCATTCGATCGAATCTCCCGTTCGTTCCAAAACCCGCATTGTTCACAAGAATTTCTACAACCGCTTTTGATTTTTTCGCGAAGTCAAAAATCTTTTTGGAAGCCTTCGGATCTGCAAGATCAACGGAAAGAATATCCACCTTTACTTTAGCTGACGATTCGATTTCCTTCTTTACTTTCTTTAAAGTTTTTTCGTTTCTTGCTACAAGAATCAGATCGTAACCATCTGCCGCGATAAGCTTACTGAGTTCATAGCCGATTCCGACTGTACCACCCGTAATGATTGCCGTTTTTGTCATTTATAGGTTCCTCTTGCGGTCGAAATTAATCGCAGGAAAAAAGAGAGAAAGACTTTTTTTAGAAAGAATTAAAGACGCCAATTCGGCGTTAGTTTGTTAAGAATTTAAAAAACTTTCCAATCACACAAATCCACATTCATTTGAGCTTTAAGACAAACCGCCAAATTCCCCGGAAAAAGTGTTTGCCAATAAATATTAATTCTTATTTTTCCTTCCCATGATCAAACTGTACGGCTCAAACATCAGTAACTATGTAAACAAAGTAAAGCTGGGGCTTTTGGAAAAAGGATTAGAATACGAACAAATCAGGGTCTCTCCTTCTCAAGACGAAGAATTTTTAAAGATCAGCCCGATGGGAAAAGTTCCGGCTCTGGAACTAGACGGAAAATTCATATCCGAGTCCGGAGTTATTTTAGAATTCTTAGATACGATTTTTCCCCAAACACCAAAACTAATCCCCGAAGATCCCTGGGAAGCCGCCAGAGTCAGAGAAATTACGACGATGATAGAAATCTATCTGGACATTCCCGCGAGAAGAATCTATCTTCTGAGCATGAAAGGAAAAGCTGTTTCTCCCGAATTGATCGAAGAAGTTCATCCGATTCTGGTCAAAGGAGTAAAAGCGCTCCAAAGGTTGGTTCGATTTTCTCCTTATATCGCAGGGAACGTTTTTACGATGGCGGACTGCTCTGCTTTTGCAAACCTCTCCATGATCGACGAAGAATTACGCTCTTTTTACCCGAACAATCATCCCTTAGATTTGTTAAACGATTGGAAAGGATACCTTACATTTATGAAAACAAAAGAGGGTCCCGCACTTGTGGAGAAGGAAAAACAGACTTTTAAAAAAATCATTGCAAGAGCCAAAGCGAGAATAGAATAAACATCGAAATTCTAAGCAATTCTTTAAAATTGATTTGACTCTCTTAGTACGCAAAATAGCCTACTGTGGTTTCTATGGAACCAGAAAAAGTAATTTCGATCCCGATCCGAGAACTTTCTCATCTCAAAGTTCTTTTGGCAGGTTGGTATAATTTCCTAAAGGAAAACTACGATCAAAAACAGATCGACCAGAATGAATTCAAAGACGCACTTCGTAGTAATGTCGTTTATAACATCGACCAAGATCAGGTCGAACTTCTCCTAGCAGGAAAGGAAACTCTCCTCCAAAATTTCAGGAAAAGCCTTTCCTAATAGTTTTCTTTTAATTCGTAAAGTTTGAGAAGAGATTCGACTTCCGGATCTCGTCCTAAAAGTCGTTTGAAAAGAATCATCGCGTTTTCGCTTCCTCCCTTTTCCAAGATTTCCGTAAAATATGCGTCACAAAGTTCCGGATCAAAAATCCCTTTGTCGACAAACGCGAAAAAGGCGTCCGCACTCATCACTTCGGCCCATTTATAACTATAATATCCCGCGGCATAACCTCCGGAGAAGATATGGGAAAATCCGTTTTGAAAACGATTGTATTCAGGTGGAATCACTACTGCAACTTCTTTGCGAACATTCTGAAGAATGGAATGTACCTCTTCTTCCGTATAATTTTTTTCGTGAATGAGAATATCGAAAAGAGAAAATTCGAGTTGTCTTACAATCCCCATTGCGGAAAGGAAGTTTTTAGTCTCCTTAAGTTTTACGATCATAGAATCCGGAATCGTTTCTCCGGTTTTATGATGTCTTCCGAATATCTTTAGAACTCCCGCTTCAGTCGCAAAGTTCTCCAAAAACTGGGAAGGAAATTCCACCGCATCCCACTCAACACCGTTGATTCCACTGACCGGAGGTTCTTCGATTTTCGTACAAAGATGATGTAACGCGTGCCCCATCTCGTGAAAGAAAGTGACCACGTCACTGTGTTTTAAAAGAGAAGGAGAATCTTTCGTAGAAACCGGAAAGTTACAAACGACGAACGCCGTCGGAAGAATTTCCTCATTTACGATTCGATTTCTAGAATGCCAATTGTGCATCCAAGCCCCGCCTTGTTTGTCTTTGCGAGATTCCAAATCCAAGTACAACCGGGAGAGTAGTTTCCCTGATCGATAAAGGTCGTATACCTGAACTTTTTCCTCCCAAACCCGAGCGGACATTTTACGAAATTCCAACCCGAAAAGTTTATTCAAAAATTGGAATGTCCCGAAAACTACACTTTCTTTCTCAAAATAAGGACGAGTTTCCTCTTCGTCGAAATCGAATCTGGATTTCATCAATTTCTCACTCACAAATGCAGTATCGTAAGCCTGAAGAAAATCTATCCCCAAGGTCTTTGCAAAATTCGAAAGATCGGCAAATTCCCTTTCCGCGATCGACTTCACCTGTTTTGCAAGATCCCTCAAAAATTTCAAAACCGTCTTTCCGGAATCGGCCACCTTGGTCGCCAAAGAAAGCTCCACGTAATCGCGATAACCAAGCAGTTTTGCAAGTTCGTTCCTTAACAGGAGTATGTCCTCGATCAGTTTTCCGTTCTGAGGTGCCCTCGTAGTATAAGCCTTATATAATGATTCTCTAATAGATCGATTCGGGCCGTGAGTCATATACGCCATGTAACTCGGCATATGAAGCGTGAAACGATATTTTCCGTCCTCCGTTTTAGCCACGCTCAAATCCGATTCTGGAATTCCTTCCACATCCTCGATACGATCCAAAACGAGCTCGAAGGAATTAGTCGCATCAAGCAAATTCTGAGAGAACTGATTGCCCAGATCGGAAAGACGAATCTGGATCTCCTGAATTCTTTTTTTAATTTCTGGTGGAAGTCCAATTCCACTCAACTTAAACTGCGTGACGGCGTCTTGTAATACTTTTTTTTGGGAAACGTTCAAGGTATCTTCATTCTTTAAAATTTCCTGATATACGAGATTCAATTCCTCGTTCTGACCCAAGTCGGAATAAAAAGCAGTGATCTCGGGAAGTACCTCAGTATAAAGAGCCTGGATTTGCTCGGAATTTTTTACGCTGTTGAGATGGGCAAGAACTGTAAACTCAATCTGCATCTCTTGCACAAGATCATTCAAAGGACGAATGACGCGATCGTAAGTTATTTCTTTTTTTCGAAGGAGAATCGGAAGTTCCTCCCTAATTTTTTTGATCTTTTTTAAGATCGAATTTTTAGTTCCCTCAGGATCATCTGTTTTGAATTCCGGTAACATCTCCGCCAATTTTCCTCCGCCCTTCGAAACTTCATCCATTTTTTCAGGTTTGACCGGAAACCTACCAATTGGCAAAAACGAATCTATGTTTGCAAATCGACTTTTGCGGTTCGGATTTTCCGTTTTCTTTTCAGTCGGATGTTCTTATGCAAAGAACAAACTTCCTACCTTTTCTCCAAACTTAGAATGTTCACAAAAAGAACTTCC
>NZ_CP024871.1:2342500-2360000 GCF_000306675.2 Leptospira mayottensis 200901116
TCATGATCGCAAAGTCTTCGATACATTGATGGGAGGCCCCATCTTCTCCGACAGTCACACCACCGTGAGAGGCTACGAGCTTCACGTTCAAAAACGGATAAACCACGCTATTACGAACGACTTCCCAGGCTCTTCCGGAAAGAAACATCGCAAAGGAAGAAGCAAACGGAACGAGTCCGGAAAGCGCAAGCCCCGCGGCATGACCAACTAAATTCTGTTCGGCGACACCCACGTTGAAAAAACGATCCGGATAGCTCTTTGCAAACTTATTGGTTTTCGTGGAACCGGAAAGATCCGCGTCCAAGACGACTACATCCTGGCGGGAAACTCCCAGCTCATGCAGCGCATCTCCGTATCCGTCACGAGTCGCTTTTTCTGTCGCAGTCGATGTGCTTGGAGCGCCCATTTTTATTATCCTTTTAAAGCCGCCGCTTTATCGGTTTCTTCCCAAGTGAAAGTGGAACCCTTTCTTCCGAAATGACCGTAAGAAGCGGTTTCTCTATATTTTCTTCCTCTTTCGAGAAGTTTGAGAGATTCGATGATTCCCCTCGGAGTCAATTTGAAGTTTGCGCGGATTCGTTTGACCAATTCTTCTTCGGAAATTTTTCCCGTTCCGAACGTGTCCACGTGAACCGAAACGGGCTCTGCAACCCCAATCGCATATGCAAGTTGCACTTCGCATTTGTCCGCCAGACCGGAAGCCACAACGTTTTTCGCGATATAACGACCCATATAAGCCGCAGAACGGTCCACTTTGGAAGGATCCTTACCGGAAAATGCCCCACCTCCGTGCCTTCCGTATCCACCGTAAGTGTCTACAATGATCTTTCTTCCAGTCAGCCCAGCGTCTCCATGAGGGCCACCAACGATAAACTGACCCGTAGGGTTGATAAAATATTTCGTATTCACCAGAAGATTAGCAGGAATCACTTTCTTAATACATTCTTCAATAAGAGACTCTTCGATTTGTTTATGAGTCACGTCGGGAGAATGTTGGGTGGAGATTACGACGGTATCTACACGAACCGGTTTTCCGTCTTTGTATTCTACTGTAACCTGAGATTTAGCATCCGGTCTTAGGAATTTCAATTTGTTGGAATGTCTGAGTCCGGCTAAGTGTTTTACCAACTCGTGAGAATAATAAATCGGCATCGGCATGAATTCCGGGGTTTCGTTGATCGCAAAACCGAACATCAAACCCTGATCCCCTGCTCCCTGCTCTTTAAAAAGACCTTCTCCTTCGGTAACTCCCTGAGAAATGTCCGGGCTTTGAGCATGAACGTGAGCGGAAACGACGGCAAAGTCCGCGTCGAAACCCATAGTAATATCGTTATAACCGATATCACGAATTACATTTCTTGCAATTTCTTGAGCGTCTACCTTTCCTTTACTTGTAATTTCACCTGCAATTACGACCAAGTTTGTAGTCACTAAAGTCTCGCAAGCAACTCTGGATTTCGGATCTTGTTCGAGATATGCGTCCAAAATCGCATCGGAAATTTGGTCGCAGACCTTGTCCGGGTGGCCTTCACCGACTGATTCCGAAGTAAAAATAAAATCTTTCAAAGACATCTGTTTTTCCTGATGGGTGAAAATTGACGGGAAAGTCCAAAGGAAACCCGCTCTGATCCCAAAAACCTGCGGATTCCTTCAGTGTCAAGAAGATCCAAACTATGTTCCTTTTCCATTCCGGAAGAAATTGAGCGGCTTGAATTAGATTTGAATTGAAGCAAAGACACTCAGAATATTTTTGAGAAACCATGAAAATTCGAGTTTCAGACATCAAAGTAAAAAATCGCATTCGTAAAGATCTCGGAGACCTACATTCTCTAAAAGAATCCATACAAAAACTGGGACTTTTGCATCCCATCTTGATTGATCTAGACAACACGCTAATCTCCGGAGAAAGAAGACTCCAAAGCATAAAAATCCTCGGCTGGGAATATGTGGAAGTTCGAATCGTGGATATTCGAAATAAAAAAGAAAGGGTCCAGATAGAGTCAGAAGAAAACAACATTCGTTTAGAATTCACTTCCGAAGAACAAGAAAGGGTTCGGAAGTTATTGAAAAGATATTCTTATACTACCATTTTCGGAAGAATCCTAGCGTGGATTCTGGACTTGTTCGATTGGTTGAAGAGATTTTTTCAAAAAAAATAATAAAACCCATGTTTTCAAATCGAGTCGATCCCTGAGTTTTTAAAAGAATTCCCATATCAAAAAACGAAGGCAATTTTTAAATGGAAAATACACTCTTTCCGTTCCTACTATCCCAACCACTTATAACTTAAATTACGTGCTTTCGGATAAAAATTATCCAATATTGATTTACAAAAAGCTCCTAAGTTCATACCGTGATTTTCTTAACTAAGGAGAGTCTATGAAAAAACTTTCGATTTTGGTCGTCTCCGTCGCACTCTTTGCAAGCATTACCGCTTGTGGTGCGTTCGGTGGTCTGCCAAGCCTTAAAAGCTCTTTTGTCCTGAGCGAGAGCACAGTTCCAGGAACAAACGAAACTGTAAAAACATTTCTTCCTTACGGAACAGTAATCAACTACTATGGTTACATCAAACCAGGACAAGCGCCGGACGGTTTGGTCGATGGAAGCAAAAAAGCATACTACCTCTACGTTTGGGTACCTGCCGTTATCGCTGAAATGGGAGTCCGTATGATTTCCCCAACAGGCGAAATCGGTGAACCCGGCGACGGAGATTTAGTAAGCGATGCTTTCAAAGCGGCAACCCCAGAGGAAAAATCAATGCCTAACTGGTTTGATACCTGGATTCGTGTTGAAAGAATGTCAGCGATTATGCCTGACCAAATTGCAAAAGCTGCAAAGGCAAAACCAGTTCAAAAGCTTGATGACGATGATGATGGAGATGATACTTATAAAGAAGAGAGACATTCTAAATATAACTCTCTTACAAAAATTAGCATCCCTAATCCTCCGAAATCTTTTGACGAACTGAAAAACATCGATACTAAAAAACTTTTAGTAAGAGGTCTTTACAGAATTTCTTTCACTACCTACAAACCAGGTGAAGTGAAAGGATCTTTCGTTGCATCTGTTGGTCTGCTTTTCCCACCAGGTATTCCAGGTGTGAGTCCATTGATCCACTCAAATCCTGAAGAACTGCAAAAACAAGCTATAGCAGCTGAAGAATCTTTGAAAAAAGCAGCAGCAAGCGCGACTAAGTAAATCATCTTACTTAGAATTCAACAGTTTTATAGGCAAAAAGCCACCGAAAGGTGGCTTTTTCATTTATAGTATTAACGCTCAATGTAAAGTTCATTCGCTTTAAATTTCCGAAGCGAAAAAAGACTTTTCCTTAGAAAATTGAAAATAACTATTTCTTACTCAGTCTAAAATAAGATTTCGTTCGATTTCTTGAAAAAAGAAAAGATCCTGTCATTGTGAAAGTCCCCTTAGAAAAACTTTTTTTAACCTCATTTATCAATACTTCAATCAGCTGAAATTTTCCAAATAACTGCCTCATTCCAGTTCTTTTCCATAGGGAATCTTCTATTCGAACAGATCAGTTCTTCTTGCAAGAAATCGAATTTGTGAAGTAAAATAAGAAGAGTTTCACCTCTCAAAATTGAAATCCCTGTCGAAAACTTCCCTTTGGAGAACGGATAAAAATTCAAAAATAAATCGATTTCGATTTCCATGAGCACAACTCAAATCCTGAGTGGTAAAGAAACTAAAACGTATTTGAACAAAAGTTCATAAAGGATTTAAAATGATTGAGAATAATTACTTTTTAGAAAATCAAGACTTACAGGAAAACTTCCAATCTATCGTAAACTGGAAGGAAATTATAGACGGCTTCGAAGGGGATTTTGAGGATCATAAAGAATATCAAAAAACCGGAAAAGAATCCCTGGGGATGGCGCCCGGATCTTACGAAGATGCATTAGAATATTATAAATCTATTTTAGAATCCGGAGGAGATATCGCGGGCAAACAAATCGCACCTCTTGCAAAGGATATGGATATAGAAGGTCTGAAATATTCTTCTGGAAAGGTGACGTTTCCAAATTCCATGGCCAAAGGAATCAGCCAAGTCAAAGACGCCGGGATTCTCCCTTACAGCATCGGAAGAAAACACGGAGGGCTCGGAATTCCTGCAACCGTTCAAACCATGATGATGGAAGTGTTTTCCAGAGCGGATGGCTCTTTTGCAATTGCACTCGGATGTCTCAATCTCGCAGAAACCATAGAACGTTTCGGTTCCAAAGAAATGGTGAAAGAATACGTTCCTAAAATGGCAAACGGAGAAATTTTCGGAGCGATGGCTTTGACCGAACCAAACTACGGATCAGATCTCCCAAATCTTCAAACCAAAGCAGTAAAAGACGAAAACGGAGTCTGGAGACTCACAGGTGCCAAACGTTTCATCACACACGGTTGCGGGTTCGGTGATATTCCTGCGGTAATTTTAACTCTCGCAAGAACCGGAACCCCCAAGAGCGGAGCCCGCGGTCTTTCCTTCTTCTTGGTAAAAAATTCCGACGTTTTTATCGCAGGAATCGAAAAGAAAATGGGGCTTCACTGTTCTCCTACTTGCGAAGTAGTCTATGAAAACTCTCCCGGAATTCTCATCGGAGAAGAAGGTTACGGCTTGATTCGTTATTCCATGGCGATGATGAACGGTGCAAGACTTTCGATCGCCGCTCAAGCGATGGGAATCGCAACGGCGGCTTATATGGAAGCGAAGAAATACGCTTCCGAAAGAGAACAGTTCGGAAAAACGATCCAAAATATCCCCGCCGTTCGTAGAATGCTTTCCTTTATGGATCGCGAAATCGCAGGAATGAGAGCCGTCCTGTTGGAAGCATCTCGTTCCATCGATCTTTATCATTGGAAATCGGAAAGAATGAAAGAAAAAGGTATCGACGAACGTGATATCAAAAAGGATGAAACGATTCGTAAATGGGAAAAGCTGGCAAACCTTTTTACCCCATTATCAAAATATTATATTACAGAACTTGCAAATAAGATCGCGTATGACGGCCTTCAAATCCACGGAGGGGCCGGATTTACCTACGACTACGACATTTCCAGAATCTATAGAGACGTAAGAATCACAAATATCTACGAAGGAACCACACAACTGCAAATCGTAGCGGCCATTGGCGGGATCGTATCCGGCATGTCTGCGAAAGGACATTTACGTCAGTATTTCGAAGAGGAATTCTCCAAAATCAGTGTTTCCCCCTTGTTAAACGAAAACAAAGAAACTCTTGAAAAAATCGTAGAATCCTATTCCGCTATCGAAAATTCCTCCACAAGGGACGAGATCGCCTTCGAGGTAGTTCAGTCCACCGCGCGGGTTCTAATCGGATTCCTTTTAGAAAGAGGCGCTTCGAGACTAAAAGGAGAAGCCAAAGAAAAAAAGGGAATTCTCGCCAAAGAATACAACTTGGAATCCAAAGCAATCCTTCTCTCCAATCGGATTACAATTGAAAATCGTCAGTCTCAATTGACATACGCTTAAACTGTACAAACGTATGATGTCTCCTTACCTAATTTCAACGTCATAAATTCGCTCATTGGTAAGGAGCATCGAGAGTTGCGAACCATTTGTTCTACATCAATTCCGTAAATTGCCCAGGACATAACGGATTTAGGCCTATCTCAAAATATTACACTTGGTGTTGTTTCAGTTTTTATACCGCAACTGTTTTAGAAGATCAAAACGCGGCAAAAGTTTTTGGGGCAAGCAGCCATAGATCTCATTTTAGAGAATTACGATAGAATTGATTGGTGTTTTTCTAAAATATGATTTTACAATTGTGGAAACCGCGACACGATTCCCAGTCCCCTAAATGTGAGAACTCCTACATTTTTTAAAAACTCAGGCGCCTCACTTTTAGGATCGCTCGACGTTTTTTAAAAATCGGCTCTAATTTTTGTTCTTTGTTAATACGGCGCAGAAGTTCTCATTATTCTTTATTGTAAAGCGAAGCTTATAAGCCAGGAATTACAACAAAATTTAGATTGTTCCTACAATCCGATTCAACTTTTTAATTTAACGTAAGCTGGGTCGTAAGAAATCCATGATTTATTTTTCTGTAGGAAGTTGGAATTTGAACTTTGTAAATTTATTTTTAAAATGTGGGAGCTATAACAAATCGCGATTTTACGAACAAATTCTGAAATTGTAGAATTTTCTACTTTAGAAAATTCTTTTTCGTTTTCAACCATCAAATTCACTTTCTTATCACTCTTTTCAGTCGAACGGAACTTCATATTGTTTCCATGTAATCGGAACCTCGTCCGCGGAATAGGCTTCAGTTCCAGCACATTCCAATTTTGCGCGAATTTCGACAAGAACGGGAAGATTTTGCTCCGATGATTGATACCGAAAATACGTTCCGCAATCACCCATTCCTCGAAACTTGAAAAATGCAATCCATTCTTTCGTTTCCGGTTTATAATACCGAATCCAGTGATCGCTTTCCAACCGTTTCATCCGAATTTTCTCCGAAGCTTCGCCGTTTCGGTTCGATGAAAACTCATACGCGATAAATTTTAAAAGTTTCGTTTTAGCGGGAATCGTGCGTTCGTCATATAAAAAGTAGATTCGATTTTCATTATAAGCCGTAGTGTCACATAACAATTCACCTAAGAACTCCCCCTTCCCCAGTGAAAAAAATCGAATCGGTGCCCTACCCAAAAAATCCCGATAGCGGTATAAATCGATTTTACCGTCCTCACCTAACGCGACATTGTTGTATTCGCAATCCTTAGGCAATCCGCTTTGTAGAGAATCGATCGCGTCCGTACAAACCTCCGCGGGAAGTTTTGTTTTCTCGGCAACAAGATCCTTCGAACGAGCCGAGTATTCACAATCGGAGGGCCAATCTATTTTGTTTCTCTGAAACAAAATAGATTGTTTATAGGATGCGGGCACACCTTTTCGCACAAACAGGAAAGCATTCAAAAAAAACAATACGATTCCACCGAAAAAAAGGAAAAAGATCAAATACAACAACTTAAATCGAAAGACTCGAACATTCATATTCTAAAATTGGGGATTCTTTCAGAGATGTAAAACCATTTCCCGCGAGTGGCGCGTTGTCATTAAACGTTTCACCTTCCGCAAGATGCAAAATGAAAACGAGATTCCGTGAACTCGAAGTAGGCGCGAAGCAGAGAACTTTTTTCTTACTTCAGCTCCACGCTGACACGCTCCAAGATTCTTACTGATCCCTGTAAAATAGAATACCGTTAATTTAAACGCAAATTCCATGTTTAAACGCAGAATTTTAGACACTCTATTTATGTAGAGATGAATAAAAAAGGAAAGAAGACCGTTTAACCGTGAACTGCAACCAATTCTCTGAATACCTTTTCCGCCTTCTGAAAGTTTTCTGAAAAAAGATAAGCAAAACCTAAATCAATCAATTCCTGCATAGAAAGGGATTTTCGCCTCGCTTCCATTTTGGGAATATTCGCTATCTTTTCGGAGAATTCTTTTTTCTTTTCCTCAAAAGTAGGAAGTTCTTCATATCCTGGAATTTTCTCAAGAATAGATTTCGCTTCGTCGAATTTTCCAATATAAACAAGAGCAAGCCCCAACGCACCCATAACGTCTCTTTCCTCAGAAAGACGTTTTGCATTCTCCGCAAAAACTTGAATCGCTTCTTTGTAATTTCTAAGATGATAATTAGAAAAGAACTCCGCCTTACAGAAGGAATCACTTGAAAAACGAGTCTTATAAATGGCAATTAAATCCAAGACCGTTTTGAAATCCACCGCGCTTTCACTTACAAGAATCCCGGTTTTAAGCGTTGAATACGCGATCGGAACGGAAGAAGATTTAAAATACGAATGATACTTTTTTGCGGCCTCTCTTAATTTTCCAGCTTCTTTGAGAAGATAAGCTTCCAACAGAGGAGTCAATACGGAAGTACCTTTGAGAAAATAGTTTATTTCGCAGTCGGAACCAGATTCAAATCCGGCAATTCCACTCAGATGGTTTAAAAAAGCGTGATTTGGATTCTTTTTTGCGATCTCGATCACTTCCTCGTAAGAACCCGTTTCAAATAATTCCCAAGCGGTTTCTTCAACGGAAGACGGGTTGGATACTGCTAAATTCTGGCCCATTACGATACCTCTCTTTTTCTTATCGGATGGGTCGGAAGAAAATATCTGAAAAAAATCAGGGGTACAATCGTTCCATCATTCTTGGAAACGGGATACACTCTCGAACGTGTTGAAGTCCGCAGATCCATGCGATCATCCTTTCCGAACCGAGTCCAAAGCCGGAATGGGGAACCGAGCCGTATTTTCTCAAATCCAAATACCAATCATAAGATTCCACGGGAAGTTTTTCTTCCTCAAGTCTATGAATGATGTTCTCGTAATTCTCCTCCCTTTCTGACCCTCCGATGATCTCTCCTACTCCGTCAGGCGCGATTAAATCCGCGTTTAAAACAGTTTTTGGATCCTCCGGGTTCACCTTCATATAAAACGCCTTTGCTTCTCTCGGATATTTTTGGATGAAAATCGGACCTCCAAATTCCATTGTAAGTATCTGCTCTCTTTCGGAATTGATATCATCTCCCCAAACGATATCCTCCCCCTTAAGCTTCAATATTTCTAACGCCTTCGTATAATCAATTACTGGAAAATCCTTTTCCAGATATGCAAGTAGTGGAGTTGGATCCCTCTCCAATACTTTCAAATCTTGTAAAGAATTCTGAACGGTTTCCTTGATGATTGTTTTAACGAAGTCTTCTTGTAGTTTTAAATTGTCAGCATGACCGGCAAATGCAACCTCCGCTTCCACCATCCAGAACTCCGTCAAATGCCTTCTCGTTTTACTCTTTTCCGCTCGGAAAGTTGGCCCGTAACAAAATACTTTATTGTGCGCAAAAATCGCCGTTTCCAAATAGAGCTGTCCAGTCTGAGCAAGATACGCATTCCCAAGATCAAAGTATTCCGTAGAAAATAAAGTTCCGGCACTCTCTCCTACAGACCCTGTAAGGATCGGAGTATCGATCAAAAGAAAATCCCGTTCGTGGAAATATTTACGGATCGCAAAGGAAAGATTGTCTCTTACCCGAAGGATCGCCAATTGTTTGGAAGAACGCAACCAAAGATGCCTCTGAGAAATTAAGAAATCGATCCCGTGCTCTTTCGGAGTGATCGGATAGTCTTCGGATTCCCCTACAATTCGAATCCGATCCATTATAAGTTCGAATCCGATCGGCGATTTTTCGTTTTTCACCAAAGTCCCCTCGACCGATACGGAAGTTTCTTGACGGAGACGTTTTACGGCTTGAAAAACCTCTTCCCCTAAAATTTCCTTTTCCGCGAGAATTTGTAAAATTCTTCCACTGTTTCTAAGTGATACAAACTGCCTTGCATTGCTTCCTCTGATTCCATGCACCCAACCTTGGACGACAACTTTACAATTTACGTGTTTTTCCAAATCATGATTACTAACGATCGGTATTTCAGACATAGACTCATTTTACCTTTTTGGTTTCACCGGAAAGGATATTTTTTACCTGACAGAGAAGATATACCTTAAATCCTGAGAAGTATGGATCCGATTCTCTTAGATGGAAAAATACTCTCTGAAAAAATCAGGAATGAAATTCGTCGCGAAATTGAAGAACGAAAAACAAAAAATCTTAGAATCCCAAAACTTGCGACGATCCTAGTCGGTAATAACCCCGCTTCCGAAACCTACGTCTCCATGAAGATCAAAGCCTGCCATGGCGTGGGAATGGGTTCAGAAATGATCCGATTGGGAGAACAAACCACGACAGAAGAATTGCTCTCAGTCATAGACAAGCTCAACGCCGATCCAAACATCGACGGAATCCTACTCCAACATCCTTCTCCCTCTCAAATCGACGAAAGAGCGGCGTTTGACCGGATTTCTTTTCGCAAAGACGTGGACGGAGTCACTACTCTTTCTTTCGGTAAACTTTCCATGGGAGTGGAAACCTATCTTCCTTGTACTCCCTATGGTATGGTTCTTTTACTGAAAGAACACGGTATCAACGTTTCGGGAAAAAATGCAGTCGTAGTAGGACGTTCTCCAATTTTGGGAAAACCGATGGCAATGCTTCTCACGGAAATGAACGCGACTGTTACACTTTGCCATTCCAAAACCCAAAATCTTCCAGAGATCGTTCGTCAGGCGGACATAGTCGTTGGAGCAGTCGGTAAACCGGAGTTCATCAAAGCCGATTGGATTTCCAAAGGTGCGATTCTTCTAGATGCGGGTTACAACCCTGGGAACGTAGGAGATATTGAAATTTCTAAGGCAAAAAATCTTTCCTCCTTTTACACTCCAGTTCCGGGAGGAGTCGGTCCGATGACAATTGCGGTACTTCTCCTACAGACTCTTTATTCCTCAAAAGAACACTTTACACCACCGGTTAAGTGAAAACGATGTTTCCAGATGGCGATCAGTTTTGACGAATGTTTTCAAACTTATCCGGAGCTTCATAGCCCTACCAATCTTGACGAATTTTGGTCCGAGGCAATCCGAGATTTAAAAAACTTTCCGATTAAAAAACAATCCAAAGCTCTCCTCAAAGGTTCGATTATCAAGGAAACTATCTATGATATTTCCTTTCAATCCTGGCAAAATGCAACCTTGACCGGAACCCTCGTAATCCCTCGAAAACGAGGGGATCTTCCCGTAGTAGTTTATTTTCACGACTACGGAATAGACAGGCCTGCAATTATCAAAGGACTTACTGAAAACGGAGTCGCCCAGCTCATCCTCAATCTCAGAGGCCATGGTTCTCAATTGGTTCGCCCTCTGCTCAAAGAAGGGGAAATCCCCGACCCGGATTGGACTCCCGGTTATTTCACAAAAGGTTTGGACGGAAAGGATTCTTTCTACATGAAAGGATTGTATCTGGATGTGATCCGCACTATTGAATTTTTAAGACTTACCGATGGAATCGACGGAGACAAAATCATTCTCCTCGGAAAATCCATGGGCGCCTCTCTTGCCGTCTTCGGCGCGGCTTATACAAACCGGATCAAAGGTTTGATCTTAGAAACTCCTAACTTCTGTCATATAGACGACCTTCAGCTCAAACTTGAAAAAAGTTGGATGAAGGAGCTGACCGCCCAACTGAACAGCTCTAAAACCAAAAAAACCGCAATGAAGAAAAGTTTAGCATATTATGATAGTATAAACTTTTCCAAGAAGATCAAGGTTCCGACCCTGGTTTCCGTCGGGATGGACGATAAGATCTCACATCCCAAATCCGTATTCGCATTTTTTAATCATCTGAGTTGCGACAAAAGGATGCAAGTTTATCCTACGGAAGGAAACGAAGCCGGTCTAAAAGACGATAAACAAAACGGAGCTAATCTAGAATTTGTGAGGGAAATTTTCTTTCCCGAATGATAGAGGTACAGTTCTACAATTCCCTTTCGGGTAAAAAAGAAAAATTCTCCCCCGCAAATCCGCACCGAGTGACCGTTTATTCCTGCGGTCCTACGGTTTATAATTTCGCACATATCGGAAATCTACGCGCGTTTCTTTTCGTAGATGTCTTGCGCAGATCTCTCAAACTTCTGGGTTACGGCGTGGATATGACGATGAACATCACGGATATCGACGACAAGATCATCCGAGATTCCATCTCTTCCCAAAAAAGCATCCAAGAATTTACGACCCCTTGGACGGAAGCCTTCTTCGAAGATTTAAAAACCGTTTCTGCTGAATTTTTGGAACACTACCCCAAAGCCACGGAATCGATTCCGGAAATGATCGAGATCATTCAAAGATTGCGGAGCCAAGGACTCGTTTATGAAAAAGATGGGAACCTTTACTTCTCCATCCAAAAGTTCGAAGGTTATGGAAAACTCAGTAAGATTGATACGTCCGGAATGAAAACCGGAACCCGCTATGACACGGACGAATACGAAAAGGAAGATGTGAGAGACTTCGTTCTTTGGAAAAGTCCAAAACTGAAAGGAGAAGCTTTCTGGAAAACGCCAGTCGGTACCGGCAGACCGGGTTGGCATTTGGAATGTTCCGCGATGATCCGTAAGATTTACGGAAGCGGGGTGGACATTCACACGGGCGGAGTCGATCTTTTGTTTCCGCACCACGAGAACGAAGTGGCACAATCCGAAGGGGCCTTTCCTGAAGAATCTTTCGTGAGAACCTGGCTTCACTCCGAACATCTGCTGGTAGAAGGACAAAAGATGTCCAAGAGCAAGGGAAATTTCTATACGTTACGCGATCTTATCGATCAAGGTTTGGATCCCAAAGCCATTCGTTTTCTTTTGATTTCGGCCCATTATCGTTCTAAGCTGAACTTTTCCACCGATCGAATCGCAGAGGCTTCAGCAAACATCCGCAAAATTCAGAATTGTTTGGATCGTCTTTTTGATTTGGAACCGGACGTGAAAATCGATTCTATTTTCACATTCACTCTTTCACTCACTCAAACTTGGAAAAAAGAATTCGAGGAATCTTTGGCCGATGACCTAAACATTTCCAAGGCCCTAGCGGTCGTCTTTGAATCCCTCAAGCAGATCAATTCTTTACTCGATACCAATCGAACGGATTCCAAACAAAGAATCGAATTCATTCAAATTCTCGCATATTATGATCGTATTTTCGGAATTCTAAACTTCGAATCCCAAAAAGATTCTCTAATCGATTCAAGAATCGATTCCCTTATCGAAGAAAGACAAACGGCAAGAAAGAATAAGGACTTTGTACGTTCCGACGCAATTCGAGATCAACTTTTAGCCCAAGGAATTCTGATCGAGGATACAAAGGACGGAATCCGTTGGAGAAGAAAATAGCTAGACCGGAATACATCTTTGGAAAGCGGACTCTTATCGAACTTACTGAGGCCCATATAGGAAAGGAACATTCTTTTCCCTTTACCGATTTGTATGTAAAAGAAAATCCGGGAACAGATATCGTCGAAAAAATATTAAACCGACTTCCTTCCTTTGTAAAAGTTCATAGGATTTCCAGTTCGAAACTAGACTCACTCGTTCCGGGAAGAAATCACCAAGGAGTAGTCGCTCTCAAAAGTTCTTTTAGACAACAAATTTCCGATAAAAAAAATTTGGAAGAATACCTCTCTGAAAAACCAGGAGCCTTTCTCGTTTTGGATCGAATTCAAGATCCGGGAAACTTGGGAAATATTCTGAGAACCGCAGAGTGTTTCGGAATTACGAACATTATTCTCCCCGAAAGGGAATCGGCGGGAATCACTCCTGTTGTAGAGAAAGTTTCTTCGGGCGCACTTTCGTTTCTAAAAATATTCACAGTCAAAAATCTTGCGAACACTCTGGAACTCTTAAAAGAAAACGGCTATTGGATCGTGTCCACGAGCGACCGAGGAACAGAAAACTGGTCCAAACTTCCGGAATTCAAAGAACTCGTAATCCTCATGGGTAACGAAGGAGAGGGAGTCAAAAGAATCCTGTTGGAAAAATCGGACTTTGTCCTTCGAATTCCCATGCACGGAAATCTTTCTTCCTTAAACGTCACTGTTGCAACTGGAATCGTCTTGGATCGAATCGTAAATCGTAAATGAAATATTCGATTTTTTGAAACCTCGTTTCCCATTTTACTCTCGTAATCTTTTACAATCATCGTTTAATTTTAAGAATTATCTCTTGCATTTTTCGTTCTTTCTCCCTTACTTGAGGGATATGAAATTATTTCAAATCCTCTTTAAATTTTTCGGACTTTTTCTTTGCCTTAGCTTATTCACTTCGTGCATCAATTTATCTTGGAATAAACTGAACCTAACCAAAAAGAAAAATATGTCGGAAGAAATCCTGCAAACTTTGGCCTTCTTATTTTGGGGAGAATTCAATCATGAACTCTATAAGTTTGTTCCGATCCCTTTTTTCACTTTAAAAAGTCAATTCAATGCGGACCAATTCATGCTAGTAAACCCCGAATTGAAAGAAAACAAACCTAAGATCATTTTGATCCACGGCTGGGATTTTAAGGAAAATAATACCCAAGCCCCTACGGATAAATTCGCAAAGGTAACAAATTTGAGAGAAACCTGGGACGACGCTTTGGAAATGTATTCTCAAAATATCTCCGGAGTTCAAACCTCTTATGAACTTTATGTTTTCACGTATCGGACCTCGGACTACGTGGAAAACAATGGAAAAAGACTCATCGATAAACTAAACACGGTGTTTACTCCGGACGACAAGGTGATTCTTCTCGCTCATTCCATGGGTGGGCTTGTCGGTAGATCCGCCCTTTATCATCCCAAAAACACAAATGACGTGATCGATCTGATCGTAACTCTGGGAACTCCTTATTTAGGTTCTCCTTTTGCATCTTCTAACTATCAAGGTAATTTCGGAAAATTAGGCGACTTGATCGCATTTATGACCGGAAGCGAAGGTGGAAAAGATCTCGCTTATACAAATGCGTTAGGCACCTCGTATCAGGTTCCAACTCCAAACGAGTACATAGACGGAGCTTTTAATCCGTATCTGGAACGGCTTCTCCGGGAATCCTCCAAAGATTCAAAAGTAATCGCTTTTTACGGAGAGATGAGCGTTTGTAACGATCATCCAGGCTCGGATGCAATCTATACCATCGGTTGCGGTTTTTTATCAAACGGAAATCCGAGTTTTGTAAGCAAAAGCGATGGAATCGTAAGTTCGACAAGCGCCAAAATGTCCTCAAAATTACCGGGAGTAAAACAATTCTCTAAGGATTTCGATCATGCACAACTTTCGTTTCGCAATCATGTGAATACGATTTCCAGGAACGCTTATTTCAGCGAGGTTTTAACCGTCATCAACACGCAGTAGGAATTTCTACAGCGGCGGCCTCATTTGTTTTATAGATTCAATTTTTATAATACCCTTAGTTCCTTCAATTTCGTCCTGTTCGACAATCTTTTAGCAGGACTTTTTAAAGAATTTCACTAACTTATCCTGCCCTCTTTTAAGTTAGTCGCTCGAAGAAAAGGAAATAATCTTTTTATCTAAAATTCCCTTTTTCTCCCAAAAATTTTGAAGCTTGCAATTTCAACATAGAGTTCTAAAATTCAAGGTCGGATCATAAAACGTTTTAAAGACAAAAAACCTAAACATTTTTTAAAGTCATAACTCCCATAAAAAATAAGTGCCCAAGTTAAAAAATAGAAATGATAATACTTCAAGAAATAATATAACTTTACTCAATAGCAAAGATGATTATGAAGGAGAATTCCATTGGTTCACTTTTTTTCTTCGAATCGGCATTTCCACAGAAAAAGATCAATATACATTAAAAAACAGGAATATAAAAAATTGGCACTCAAATTTTTCGAAAATAAATCGAACTTCGACAACATTCTTTGCAGGATTTGAGTAATACAAACACAACCTATACAGCTAATGTTTCCGAAACATCCGAGCATCAAACATAAAAGAGTCCCCTTCGTTAAATATAATCCCACGCCCTTTCAAATCAGATTCAGCTCAAAAATAACTTAAGTAATAAATACAATAATCATAATATACTTAAGTATATGATCTTATATTCAAATTAAAATTTAAAAACCAGTTGATTTCCAAAATTTTCACTTGTATTTTCTCATTTCTCTTCGTTTTATCGTGAGAAGAATATGAAACCTAATAGACTTTTTTATAGTTTTTTTTTGATCCTTCTTTGTTTCGGTCAGTTCTTCTTCTGTAAAAATCACTCCGAAGACAAAAAAGCGACGGATGAATTTTTAAAAAATTTTGGAATCGCGTTTTGGGACGAACTGAATCACGAACTCTACAAGTTCATTTCGATCTCTTCAATTATTTCGAGAAGTAGTTTTACGTTGGATCAGTTCGTGGCTGCAGCTCCGCATTTAAAAATAGACAAGCCTAAAATTATTTTGATCCACGGATGGGATTTCGAGGAAAGAAATTTTCAACCTCCAACGAGTAAAACTAAAAAAGTTGAAAATATCAGAAAAATTTGGGACGACGCTTTGGAAATGTATTCTCAGAATATTTCCGGAGTTCAAACCTCTTATGAACTTTATGTTTTTACGTATCGAACCTCGGACTACGTGGGAAATAACGCAAGAAGACTTCTTGAGAAACTAAACGCGGTATTTACTCCAGACGACAAAGTGATCCTGCTCGCCCATTCTATGGGTGGGCTTGTCGGTAGATCCGCCCTTTATCATCCCAAAAACACAAATGACGTGATCGACTTCATGGTCAGCCTGGGTGCTCCGTATTTGGGTTCCCCCTTTGCCTCTTCTAGTTATCGGGGAGAACTTGGAACGTTAGGGGAATTGATCGGTTTTGTGATCGGAACCGCGGGTGGAAGGGATCTCGCTTACACAAACGCGTTAGGCACCTCGTATCAGGTCCCGGATAACGAAATTATCGTGGGTGCTTCAAACTCATATTTAGAGCAACTTCTTGCAGAATCTTCTAAGGATTCACGAATCACTGCATTTTACGGAGAAATGAGCGTTTGTAAAGGACATCCAGGATCGGGGTCGGTTTTCATCATAGGTTGCGATCTTTTGAAAAGTGGAAATCCCAGTTTTGCGGGCAAAAATGACGGTATGGTAAGTAGCACAAGCGCGAAGATGTCCTCAAAATTACCGGCCGAAAGACAACTCGTTAAGGATTTGGATCACTACCAACTATCCTTTAGCAGTCACCCAAGCACAGCGTCTAGAAACACATACTTCGAAGAGGTCCTAACAGTCATTAACGCTTTATAACAAACAGAATGTACAATTATTCTCGTTTTCAAAAAGCCGTATAAATTTCAAAAGCGCGGGAGTTCCCGTGTAATCGCGGGAACTCGTTTATTTTTGAGTAGATCGGTCCAATGCGATAAAATTCCTAAAAAGGGTTACAAAAGACGAGTAACGTATCTCTTTTCCCCTTTAAATCCAATTCGGATACAGTCCAAAATCCATTCGGCGTTGATAATAAAACTATAAGTTACACAACTAAAAAGTTACGCTCAAAGTATGAATTTCAACGATAAATAAACATTCCTTTAATCCAGTCGGACGGAAATTCCCATTTCCTGCATGGCTCTTTTTGTTTCGCGGATGGAATATTCTCCGAAATGAAATATGGAAGCCGCAAGAACCGCATCTGCTTTTCCTCTTAAGATCGCTTCCACCATGTGTTCCGGATTTCCCGCTCCACCGGAAGCGATGATTGGTATTTCAAGGGATGAGGAAAAACTTTTCAGAAGGTTGATATCGAATCCGTTTCTAGTTCCATCCCGATCCATAGACGTAAGTAAAATTTCACCAGCTCCTCTTTCTACAGCTTCCCGAGCCCAATCAAGTGCCTCTCTTCCAGTTTCGGTCCTTCCTCCGTGCAAGAAGATCTCGTATCGATCTCTTTCTTTCTGAAACTTCACATCAATCGCGCAAACGATACATTGAGATCCGTATATTTCGGACGAATTCGTTAGAAGTTCCGGATTCTGAAAAGCAGCTGTGTTGATCGAAACCTTATCTGCTCCTTTTTCCAAAACAGCTTT
>NZ_CP024871.1:2365000-2367500 GCF_000306675.2 Leptospira mayottensis 200901116
TTCGGTGTAATCCAATTTCCATTCCAAAGAGTTTCGAACAAAACCCATACGAACGTTCCTAGCCGTATAAAGAGATTGAAGCGTATTTGCAGGCTCATAGCGGTTTCCGTACTCGTATTCGAAAAGTCTGTCGGAATAATTTTCGTATTGAAAGCTTATATTTCGGGTAACGTCCTTTTCCGTATTGTTCATTTTAGAGTTCAAAAGAATCCGACCCTTCCACCAAGGTTCCGTATCGGGCCCGATATTTCGAAGAGGGGCGTTCGGGTTCGTGGAAAAAAGTGCACCTCGGTCCACTTGATTAGTAACTGCAACTGTACCAATTCCGAAGTTGTGAAAACGATCTTCGTAAGCCGAAGTGGTCTGATAGTTTCTATGATTGGCGTATCCGATGTCGATCAGGTAATTTAAAAAAGGACTTTGGTTCCACATCTCCAGATGGAACGCCTGTCCGGTCTTTTCGTAAAAGTCCGCTCGAAACTTATAACCCATAGGAGCCATGGCGAAAGAAGGAATTTTCGACCATTGATACGAAGTCTGCAGAAACAATCCCTGAGTGTTGTTCTTACCCGCTTGAGCAATCCATCCATTTCCTAAATTGCTGTTATAAAGAAACGGAAGCCAAAGAACCGTTGTACCGCCCACTTGATAACGAACGTTAGTCGCCATAACGGTCTTATCTTCGTAGATATAAAGTCTGTTTACCTTAAAGGAATAATGAGGTTTTTCTGCATTGCAGATCGTAAAATAACCCATCTCAAGTGCATAATGTTTGTCGTCGAGTTTCTTGAGTTTTTCACCGATAAAGTGGGCCGGAGCGAAAGTACCTTTCGTTTTGTAGACGACCCCTTTTTCTAAACGGAAATCGTAGATGAACTTATCCCCTTCTATGATTGCACGACCGTCTTTATAGACAATACCACCTTCTGCATAAATCTCCTGTCTTTCACTGTCCACAGTAATGGTTTCCGCCTCAAGAGAACCGGAACGAAGTTTCAAACGAACTCTACCACGAAGAACGAGCACACCCGATTTATTCTTATCTACCTGAAGAAGTTCTCCTTCCGATGCATTTTCGATCGAAATCGGAAGAGCCTTTTTCGACTGTGGGAGAGAAGATATCGGATCTGTGGAGGCTGGAACCGTTTCTTCCAAAGCGGCACGAAGACGTTTTCTTCTGTTAAAAAGAGAACCGTCCCGGGTTAGTCCAAGAGAAAGTAAAAGATCGTCCACTTCCCGATCGGAAAGAGTATCGATGGACTTACCCAAAAGTCTGTTTTTAGCCCTGAGAACGGCTAGTTTTTTATCATCTCTGGAAGAAGAGTTTTGATCAGACGTTTCGGTAATCGAACGCAAAATCTGTTCTTCCGTCTGCGCAAAAATAGGAGTCCCAAACAGTAAAAAAAACAGAATCAGAATCAAACGGAGACACATTCCGAGTCAGATTATTCCCGCAAATTGTATTTTCATCTAATAAACTTA
The DNA here is from genome assembly GCF_000306675.2 of Leptospira mayottensis 200901116. Lineage (NCBI taxonomy): Bacteria > Pseudomonadati > Spirochaetota > Leptospiria > Leptospirales > Leptospiraceae > Leptospira > Leptospira mayottensis. The sequence continues at coordinate 2,366,483 of NZ_CP024871.1, forward strand.
GTGAAAACGAGAACTCCGACCCCCAGTAAGATTCTATAAATTCCGAAAACGCCGAATGAATGTTTTTGTAGATAACGCAAAAACAAACGAATGACAAGAGTACAAAGGAGAAAAGAAATCAAAAATCCGAAAGCCAAAACCGGAATCGTAGTTTCGTTCAAGATAGAACGATGCTTAATCAATTTATAAATTCCGGCGGCGAAAAGAACCGGCACTGCAAGAAAAAAGGAAAACTCCGCACTACTCTTAGTATCTTTTCTTAAAAAACGAGCGGTAACGATCGTCGCAGCCGATCTGGAAACTCCGGGAATCAAAGCCACACACTGAAAAATTCCTATGAGAATCGCATCCCGAAAACCCACCGGTGGGTTTTCTTCGGCCCCTTGTCTTTTCTGAAAGAACCATTCCGCAACGAGAATGAGAATCCCTCCAAAAATCCAAGCACCCGCCAAAATATCTAAGAAATCCGACCTTGCTTTGATCGTATCCAAAAATTTCTTCGCGATAAATCCCACGACCAAAATAGGAAACGCACCGATCACAATTTGAATGAGAAAGTAAAATCCTTGCGGGTCCGAGTTTCGTTTTGTAAGGTATTGGAAGGAAGAAAACATCTGAGATCTGAATTTTTCCCGATACAAAAACAAAACGGAAAGAATAGCTCCGCTCTGAATGAAAATATCAAAGAGATCGTCGAACTCAAAACTTTCTCCTGAAAAAGGAAAAAAAGAACTGAATAAGAACAGGTGCCCTGTGGAAGACACCGGCAGAAATTCAGTAACCGCCTCAATGATGCTTCTCAGAAAGGCGTTCAGATAATGATTCAAGAGAACTTACTGCCCGGTCGTTTTTTGGGCTTCCGTTTTAGGAGCTGCGGATTCTTTTTTGCTCGTTTCGTCACCGGCCTTTTTCTTTAAGAATGCGTCCAGATCGAACTTATCGTTGTGTTTGATCGAAACTTGTTCCTTGATCCTTTCCAAAACCTTAGGAAGAATTTCCTGTGACTTATCTTTTTTCA
>NZ_CP024871.1:2372500-2410000 GCF_000306675.2 Leptospira mayottensis 200901116
TTCGGAAAGAACCTTAACGTGTGGATAAAGATCCCCAAGCGATTCTTTGGAAACTTCCTGCCATGTAACTCTCTTTAAAAACGTGGAAACTCCGAGGGAAGAATAAATTCTCGCGGAGCCCGCGGTAGGAAGGATATGATTGGTCCCGCTAATATAATCCCCCATGGCAACGGGAGAATAGTTTCCTAAAAAGACGGAACCCGCGTGACGGACCCTTTTCAGGTCTTCCTTAAAATTCCTCGTCTGGATTTCCAAATGTTCAGGCGCAAATAAATCAGAAAACGCAAAACATTCTTCTAAATTAGAAAAAACAAATATTCTTCCGTGGTCTTCGATGGATTTTCGTTTCATCTCACCTCGTTTAGGCCTTTCCAGAAGAGCCTTCTCTATTTCCACACGAACCTTTTCAGCAAAGGACAAGGAATCCGTACAAAGGATCGCAATCGAATCCTCTCCATGTTCGGCTTGAGATAAAAGATCCGACGCCACCCAAATAGGATTTGCAGAATCATCCGCGATGACTAAAACCTCGCTCGGTCCGGCGGGGCTGTCGATACCGATCACACCTTGACCGCTCAAAAAAACTTTAGCGGCGGTCACGAATTTACTTCCCGGGCCGATTACAAACTCGGAGGCGGGAATCGTTTCAGTTCCATAGGAAACCGCCGCAATTCCCTGCGCGCCTCCTGCAAGAATGATACGATTTGCACCCGCAATTTTTGCAGCCGCAACAAGACCGTCCGGCAAAAAACCTTGTTGTGGAGGAGTAACAATTTGAATATTTTTCACTCCTGCAAGTTTAGCGGGAATCACACCCATCAAAATTGTAGAAGGATACAACGCCTTTCCACCAGGAGCATAAACGGAAACCGATTCGACGGGGGTATGACGAATTCCGAGGCGATTTCCGTGAACTATGATTTCTTTATCTTCCGGAATTTGAATCTGATGGAAGGCTTTGATATTCTCTGCAGCCTTCTTCAGAGCCTGTTCCAATTTCGAATCGATCTTAGGATTGAATTGGGAAAGGTCTAAAACGAAAGAATCCGGAACGACACCGTCAAACTTACGAGTGTATTCCCGAAGAGCCGCGTCCCCTCGATCCTTCACGTCCTCAATGATCGGTTTTACGAGGTTCAAAGTAGAACTCAAATCTTCTCTGGCACGTCCTAAAATAGGGTTTAAAACCGATCGATTTTTTAAATCGACTTGTAGAATCTGTATTGCCATCGAAAAACCAGAATTTCCGAAAGAACTGTTCCTGCATCTGAAATTTACCCAAAAAACAATTGCCCAGAGGAGAATTCGTACTAACTTACACCTTTGTCTATGAAACTCATTTCCCTCAATTGCAACGGAATCAGGTCCTCTCTCGGAAAAGGACTTTCCGATTATATCCGGGATAGAAAACCGGACTTTATTTGTTTTCAAGAAACAAAAGCGACTCAGGAACAGATTCCACCTTCTCTATGGGAAGAAGGCGGATATACTCCCGTGTTCCATAGCGCGGAAAAGAAAGGATACAGCGGAGTCGCCATTCTTTATAAAAAACCTCCCCAGAAAATTACAATTGGCCTCGGAGTTCCATTCTTTGATAAAGAAGGAAGAAGTATCTACTTGGAGTATCCGGACTTTGCACTTTGGAATTCTTACTTCCCTTCTGGAACAACGGGAGAAGTACGTCAGGCCGCAAAGATGAAATTTCTAGATCTTTTTCAAAAGGAGGCGACTAAAAGAAAAAAACAACAACCCAATATCATTCTCTGTGGAGACATAAACATCGCACATACTCCTCAAGATATTCACGACCCGAAAGGGAACGCAAAAAGCAGCGGCTTTTTGCCAGAAGAAAGAGAATGGTTGACTAAGTTTTTAGAAAAGGGTTGGGTAGATACCTTTCGTTATCTCTATCCCGAAAAACAGGAATATTCCTGGTGGACGTTTCGAGCAGGAGCCAGAGCTAAAAACAAAGGATGGAGGATAGACTATTTCTTTGTAACGGAAGAATTGAAGAAGAACGTCAAAAGCCAATCGATTTACAGAGACAACCCATTTTCCGACCACGCTCCATTGGAACTTGAAATCAAATTATAGACGTTCAAAATCAAACCCTTTCTTAAGATCTCAAAATCTGATATAAATTTGCCCGAGAAAAAAAATTACGGCCTAGAATCTATTTTATCCAAAAGATCCATGAAATGTGAGTTCGATCTAAGAAAACTGGAAAAAATTCTCCTAAATACAGGAATAGTTCCTACATTTTGAAGTTTTGAGACAAAATCCTCTTCAGGTTTTGGACCTTCTATGTAATTTTTAATATAATTTACAGAGAATCAAGACAAGCACTCAATCAAGAAAGTGTATTTTAAAGAATTTAAAATCAGCTCATAGTCGATAAGTATATCACCGACAAGCTGAAACTTGCCGATTCGACTTGTTCAAACCGCCTTTTTTGAAAATTCTAAAAGCTTCCAGTTTTTGAGATCCATCGGAAATTTAGGTAGGAATTTTTTAACCAATCCAATCGCATCAGATTCAAACAGGAGCACATTATCCGTCATTCTTTCCAGAGATTTGGAACGAACGATTTTCTTTTCGGTGATCGTTCCGTGGAGCAAAATCGGATCTTTCCAAAACGGAATACGGACTTCTAAAGTCGCAGACTCACCGACAGAATCAGAATTAAAACGTCCGAGATTGAGGCTCATGGACGTACCTTCCCAACCCCCGATTTCTGCAGAATAATTTCCAGTTTTACTGTGAACTTCCAAAGGAATACGAACGGATTCCTTGACAGAATCTTTAAAATCTTCAATCATTTTTTCAAACATGCGCACCTCCTTCTTCTAAAGAGAAAAGAAGATTATTCAATGTAGTCTTCCTATGTTTTGTTGTGCAGCGCAACAACAAAACATAGTCCTCTTTTTTAGGTTTAACAACTCAAACACTTCTAATCAAAACAGCCAAATTCTTTGTTTTTTCTATTTTATTGGCGATTTTTGTATTTTTCTGAGAAATTCGAAACCCAAAGTAAATTTCAATGATTTTAATCCCTTTTTTACATTTATCGTTTCATTTTAGATAAAAGAAAACCTGCTTTTTTCGACCCGTCGAGCGCCCCTAGAAGCGAGACGTTTGAGTTTATTCGAGCGCCCCTAGAAGCGAGACGTTCTCTCGCGCGCTCAAACAAACAGTTCTTTTTTACAATAATATTCGACATCGATGATTCTTAACTCCTGATTTGTCCATCAAACATCATGACACATAATTTTAGGACTTTACAATTCTTGATTTTTCTTTTCATCAAAATGATTCGAAAGGATCAATCTTTCCAAACAGACCCCAAGTAAGTTTACTGAATCATGTTAGCAAAAACGCTTCTTTTTTTCGGAATGGAATCGTCTTTGGAAACCGATGCCTCATCTCTCTTTTTTGCAAAACGGAAACATAGATTTCCATTCACCTCAATCGATCCTATTCCATTTGGGAGGAATCGCGATTCGAAAATCTTTGCCCGGTGCGGCGGTTCGTAAATTTCTTTTAGAACATAAACCTTCTGGGAGAATCCTTCTCCTTTCCGTCGGCAAAGCGGCGGAAGAAATGGCCCAAGCGGCGTATGAAGTCTTGCGATCTCAGATTTTCGAAGGAATCATTCTCACTAAGTACGGACACAGTTCCGGAAAAAAATTTCCACCTTTGAAAATCTTGGAAGCGGGCCATCCCATCCCCGATGCAAACAGCATTTTAGGCGGAATGAAAATCCTGGAACTCTGCTCTCACTTACAACCGGAAGATACCGCCCTGGTCCTTCTCTCGGGAGGAGGCTCGGCCTTGATGGAAATTCCGGCTCCCGGCTTAGATCTGGAGGATTTAATCGTATGGAATTCGAAGCTCCTCGCAAGCGGTGCCAACATTCAGGACATCAATACGATCCGAATTCTTTTATCTTCGATCAAAGGAGGAGGCCTACTTTCAAAAATTCTTCCTTCAAAATCGATCACCTTAATTCTTTCGGACGTACTCGGAAATGATCTTTCCAAAGTGGCCTCGGGACCCACAATCCATTCCACAATTGAAAAAAAATCTATTTTCAGAATATTCAAACAATATAATTTACCTATTGAATCAAAAATTAAAGCCGTCTTACGAAAAAAAACGAAACTCGTCTCAGAATCCTTAAAACGTGAAAACGATTTCAAATCACCAGAGAAGATCAATAAACCGAAAGGTTCCGTCAAAATCGATCCTCAAAGAAACGTAGTTTATTGTATCGGGAACATAACTCAGGCCCTTGAATCCGTCCAGGAAGAATGCAGAAATTTGAATATTCCGGTCTTATTTTTGACCTCGTCCTTAAACTGTGAGGCAAAAGAGGCAGGTCTCTTTTTAGGATCAATCGCCAGGGAAAACATAAAAATAACGACTTCTCCCTTACTCATTCTATGCGGGGGAGAAACGATAGTAACACACGACGGTTCCGGAAAAGGTGGAAGGAACCAGGAACTTGCCCTCGCCTTCTCTCAACAAATCTCGGGTTGTAAAGGGATTACGTTACTTTCTCTTGCGACGGACGGAACCGACGGGCCGACCGATGCCGCGGGTGCGATCGTAGACGGAACCACTTGGAAAAAAATTTCCAAAACGAACGACGCGCGCACCTCTCTCAAAACCCATAACTCCTACGAAGTCTTAAAGAAGACCGATTCCTTGGTTTTTACAGGAGCGACCGGAACGAACGTGAATGATATTCAACTTTTATGGATAAATCCGAATTGATCTCTTTGGGTTATTTTCCTATCGAAACTCGTTCTCAATAAATTTTGAATTCAGCCGATATCTATCTTAAGTTATTTTTAAAATCGACAACCATTTCGAAAAAGTATTTCAATCGCTCTGAGGATAAAATCGAAGACAATTTCTTCCTTCCTCTTTGGCTAAATAGAGGGCTTTGTCCGCTCTTTCAATCAGTTCGGTGATGGAATTTTCGGGGCTCGGACTTAAAGTAGCCATACCGATACTGACCGTTACAATCGAATTCGTTTTCGAAGCCAAATGTGGAATCGCCATCTTTTCCACGTTTTCCAAAATATTTCGACTTACGATGACCGCATTCGATTCGTTTGTCTCAGGAAGAATGACTGCAAATTCCTCTCCTCCGTATCTTGCAGCCACGTCCCCCGCCCTTCTAGCGCAGTCTCTAATTGCACGTGCCACTTGTTTCAAACATTGATCCCCACCTTGATGCCCGTACGTATCGTTATAAAGTTTAAAATGATCAATATCCAACATGATAAGAGCAATACTAGCACCGGTTCTCCAACATCGTTTCCATTCCGTCGTCAAAATCTCGTCGAAGTATCGCCGATTATAAAGTCCCGTAAGGGAATCCGTCCTAGAAATCGCGACAAGATAGGAGTTCACTTCTTGAAGCTGATCGGTGAGTTTTTCCAACTCTTTCTCCCTTTCTTTTCTTCGAGTCATTTCCTCGAAAAGTCTAAGGGCGGAACGAACCCGCGCCAAAAGTTCGGTCGCATCGAATGGTTTTATGACGTAATCAATCGCACCAGAATCAAACGCTTTCTGCAAGACATTCGATTCTTTCAATGCGGTAATCATGATAACCGGAATATCCTTTAATTCCTTCTTTTCACGGATCAATTCGAGAATCTCAAATCCCGTAACTCCGGGGAGAAGAATGTCTAAAAGAATCAAAGAACATTCTTTTTGAGGAGGGTCCTGATTTTTTAAATTCAACCAGTTGATGACTTCCTCCGGAGATTGGCTCGTATACGTATTCTTGTATCCCGACTTCCTCAAGATACCTTGCATCAGCATACAATTCTCTTGTGCGTCGTCTAAAATAAGAATGGAATTCATCACGAATGTTCTCCCCAGTTTTCAAAGCAGCGGACCAACCTAGGAAAAAAATACAAAACTTTACCTAATTGCGAATGAAATCAAACGATTTTTTAAAAACTTCTTGCCTGATTTTTTGATTTCTGAAGTCTAAAAAATAGGATGAGCAAAAAAATAGAACGTTGCACAACTTTTTTAGCAATGCTCGGCCTGAGCGCCGTTCTTTTTTGTTCTACGGTGATGCTTTCCGGGAATCATTGCCCGACATTCGTTGTTTCCAATCAAACGACGGAGCAACCCTGTCATCAATCCGAAAGGACAAATGATTCTACAGACAATACCTGTTCAGCGTGCAACTTATTCGTATCGTCCGAATCGGTTCATCCGAAAACTCCCGAACTGGGCAAAAATTATTTTTCGGTTTTTACCGCGATTCAAAATTATTTCCATTTTACACTCGGGATTTTTTTCTCTCAAAGAAATTCATACGATCGAAATCCGAATTACAACGTTCAAAAATTCATCATTCAGTTGATCTCTACCGTAAGACTTCTGATTTGATTCAATTTTTATCATCTCCATAAAAATCGTTTTCTAACTTTAGAATTAAGGAATATTATATGTTAACTAGAAAAGAATTAATCACTCAATCTGCAGCACTGTTAGCGTTTGCATCCGCAGGTTCGCTTTTAGCGAAAGAATCCAATCATAAACATCCGGAATCAAAAAAATCCGAGAAAAACCTCCCTAAGAAACTGGACAGAAAAATTCTCGAAGCGGCGTCCAAGTGCGCTTTAAGCTCGGAAATTTGTCTCACACACTGCGACGAAAACCTTTCCCTGGGAGATACGATGCTTGCAGACTGCTTAAAAGCGGTAAAAGATACCTTGGTGCTTTGCAAAGCTTTCGTAAGTTTAGGTTCCTCCCATTCCCCCTTTGCAAAGGAAATTGCCGCAACCTGTATCAAGGCCTGCGAAGTCTGCGAAAAGGAATGTAGAGTTCACGAATCCCACCATGAAATCTGCAAAAACTGTGCGGACAGTTGTAGAGAATGTATCATCGAACTAAAAAAAGTTGTCTAAGCGGAGAAACCAAATGAAGCAGAAAATCATAATATTCTCTTTTTTCGGTTTTATACTGGCAAGTTTTTTGGAAGCGAAGTCAATCCTCCCCACAAGGCCTACGATCTTATCCGAATTGGATCGGATCCATAAGTCCTTTTTAAACGAAAAAGAAGTACTCGTGGAGCCGTTGATCGCTTCCCTACAACAGGAAGCAGCCAGAGATTCCTCCATTGTACCCGCCCTAAAAGCGGCAGAGAAACTCAAAAACTCAGTCGACGAAAAAGCGAAACTGGAAGCCTATGCAGAACTTTCGGAAGCTTTAAAGGATTATATTCAAAAAGATGAATCTACAGGATTTCACGTTTTTTACTGTCCTATGGTAAAAAAGAAATGGATCGCATCCGGAGATAAGGTTCAAAATCCTTATGATTCTTCCATGAAAAGTTGCGGAAAAAAAATATAAACAAACCGTTTCATTTTTGTTCCGGGAATCGGACTTCAAATCTGGTTCCCGGGTTTAAGGTTTCCAATTTCAACTTTCCTTGGATTTGTTTTGTAAGAATACTAACAAGCTGTAAACCAAGAGTGTCGTGATCCATATTCACGAATTCTTTCGGAATTCCCTTTCCATTGTCTTCAATCGTTACGATCACAGTTCCCGATTCGGAAAATGCAACGATACGCAACATACCCTGGTACCTCTCCGAAAAAGCGTGTTTGATCGCGTTTGTGACGAGTTCGCATACGATGAGACCGAGAGAAATCGCGATGTTCATACTTAAAATCAAACTGCGAGCTTCAACGAAATATCTAATATTCGGATCCACACCGTATAAATTCCAAAGATTTTCCAAAAGCATATTCAGATAACTATGGAAATTTACATGTGAGAGATTGCTGGATTTATAAAGCTCGTTGTGAACCAAAGACATCGAAAATACTCTACTTTCCGTATCCTTTAACAAATTGTAAAGTTCTTTCGAGGTAAGATTTCTAGACATCGCATTGTCCGCCTGAAGATTCAAAAGAGAAACCATAATCTGCATATTGTTTTTGACTCTATGATGAATCTCCTGAATCAAAATGTCCTTTTCCGCCAACGTAGCAAGAATCGATTCCCGATTACGAACCATTTCGGTAATGTCCGTGACAACCGCCAGATCCAAAACTTGATTTCGATAACGAAACTTGTAAACGGTGGTGTCTACGATCAACTTTTCCCCTTCTCTTTTTTTGTGAACGAAAGAAGACGCCCGATTGACTCCAAACTTAAAGGAAATAATTTCTTGCCTTATTTTTTCGAAATCGGAAGGCTCGAAAATCTCCATAATAGTTTTTCCGATCAAGTCCTTCTCTTTATATCCGTATTTTTCGAGAACAGCCTGATTCACTTCCAAAATCTCAAAAGAATCGTGTTCGAATAAAAAAGCTGGATGAGGATTGTATTGAAAAAACAAACGATATCTTTCATCGCTCTCTTGTTCGAAGACATTTTTCTTTTCGAGTTCCAAAGCGAGACGGTTTCTTTCATAAGCGAAAACAAGAGAACGACTCAAAGAGTAAGAATCGAATCTACCTTTATAAACATAATCTTGCGCTCCAATTTGAAGAGCGTTCACGGTAATCTCCTCATCTTCGGCCCCGCTACAAATAATCACCGGAATTTGAGGAAACCTTCTTTTGATTTCGGATAATGCATCTAAACCAGTCCGATCGGGAAGAGAAAGATCCAACACCACTAAATCGGGACTTTCGCTGGAAATGATATTTAACCCTGCGGAGAAGTTGTCGCTACGACTAATTCGAAAGGAAGGACTCCGAGATTCACCTAGATACTCCTGAATCAATTTATAATCCGCATTCGAATCTTCGATTAAAAGGACTGAAAAAGTGTCTTTAAACATAAGAAGGAAACTCTCTATCTATAATTGTTCTAACTTAAACTCTTGAGGAAAACGGACGATCACTCCAAAACCGGAAGTCTGATCGGTTTCTATCTCTATATTTCCTCCGTGAAGCTCCGCAATTCTTTTACAAAAAAACAATCCGGTTCCCGGCCCGGACAACTCCTCCGATAAATGATATTTTTTGAATAAGTCTATGAAATAATTTTTTTCCACCTTATCAATGCCGATTCCGTTATCTCTAACGCGAATGATGTGAAATTGAGTTTCTTCGGAATAAGAAATGAAAAGTTTACAAGCGACGTTCGTATTTCTAAATCGGATCGAATTCGACAAGAGATTCGAAAAAAGTTCCTTTAAAAGAAAGGAATTTCCTACGATTTTAGGAAAGTTCCCTTCAACATCCACCTCAGCCCCAATCTTCAGGAGGTTTTCTTCAAACGATGTAAGAGTTTCTTCTATAACTTCTTTCAGAGAAAGAGTTTTAAAAACGTTTTTTTCTTTTTCAATTCTTAAAAATGAAAGTAAACCGTTAATTCGACTCCAAAGACGTTGTGCGGAATCTATGCTGATCTGCAAAAATTCCTTTCCCTTCTCGTTTAACCCGTTCGAATATTTATCGGACAATAATCTTAAAAACGTAGTCTGATTTCGAATCGGCTCTTGTAAATCGTGATAGACTTTAGAGACAATCGCCGCAATTTCTTTCTCCTTTGTTTTCAAACTGAAGTCCGAAGACGAATCTAAAACCTCTAAAAAGAAAAGTTCCTTTTTTCCTGACTTCTGTCGGGTCAAAGCTCCTTTGAGATCGATTTCTTTTCGGAAAGAATTCAAAAACCGCTCTCTGAAAAGGATCGTTTCCTCTAACTTACAACTTTTAAACTTTTCCAAAAGAAAGGAATTTTGAAATGCGAGTATCTGTCCCAACTCTTGGTTTTTGAGTTCCCCCTTATTAGAACAAGAACAGAGTTTTACAAAAGAAGAATTGCATATTATAATACGAAAATCACTATCCAAAACACCAACTGGTGTTTGCAAATGAGACAAAACCTGAAATTCGGACTCAGTCATCCCAATAATGCCTCAAATCCCCAATGACCGTGACTGAATCCTTGCATGTTCGAAATTAAATCCTAAATTATAATAAAATTCATCGAAAAAAAATATATCTCAATCTTTTCCCATTGAAGTTAAAAAGCGAATATCTCAATAAAATGTCAATCCTGGTTTTTACTTTTTCCCCTTTTTTACGAATTTCAGAATATTCTTCTTTTTGAATTTATAACTTTTCTGAATCCTTTTCTTACAGAAAATACCTCAAATTCTACAGAATTTACCAACATCCACTGCCTTAAAATGAACGCTCTTGCCTTATAGTCTATAAGCCTATTCTAATAGAAAAACCTGAATTTGGGGAAAAATTGTAAAAAGAGAATGGATCTTGTTGATTTAAGAGTTTCGATTAAATTCAAATTTTAATGCGAAACGCCACAGAGAGATGGCGGAATCAGTTCCAATCAAACATCTTGGAATATTTTGCCGGTAAACACCGGCAAAAATCTACGGAAAATTATTCTTTAACCATTGAAAAGCCATTAAACCCATTTTGTTTCAGTGGCTTTTGGTCATTTTCTACAAAACTAATTTATTCGGAAACAGTGATCGTTTCGATAATAACTGCTTTTGTCGGCTTATCATGAAAACCCGTTTCCGTCTCCGAAATCGTCTCTACGATATTCGTTCCTTGTGTAACTTTTCCAAAAACTGCATGACGATTATCTAAATAAAAGTTATCCCGTACATTAATAAAAAACTGAGACCCGCCCGTATTCGGCCCTGCATTTGCCATGGAAAGTGTATATTTTTCATTCTTCAGATCTTTATGAAACTCGTCTTGGATCTTATAGCCCGGCCCACCCGTTCCATTTCCAACAGGACAACCTCCTTGAATCATAAAATTTTTGATGATTCTATGAAATGTAAGACCATTGTAAAATCCGTCTTTTGCCAGTTTGATAAAATTACTGGCCGTAATTGGAGCTTTTTCCTGATCTATATAAACTGAAAAGTCTCCAAAATTCGTTTTGAATACCGCAGTTGGCATATCGCTTTCCTCTATTTTAAGAATTTATTTCCATTTTCCGGTATCATAAAATGACAGAAAACGATTTCTTGTAAAAAACAAACAAAAATACACAAACGAACGATACTATAATATAAAAGAAAAACCCAGGAGCAAAATAGAATGTTCCTCATAATGGAATTATTTTTCCTGGATAAGAGAGCTATCATTCATGTTAGAAATCCACAGTCGTTATCTTCCATTCGGAACTTCAGGAGTCCTTCTATTCATTTCGGCCTCTCAGTCAAATTCTCAAATTGATACTTCTATTCTCTCTAAAGAAATTACTAAGAAAGAAATCGGAACGGTTTGCTTTATCTCAAATGATTCTTCGATTGACGCGAATACTCTCGAATCGATCCCTTCTTCCGTGACAGTTCTTTCGATTCTCATCCCTCCTGGACCAGAAACAAACGATTCAGTATACAGTACATTCTTGCAGATTCAAAAATTCTTAAAAAAAGGGAACCTCCTTTTTTTAATCGCACCCGATTGCGAGACCAGATTTCCACTACTCCTTTCCAAACTTTTACTCGCCGCTTCTCCTTCCATGAGTAATTCCGAACTCCAGAGTCAAATTTTCCATTTCGGCTATTCTGCCCCAGATCAGACGACATTTCGGAGATACCTCGCCAAACAAAAAGAACAGCATTCTTTACCCGAAATTCCTCCGGGAGAATTTTCTGTATCGGTTCATCTAGTTCAAAAAGGAAAACATACTTCTACTTCTAAAGTTCAAAACGAAGAATCTTTAACAAAAAATCCCATAAAAACCAAAGGAGAAAAGAAAAAACCAAAATCTTCCTTCGAATCTTCTTCGATCCATGCAATCGAAATTGATGATTTAGACGATACTCAAAAGCTGAAAGAAATTCCAGTTTTGATTCCTTTAGAACATTCACAAATCGTAAATGAGGAAAATGAAACCTCTAACTCAAGTTCAACCTCCTCCGAACGTTTGCAAATCGTAAATGAGGAAAATGAAACCTCTGATTCAAGTTCAACCTCTTCCGAACATTCGCAAATCGTAAATGAGGAAAATGAAACCTCTGATTCAAGTTCAACCTCTTCCGAACATTCGCAAATCGTAAATGAGGAAAATGAAACCTCTAACTCAAGTTCAACCTCCTCCGAACGTTTGCAAATCGTAAATGAGGAAAATGAAACCTCTGATTCAAGTTCAACCTCTTCCGAACATTCGCAAATCGTAAATGAGGAAAATGAAACCTCCAATTCAAGTTCAACCTCTTCCGAACATTCGCAAATCGTAAATGAGGAAAATGAAACCTCTGATTCAAGTTCAACTTCGAATTCGGCTCCAGTAAGCAATGCCAAACTATCCTCCCAACAAGCCGTTTCAAAATCGGAAAAAGACGCACACACTCCTTCCGTGGTTGTAAAGTCCAAGTTTCCACTTCAGATCAAATTGATGGCAGTAATTTCCGTTTTGATGACATTCACCGTCTCCACCATCATTTTCTTCGCTTCTTCCGCATTCCGAGAAGATTCGGAAGTTCGAGTTCTTCAAAACAATTTAAATTTGGTGAATATTTTAGGGTTAAAAATCAAAACTGACATCAAAGAAATTCTTTCCAACGGAAAACAAATCGTTGGAGCTTTGGTTAAAGGAAACGAAGGAATTTCATTTGCGGACATCTTTTTTCAGAACGATCCGGACTTTATTTACGCGGGCCTTTTCCAAATTGAAGGGGACGCACCTTTAGCGGTTAACCAATTCTACAACGCACCTTACTTAAACGAACTCAGTATTTCTCCGAAGACAATTTCCAATCTTGTGCAAAATAGGCCCGGATTCATCCAAAAATCCATTCTTACAGGCGGCAGAATGGAGAATCTAAGTGCGGAGTTTAAGGAACCGATCTTCGCAATCGCAATTCCTTCCTTCGGCTCCAACTCGAAAGTTTTAGTTTTGATCCTTCGTCTGGAAAAGTTTCTGAACGCATTCCAAAAACAAGATATATCCGATATATTCATGGTAAACGGAGAAGGAGATCTAATCGCTCATTCGGATGCAAAACTTCTTCAATCAAATACGAATTTTATGAATCTTCCGATCGTGGAATCTATGGTCAAAAGTTCGGAAAATACGAAACAAATCGAATATAAAGACAAAGACGGCAAGGTTTGGTTTGGTTCGTATCAAAAACTGGGCTTCGGTGGAGCCGCTGTCATTTCGATCGTTCCGGAAGATAAGGCATTTGAAACGGTTTATAAGATTCAAAAAACGAACCTTCTTATTATGGGAATCGCCCTTTGTTTGGCTCTACTCATCGTCTTTTTCTTTGCGAAAACGATCACCAAACCACTGTTACATCTACTACAGGCCACAACGGAAATCGCACGAGGAAACTTCAAAGTCAAAATCAGTTCTACTACAAAAGATGAAGTCGGTCTTCTTACAGACTACTTCGTGGACATGGGTAAAGGTCTCGAAGAAAGAGAAAAAGTAAAAGACGCTCTGGGAAGGTTCGTAAACAAGGAAATCGCGGAGATGGTCTTAAAACACGAACTTACCCTTGGAGGGGAAAGAAAGATGTGCGCGATTTTCTTCTCCGATATTCGTAGTTTTACTTCAATATCCGAAAAACTTCAACCGGAAGAAGTCGTTGAATTTCTAAACGAATACATGACTGAGATGGTCCATTGTGTCAACGAAACGCATGGGATCGTGGACAAATTTATCGGAGACGCGATCATGGCGACCTGGGGAGCCGCTAAGACATCCGATAAAGACGCCGAAAACGCGATCAACGGTTCCCTGATGATGAGAGAAGCACTTCTGAAATTCAATCAAGGAAGAGGCGGAGAAAAAAAACCAATTATCCAGATCGGTTGCGGTCTAAATTACGGTCCCGTGATCGCGGGTCAAATCGGTTCCGAACAAAGGCTCGAATACACCGTAATCGGAGACGCAGTAAACCTCGCATCCAGAGTAGAAGCCTTGAATAAACCTTTCGGAACCGACATCCTTATCACACAAAATCTTTTAGATCACGTCCCCGATATCTTCAACGTGGAAAAGATGCAATCGATCAAAGTAAAAGGTAAGGAAGAACCACAGGTAATTTATGCGGTTTTGGGAAGAAAAGACGATCCAAACTGCCCTAAAAATATCGAAGAACTGAGAAAAAAGATCGGAATCGTTTGGGAACCACCTAAGAAAGATAAAGCGAAAGACCCCGAAGCCGGAGAAGTTAAGTATGAGATACTTGACTGAAGGGAAATACGTAGTCACATTTCTTACGGGACTCTTCCTCACTTTTAATATATTACTGTACCTTCATTTAACTTCAGGGCATAAAAAGGGAAGTAACCCTGAAATCGGAAAGATAATCTTTAAAAATAGAAAAGCCCAGAGAAAATTCGACTCCGAAGTCGTCTGGGAAGAAATCGAAACCGAAATGAAAGTCAGAAACAAGGATACAGTTCGTACTGATGACAAAGCCGAAGCCGTTTTGGTTCTAAACGACGGAACCGAAATCAAACTCGACGAGAATAGTATGATCTTTCTGGACTTTTCGGATAAAAATCTATCGATAGACTTCGCATATGGATCGGTTTCCGCCAACAAGGACAGCGGTACCGAGATGAAGATCAAAAGTGGCGAGACCACAGTGGAAGTAGATAAGGGAGATCTAAAACTTTCCAAATCGGAAGATCAAGCTCTCAACCTTGAAGTTTCCAAAGGTAACGCAAAGGTAATTTCCGGAAATCAGGAATCCAATTTAACAAACAACCAAGCAATCGAATTGAAAAACGGGAAATCTGAAATTCGTTCGTTATCGATCTCTCTGAATTCTCCTGGGGATCGAAAATTTTTTCAAACTTCGACTAGTTCCTTTCCGGTATCTTTTAACTGGAATAAAGCAGAAGCCGTAAAAGAATATACATTAGAAATTTCGAATCATCCCAGCTTCTCAAAGAACGTGATCCGATCCAAAGCAAATGGAATTTCTTTAAGTAAGTCTTTGGAAAAAGGAACGTATTTTTGGAGAATCACCGCAATCAATCCGCAATCGAAAACACCCGAATATAGCGAAACTCGTTCTCTTACCATATTAGGAGATTTGAAATCTTCTCTTTTTACTCCTACAAAGTCGGAGGAATTCAAATTCACATCCAATCCTCCAAGCGTAGTCTTTCAATGGACTTCCGTCGATTTCACGAATATTTATAAGTTCGAATTGGCAGAAGATAAGAACTTTAAGGAAATTATCATCAATCAGGAAATCCAAGGTACTCTTTTTCGTTGGGACAAATCGAAGGAAGGAAAATATTTCGCAAGGGTCACTCCAAAACCTTCTTTGGCCGATTTAAAAGTATTTTCCTCTGAAGCAATTTCGTTTAGCATGAAAAAGCTGGAAAAACCAGAACCTCCCGCCTTGAAAAAACCTTTCGATCAAGAAGAAATTGCCCTTCGCAAATTCTCCAAAGAAGGAAATCTATTTGTATGGTCCGGTTCCGTAGACTTTGTGGAATACATCTTGGAAATCTCAAACGATTCGGAATTCAAAAATATCATATTTAGTAAAAAAACGAATTCTTTATCTATGATTTCTTCTCCGATCACAAACTCGGGCACTTACTTCTGGAGAATCAAAACTTCTACAAAAGAAGGCGAGCAGATTCTTTCACCCAGCAGACAATTTAATATTCAATCTTTGGAAAATTTGGAACTTTTATTTCCTGTAAACCAACAAGAACTGGGGCATCCGGCCAACCATAAATTGACTTTCCGTTGGCAAAGACCGGACCCTTCCGGAATTTATAGATTGGAAGTTGCAAAGAACTCCGGATTTTCGGGAGACGTGATTCGGGAAAATTTCCGTTCCTCTTCCGGAACCGTGAGTATTCCTTCGGTCGGAGAATATTTCTGGAAAGTTTCCCTTTTAGGTTCGAGCGGGGAAAATTTATTAACGAGTAAAACTCAAACTTTTAAAACTTCGGACAACTCTCCTTTCTTAAGTCAAAGTTATCCTACAATCGAAGAAACGATTGATATTTCCAACCGGGAAAGCATCGAATTCCGCTGGGAAACGGAAGGGAACATAGAATCCGTAATCTTAGAAATAAAATCCGGCAAAAACAAATCGATTTTGAAAAAGGAACTTCGAGGGGATTCTTATTCTCTTAAGGATTTTGGAATATTAGAAGAAGGCAAATTTCAATGGAGAATCTCGGCCAAATACAGGGACAAAACGGGAACGCAAAAATTTACGATTCCAATTTCCAGAAATTTCGAAATCAAGCTAAGTAAAACAATCCGACCTCCGGAGATTCTGTCACCAAAGGAAATTTATGTGGAATAGAATTCTTTTATCTTGCGTTCTTTTTTCGATTTCCGTTTCCGTTTCAGGTGAAGAGGAAGGTAGATATTTGGAATGGAAACCTGTCCCTGAGGCCGGCAGTTATATAATAGAAATCAAGGATGCCAGTGGAAAAATCACCCGAGAAAAAACGAAAAACACTCGTTTCGAAGTAAACCTCCCTCCCGGAGTGTACGAACATAGGATCGGGGTACTCAATAAATTCGGAAGATTTCCAGTGTTCTCCGAGTGGGCTTCCTTCGAGGTAATTGTTTCTCGAGCCCCGTTCATAAATCCCGATTCTGGCGTAATACTTTTAAAGGAAAAATTGAGATCTTATTTAACCGTTAAAGGCGAAAATTTTACGGAAGCAATGAACGCTACCTTGCTTCTCCCTTCAGGCGAAACCATTAAAGCAGAATTCGAATTCGTCAATTCAAAAGAAATTAGAATTAAGACCGAAAATCTGAATCTCAAAGAAGGAAGTTATACCCTCTCTCTGGAAAATCCTAGAAACAAAAAATCCACCCAAGAAGGATTTTTAATCCTCGCCGATTCGGAAAAGGAACTTGCAGAAATTGTTAAACGAAATAAACAGGATAATAGAATTTTATATCCCGAAATTCAATGGAGTTCCACTTTTCAATCCGCAATTTTACCAGGTTGGGGACAATCCAATCAGGATAAAAAATATAAACGTTGGATTTTTCCGATCTTAATCATAAGCGCAATCGCCTATTCCATGGAAAGATTTTCGGCATACAACTCCAGCTTGGCCGCTCTAAATCAAAGCAAAACGTTGAACCAAAGCTTTTTTTTCATGGGGGACTCCGCACTTCTTCCTTTTGCAACCTATTCTTATCTGCAAATTCAATCCGATTACTCTAACGCAGTCTCTCACTACGAACAATTCAATACTTCATTGGAAATTATCGCCGTACTGTATTTGTTAAACGTACTGGATGCGGCATTGATCGGTTCTACCACTTCCAAAGCAGCTTACGAATCAGATCGAAAGATAGTTCCCTTCTTTAAAACCAGAAAAATAGAATCAATCCAAGGGGACCGCTCTTCGAACATTTTTTTTCCAAACTCATTCGAAATAGGAATAAAAATTTTTCTATAACTTTTGCGACAATCGTAATATTCTAATCCACGGAGAGGCCTCTCCTTGGAAAAATCTATCGCCAATTTAAAGTAAATTCTGAAGTTCTTCCCAACGCTCTAACTTCGAAGGTAGAACAGAATGAATCTCCGTAAGTCGATTACCAACGATCGCCAATTCGTTCGGTTTTCCGGTTCCCGATTGAAGAATTTCGGTGAGTTTACGCTCTTCTTCCTCCAGAGAAAAGATCTCCGTTTCCAAAACGTCCAATTCTTTCTTCTGATTGAAACTTAAGCCCTTTTTAGTTTTTGAAGAATCGGTTTCCTTCGGTTTTATCTCGATTTCCTTTTGTTTATTTAGATAATTATTATATTCTAAATATTCGGAATAATTTCCAGGAAACTTTTCGACGATTCCTTCACCCTGAAAAATAAAAAGATAATCCACCGTCCGATCCATAAAGTAACGATCATGCGAAACGACAAGAACACAACCTCCGAACTCGGTCAAAAACTCCTCCAAAACCGAAAGGGTTCGGATGTCCAAATCGTTGGTAGGTTCGTCCAAGATCAAAAAATTCGGATTGGTCATCAAAATAGAAACAAGATAAAGTCTTCTTTTTTCCCCGCCCGATAGATTCTTGATATAATTCGCCTGCAACCTTGTATCAAAAAGGAATAGTTCGAGCATGTCGGCCGCGCTTAAAACGCGATCATCGCTCATTTTGATCGAAACACCACATTCCTTCTTAATATATTCAATCACTCTCATATCGCCGGGGAGCTCTTTGGAAACTTGATCAAAATAACCGAAATTCGTATTCATTCCGATGCTTACATCCCCCGAATCCGGTTTTATCCTACCCACGATCATATCGAGAAGAGTGGATTTTCCTGATCCGTTCGGACCTACGATTCCGATTCGTTCTCCATTTTTAAACGTATAAGAAAAATTGGATATAATGGATTTATGATACGACTTGTGCAAATTTTTCAATTCTAGAATCTTTTTCCCGAGCCGTTTGCCCGAAACAGAAAAATCTAAAACGATTTCTTTTCCTGCCTTTTTACGATTCAAAACCTCAAGTGCACGATCGGTCCTTCCTTTTTGTTTGGTTCCCCTTGCCTTCGGTTGTCTTCGAAGCCATTCTAACTCTTTTTTTAGAAATTGTTTTTCTTTCTGTTCCGCTTTTTCCCGGATAACTTCGGCTTCGTTTTTTTTCTCCAGATAAAATCCGAAATTTCCCGGAAAAGAAAGTAAACTTCCGTTTTCCAATTCTATAATTCGCTCCGTAACCTCTTCTAAAAAATAACGATCGTGAGTGACGAGAAGAACAGCTTTTTTAGTTTCGATCAGATAGTCCTGAAGCCAGAGAACCGTATCTACATCCAAGTGATTGGTCGGCTCGTCGAGAACAAGAAGATTGGACTCTTCGATTAAGATCTGAACCAAGGCAACTTTTTTGAGCATTCCGCCGGATAAAGAACCCATTCGAACCGAAAGATCTCGTATATTCAATTCTTTCAAAAGAGATCGATACCAAGACTCCAGTTCCCAAGCTCCAAGCCGATCCATCTCCAACATCAAACGATTGTATTCCTCTTCCGCGTTTCCCAAATCCAAACGCCCGCAAACCGCTTCATAAGACCGAATCGTTTCCAAAATCGGGCTCGAAGCGGAAAAGATATGTTCCAAGACAGTATGGTTTGGATCAAAAGAGGGAGATTGAGATAAAACTGCGATCCGAAGAATTTTATTCTTCATGATCTGTCCGCTATCAGGAACGTCTAAACCAGCAAGCATTTTTAAAAGGGTCGTTTTTCCGGAACCGTTAATTCCGAGAATTCCGATTTTTTCCCCTTCGTTAATTCCAAAGCTGATTTGATGGAATAAAACTTTAGAACCAATTTCTTTGGAAATCTTATCGACAGATATTAAATTCATAGGCCGGATACTTGCAGATTCCGGAGTAGAATTACTGAGGACAAGTGTTTTTAGGCTTTAAATCGGACTTGAAATTTCGTTCCTCTTTCCTCTCCTGTAGGAAGAAGCACGAACTTACCTCTGAGTTGTTTGGAAAGAATTTCCACGAGTCTCAATCCCAAGGACTCAGATTTGCCAAGGTCGAATTTTTCAGGCATACCGATTCCATTATCTCCAACTTCCAAAACGGATTCTCCCATGTCCAATCTAAGCTTCACTGAAATTTGACCTTCCCTTTCGTTCAAAAACGCATATTTCAAGGAATTAGTCACGAGTTCGTTGACGATAAGTCCCAATGGAATCGCTGTTTCGATCGAAACAAAATTCGGCTTGGAGGAAATATTAAATTCCACTTTCTTTTCTTTTCCAAAAGAATGAAGAAGGCTGATCAATAGTGTGTTGAGATAGTCACAAAAATCTATTTTTGTAATATTCTCAGATTGATAGAGTTCCTTATGAATCAAAGCCATGGACTGAATTCTACGTTCGCATTCTTTAAGAATCCGGGAAATTTTTTCGTTCTGAGAATATTCGGCCTGTAAACCCAAAAGACTTGCCACTACTTGAAGATTGTTCTTCACTCTATGATGAATCTCTTTCAACATTACTTCTTTTTCTTCCAGGGTTTTTTTCAGCTTTTCCTCATCACTCTTTCTTTCAGTAATATCCCGAATGATCTGAGTCGCACCGATCAGATTATGTGAAGAATCTCGAATAGAACTATAGCTGATTTCAAATATTGCGACATCTTGAACTAAACCGTGTATTGTTCTTTCCGTGGTATATACTTCTCCCCGAAGAGCACGGCTCCAATTTTCAATCACTACACTCCGTTCGAGGGGATCCCAAATGAGTTCGGGAAGAAGAGTTCCTTCCTCGATTTTTTTACCGTAGAGTTTCCAAAAACTAAGTTCAAAGGAAGAATTAAAAGCGATTACACGAAAGTTGATGTCCACCGCACAGATGGCATCTTTCGTTCCTTCGATCACTCCACAAAGCCTTTCTTGAGTCACCTTAAGTTTGGAACGAAGTCTTTCTAATTCAAGTTCAGCCCGTTTTCTAGAGTTGATGTCTCTTACGATCGCTTGGAAATACTGACGATCACTTTCAAAAAAAGTGGTAGCGACCACTTCCACGAATAAAGTAGAGCCGTCTTTTCGGATGAATTCTTCTTCAACGATCCCGACTCCCACTCCTTCTTGGATCATTTTCTGAATCCTTTGTTTGACGATATTTTGAGACCGGTAGTGAATAAATTGGAGAATCGGTCTTCCGATCACTTCTTCAATCGAGTCGTAACCGAGCATTCGAATCAATGCATCGTTCGCTTTCAAAATTTTACCTTCACAATGAATCACTAATCCATCCTGGGAAAAATCAAAAAGAAGCTGATAGTGTTTTTCCGTGATTGAGATCGGATCCATTTTATTTACGACTAGCCTCAAAAATTTAAATTTTTTATTACAAAGTATCTTAAAAGGCCCAAGCGCCATGTTTCCTTGAAACCGGATACGCCACTCACTCTATAAAATCGTTTTACAAATCACATGAACTTGAGTAGATATCATACTCGGGCCGATCAGTAAAAGCGGGATATCTAAGTTTTCTTGGAGACAGATATATCAGGCATTCTAAGAATTAGGAACGGAAAGTCAATCAAACCCAATTATTCAAATATCCCTTGATCAAAAAAGAAAAGACCCAAGGCTCTTTTACATTCCTTAAAAAATACAGTCGATAAAAAAAGTTCTATCAATATCAAAAAATTTTTATCTTGCACTTCTCCAAAAAACAAATTTTCTAAACCAGAATCAAATCCCTTGAAAATTATGGAAAATATAATATATATGGAACGATTTTCACATTGGAACACGATTTCCATTTGAGAATATTCTTTTTCTTCAAAACATTTTCTTATTTTGCTTGTTTGATGCTTTCAATGCAGAAAATTATAAAACCCTCTTTTTGGTTATAGGAATAAATGACTTCTTTACGACCTGATTTCAATTTTCTAATCTTGAACTCTTCGGGAGATGTGATCACCTGGAACTTTTATCAGCCGTTTCAGGAGTTTAGAGAGAATTTAGAGAATCAAATCCATCCTTCCCAATGGAGTTGGACAACGCCCGAATCCTGGACTTTTATCTGGGGGGAAGCCCGATCTTCAAATGAAAAAACTTCTTTCCTTAAAGCAAGTTATCAAAATCAAAAAAAAGAATCTTTAAACTTAGAAATCCAGGTTTTACCTTTAGGACAAAGTCATATTTTACTTTCGTTTTTTACGGATTCAAAATTATCCTTTTCAGAAACTCCTAGTATTTTTTTACAGGACGCAGAACTTCGTTCAACGATCTTTCAGAAATCGACTAACACAATTTTATTGCTCGATCCGGAAAAAGATCTGATTCTTGAAACCAACCAAACCGCAAATCTACATTTCGAAACTCAAAATCCATCTGATATTTTGAATATTCCATTTTCAAATTTACTTACCCCAGGGTTTTCCTTTTCCGAATACGAATCCAGAAAGAGAAAGATTTTATCTGGAGAAACCCCCTCCTGGGAAGTGGAATTTAAGACGTTTCGAGGTCGAAAATTTTGGGGAAATACATCCTTTCGAACAGTTTCCACCCGTTTGAACCGAATCATTCTAGTCCAGATCAAAGATATCACCGAAAAAGTCAACGCGCGAAAATTTATCCTGGAACAAGCGGCAACGATAACGGAACAGGAAGCCAACCTAAACGCGATTATTGAAAACTTGGAAGCGATGATATGGTCCATCGATAAAAATTATGAATTACTCATATTCAACTCTCAATTCCAAAATGCAATGCAGGATTTTTATCATTCAGAAATCTCACCCGGTTTTAACGTATTTCAAAAGGAACTCCCTCCGAAGGTTTTCGAATATTGGAAGGAATTCTATGATAGGGCATTGTCTGGAGAAAAATTTAGCATAGCAGGTAAAAGACCGAATCAGGATGGAACCTTCGTTTTCAGCGAACTTTCCTTTCATCCAATCAGAAACGCGGAATACGAAATCACAGGAGTCAGCGCGGTTTCTGTGGACATCACCGATAAAAAGTTAGCCGAAGAAAAATTTAAACTTCTATTTGAACGATCGAGCGAACCTCACGTGTTATATGACGACTCCGGAATTTTCGAATGTAATCCTGCAACTCTGAAAATGCTCCGATGTTCCGATAAAAAACTCGTTTTAGGAAAACATCCGGCTCATTTCTCTGCGGAAATTCAAGCCGACGGAAGAATAGAAAAAAAGATGATGAGCGAATTCGAATCGATTGCTCTGAAAAAAGGTTCTTATACATTCGAGTGGATTTATAAACGTTTTAACGGTGAAGAATTTTCCACAGAAGTCACTCTGATTCCTATCATAATCAGTCAAAAACGAGTTTTTCTTTCGGTCTGGCACGAAATCACCGAACGGAAGGTATATGAAGATTCTCTAAAACGTGCCAAAGAAAGCGCCGAAGCCGCTTCCAAAGCGAAAACAGACTTTTTAGCGATGATGAGTCATGAAATTAGAACCCCTCTCAATGGGGTAATCGGCACGGTAAGTCTTTTAGAGGGCACACCTCTCGGTGTGGAACAAAGAGAATATTTGGATATCATCAAGTCGAGTGGACAAAATTTGCTTATTTTGTTAAACGACATTCTTGATCTTTCAAGAATTGAATCCGGACAGCTTACACTTGAAATGCAACCCGTATCTCCGGAAAAACTCACGAGCGAAGTGATCAACTTGTTCCGTCCCATGGCGGAAGAGAAAGGTCTTGTAATCGAATTCAGCATATCCTCCCTGGTTCCGAATTGGATTATCTCCGACCCGTATAGACTGAGACAAATTTTGACAAATCTTCTCGGAAACTCGATTAAGTTCACGGAAAGAGGAAAAATACTTTTGAAAGTGGAGGCCGAAAAATTTCCGAACAATAAATTCAGACTCATCTTTCATGTAAAGGACACGGGAATCGGTATTGCCGAAGAGAAATTGGAACTTCTTTTTAGAGCTTTCAGTCAAGTGGATTCTTCCACCACTCGGAAATATGGAGGTTCCGGACTCGGTCTTACGATCAGTAAAAAATTAGCCGAGTTGATGAAAGGTGAAATCATCGTAAAAAGTCAAGTGAATCAAGGCTCCGAATTTACCTTATCCATTCTTACGGAAAAATTAGAATACGAAATTCCAGCTGGAATTCAAGAACTTCATTCTAAGAACTTGGCAACCATGGCGGTTCTTTCGCTCCAAGAATTTGACTTTAGGGAACAGATAAAAAAATTCTGCGAACGAAACGGATTTTCGGTTAAGATTGTAAAAACAGCAAAAGAAGCAATTCGTACTATCAGCGGAGAAGAAAAAATCGGAATTTTTCTTACAGACCTAAATCTTCCGGATATGAATCTACCCGAAATGTTGGACGAACTCAAAAATCAAAACCCTTCTTTAAAACTTACGATCATTCTTTTTGTGGAAAAAGAGCTGAAGGATTCCTATTATCACATTACGAACGGACTTTTCAACCGTCCCGGATTTAAGATCTTTATGATGTTTAAACCGATTCTTTTGGAAGAACTCAGTAAAAATTTTGAAAAAGCGTTTCCCACCAAGGTTCCAAAAGAAGAAAAACAAGGAGAAAATGAAAAACTACTCTCCGAAAGAATTCCACTCAAAATTCTTTTAGTCGAAGATAACTTAATTAATCAGAAAATTGCTATTCGTCTTCTTATGAAACTTGGATATACTGCGGATACAGCGTTAAACGGTCTGGAAGCAATCGAATGTTTGAAAGAGCGGAATTACGATCTAATTTTTATGGATATCCAAATGCCCGAGATGGACGGCTACGAAGCCACGCATCTTATCCGAAAAGATTTCGCAAAATCGAAACCGGTGATCGTAGCAATGACGGCTAACGCAATGGAAGGAGACAAGGAAAAATGTCTGGAAGCAGGCATGGACGCCTATATTGCCAAACCGATCCAAATTCAAGACATAGAATCTGCGATCATTCTCCTTTTTCAATCTTAGAATGTTCCTTTAAAGATTTTGAATACCCTTATTAAGATCTTTGCCGATAGTCTTATCTTCTCGCAGCCAAAATATATCGAGGATTTTTTAGATACGAGCTTTCCTAAAAAAATTTTTCGACAATCAGTTTTTACTTCGATTCCATCAATATTCGGGAAAACGAAACGAATCTCTTTTTTAAGTCGAGATTCTCTAAAAAACATTCCTTACCAAGGGTGTAAAAAGAATGGAGCGATACAAAAACGGTTCGATTTTGTATCGAAGTTCATTTCAGACAAGATTTCATGCTTGGAAAAAAGAAACAGTCAAGAAATCAGATCGTATATCTCTTTCTTAGTTCTCTTGCATAAGTCAAATCGTGCGTCAACATTCTTAAACGTTTAGCTAAAAAATGGGAAATCGCCTGATAAAATTTTAAAGAGGCTTTGGAATCTTTTTCAAAGACCGTTTTTAAATGATCGTAAGGAATTCTCAAAAGTTCGGATCTCTCCATCGCTTCTACCGAAGCGGAACGCTTACCGGGATCCAAAAACGGCAATTCACCAAAATGATCGCCCGTTGCAATCGTAGTCACGTTCACGTCGTCCCCTTTTTCAGTGGAGGTAAGAACTTTTAAAGTTCCGTAGATTACCACGAAAAACGCCTTTGCATCGTTGCCTTCGTGAAAAATTGCATCACCTTGTTCGTAAACTTTATATTCTGTCTTTTCCGCAATGGCACTCAATTCGTCTTCTGTAAAATTGGAGAAAAGATATATGTCTTTTAGAATTTCTTCTTTCGTATGTTGCATAATAGTATTTCCCGAAATGCGAATGTAAATCTCAGTTTAAATAATGCAAGCAGGTTCCGTAGCCCAGTGTCCGGATACTCAAAAATGTCCTTTATACTCCTGTATTCAATTCAAATCTAAGGTCATAAGGTTTCGCGTTCTTTCCAGTATTTTTTCGACTCAAAAAAACTTCCCCTATTTTCCGGTCCGCAAAATCGCATTTGAGTGTATGTTTTTTATGTTTTGAAACCATGAAATACTTCTTTTTATTATGGCGCCTCTTTGAGTGAAACCGATTGGGTCAACCGTCGGAACTTCTCTACAAAAAACTCTGAGGTTTCCAGTCCCGGAAGATTCAATGGATAAAGCCAAAAAGCGCAAAAACCTCGCTCTTTCGCCACTACGCGTCTTTGATTGCGTTTGAATTTTCAGAGAACGAAAAATTACCCGTGAAAAAGTCAGTAGGAGTTCTCACAATTCAACAATTGGAATCTTCCGTGTAAGAGCGTAGGAACTCCTACTAACTCCCTATTTCAATTTAGAATCCACCAGCCTTTTTTGTTAAATTGATAATTATCCCCAAACCACACCACTCAAATGATGAAAGCACAGTTTGAAAATAGTAAGCCCCAACGAATACTAAGCAGACTTGAATTGCCAGTAAAACGACCTCTTCCTAAAGTCGTTTGTCGGAACAACTAAAGATAAAATCTTGTTAAAATGAAAACAAGACCTTGAAAAACTCAGATTTTTCAATTCCATTGGAACGGCAGAATTTCCAAGGAAGCATCATTCTCTAAGTTCTATCTTTAACTTTTTCTATGATTTTTTATTTAGGAATCTCCAGGAATTTTATCATCTACGGGCTTTGTAAGCTGATCACAATGCGGTTTTTTATCTATGGAGTTTATATTGATTAAAAATTTGTCCCAAAACTTTAAGAAAAATGAGCTGCAATCATTCGATACGTTCGTAATAAAACACAGTGGTTTTCACAGATTACATTCCTTTGGTACTTTATGGAATTTCTAACGGGTTTTATTGTTGTTAAACTCTCGTGGGAGCTCCTACATTCTAAGATTTTGGGGCAGACTTTCAATCATCTCTAAAAAAGTTCGAAGTATTTGCAACCTAAGTACTAAAAATCATCTCAAAAGTAGATTTCAACGTTATAAATAGTTTTTCGAAATTAGACGAAATGTTTTTGAGGTGGTTGCAATCATATACCAACTGCAAGAAATCTGATATGTTCTACGTCTTTTCGATCTTTTAAAAATGATTCTCTTAGGAATTATATTTTCTTAAATTTTCTAAAGAATGATTCGAAAAACCTCGGAGAAAAAAATTTGCACAATATCGTCAACTTCCAATCAAAGAAAAAAATTGGCGATTTGTTTTGTCAATCAAAGACCTCAACATACGATTCCTATAACGCTCAATGATATCTAGTAATCCGAAAGTAAGAAAAAATCGCATTCACTTATTTCGCGTTTCGTTCGGAATCAAATCCGAGTTAAGAAGCTTGATGGAAAGATTCCGAACTGAAATAACGGACGAATGAAGAATCCCGTTTCTCCTTCAAATCAAAAGTCGATTTCAAAATCTATCCAAATTCCTATCGGAGGCTCGCAAACCCTGGCGGCGGAAATTTATGGAGAGTTTTCTAAACATTCTCCTCCCCCTGTGGTATGTATTCACGGTCTTACCGGTAATCTCAAAAACTTTGCTCCTCTCGCGAAAGAGTTAGTCAAACAAAACCTTACGATAATCACATACGATCTTCGCGGAAGAGGACAATCCTCTAAACCACAAATCTCCTATTCTCACGACTTACATGCAGAAGATCTAAAGTTCATGTTGGACTTTCTAAAAATCGAAAAAGCAAATCTTCTCTCTCATTCTTTGGGTTGTTGGATTTCTCTTGCCTTTGGTAAGAATTATCCGCTAAGAACCAATAAACTCTGTTTGATCGACGGGGGCGGACAACTTTCCTTTAAAAAAAAGCTTTCCAGTCTATTTATGATCCAAGAATCTTTACAACGTTTAGGAAGATCGTTTTCTTCCAGAGAAACGTATCTCAAACTTGCGAAAGAATCTCCGATCTTTAGCTCTTGGAACAAGGATATTGAGGATTTTTTAAACTATGAATTGGAGGAAATTCATACGATCAATTCCGGTACTACAGAATATAAATGCAATATTCCGATTCATGCGATCGATTCCGAACTGAGAAATATGGGAGGAGCGTTAAGTCCCTGGAAGATACCTTTGAGATTTTTACGAAATCCAATTGCAAGTTTTAGAATATTAAGAAAAAATAATTACTCCCAAATCCTTTCCCCCGTTTTAGTAATTCGGGCCGGAAAACCAAATTTTCAAAAAGGAGACGAACTACTTCCCGATGAGGCAATATATACCTTTCAAAAAAAAATCAAACGGTCTGTGTTTCTCACTCTACCGGATAAAAATCACTACGAAACGATCCTTCTTCCGGATTTGAAAAGGGACGAGACCATCTCCTGGTTCTTTTCAAAGTTTCACGGATAGAACTACCCTACTTTTTCCAACAACATTATAAACAAGAAATACCCAATCTTTAAGTGTAAAAGCAGGCTTCCGGTCCACGGCGGAGCTTGCGGTTGACTTCGGCTGCTAAAGCAAGTCTAAGCGCTGTAAAAATGTAAGAACTCCTACTTTTAAAAAAATCTTTCCAATCCTCTTATATCAAAGTTACATAAAAAGCTCTCCAAATCCAGCCATAAAGATCATCAATAGGGATCACGTTCTTAGAAAACTTGAACTTTTTGATTTTCTAAAAAGCATTGTAGTCTTTTCACTTGACTCGTATTTATTCCCGACATCAAACGGGTGTTATAAGCGGAAAAACTCAAAAACCGAAGCTCAGGAAAAAGAAACAAAATCGAAGGGAACATTTCAAAGATCGGGAAAATCTAAAGCTATCAAAATGGCCGTAATATCATCTTGTATTCTCTGTGATCCTAAATGTTCAATCAGACTTTGCAAAATGGCCGGAATTGTCTCTTCCATAGGTTCCCAAAATTTTTTTGCGAGAATATTTTGAACAGCAAGCTCCCCAAACTGCTGTTTGTCGGAATTAAACTCCTCATAAATTCCATCCGTGAGTAAGAACAAACGATCTCCGTATTGATAGCTGAATTTAAAAACACTGTATCGATTGTTCGAATCGAGACCGAGTAAAGATCCCGTTCGATCCAATCCCAACACAAGATCTTTGGAAAGAAAAAATTGAGTAGGATGACCTCCGGAAGCATACGAGATTTTTTTGGAAACCGTATCTATGTCTGCAAGAAAACAAGAGAAGAACATTCCTATATTTCCGAAATTCTTGCAATATTCGCGGTTGAATTCCGTGAGAATAGTTCCCGGATCCGTATCTTTTTTTTTGATGGATTCCAAAATTCCTTTAAGAGTCATCGTAAGAAGAGCGGCTTGAATCCCGTGTCCCGTCGCATCCGCAAGAAAAACCCGGAGAACCCCTGGGCGGATTTGGAATAAATCGTAAAGATCCCCACCCACTTCCATCATCGGAAGATACATAGAATGGATCTGAACTCCCGCAATGGAAGGAATATCCGGAAGAATTTCCGTCTGAAGCTTTTTCGCAAGATTCAATTCCTCTTTCATTCCTTTATAATAGCCTGCGAGTAGCCTGGATCTCTGCCGAACCTTCTCTTCGAGTTTTTCCAAAAGCTCTTCTTTTTCACGGTCCATTTTCCTCAAGTTCTCGTTAGCTCGCTTTAGCTCCATTAGAATTCTATGTTTTTCTGATATATTCCGAATGATGACGTGATATTGACAATCCCCCTCGGGTCCGGTGACTGAAACAGAAATCTCTGAAATCAAAACCGTTTTATCCTTTCGAATCATACGAATCGGCCCGAAAGGTTTTTGCCTTTTTTTATCCGGAAGTTCAGCAATGTTTTTTAGAATTCTATAAAATCGCTTTCGAACACGAAGTGAAAACAAGTGTTCGATGGAATTTCCGATCAGCTCGGAAGAAAGATATCCGAACGCTCTTTCCGTAGCCGGATTAGCTAAGATCACTCTGAAATTGTCGTCTAAGGAAATGATCGCGTCGATCTCAAACAATACGGAATAAAGGGAATCGTAGCCTTTCTGTTCTGATTGTTGGGAGCCGTCCATGGCGAATTGAAGGAGAATCTAGTAGATCGTCTCCCATAAAGTCAAGGATCTTTCTTTCAAAGCGATTCGGGAAGATCCAAATAAAAGCGTGTAACTCCGTTTCCACTTTCGAAAGAAATATCTCCTTTCATTTCACGAACTAAGTTATAGGAGACCGTAAGTCCGAGACCAGTGCCTTTTCCGATGTCTTTTGTTGTATAAAAAGGATCGAAAAGTTTATGTCTGTTTTCTTCCGGAATACCGATCCCGGTATCTTCTATGATAGTGCGGACGAAATTTCGATCTTCTTTCTTTAACTTCTCCCAACGAACGGTCATGACTCTTTTTTGACTCGGATCGGGATTACTTTCAATCGCATCCTTTGCATTTGTAAGCAGATTGAAATACACCTTTCTGAGTTTTCCGACGGAACAAGCCGCAAAAATAGGAGTTTTTAGATCGGGTACGATCGTTTCGATTTTAGACTTATCGATACAGGCTTTTATCACACTGAACGCAGAGTCGAAAACGGATTTAATATCTTGGACTTTTATTTCTTCCTTTTCGATTCGAGTAAAGGTAAGCATATCTTTGACGATTTCGGAAATTCGATTTCCTTCTCGCAGAATAATTCCTGCATATTTACGAAGAGGATTTCCGTTTTCGATGCCGTTAAACATCATTTCCGCATAATTGATAACTCCCATCAATGGATTATTGATTTCATGTGCAACCCCCGCGGAAAGAGTTCCAATTGCGTCCAATTTTTCCTTTTGAACCCAAGAAACGCTCGGTTTTTCCCAATCCTTATCTACTACAGAAGTTCTTTGAGAATCGAATTTTACAACGGTTCTCTCAAAAATCTGAGGAGCTTCCAAATAAGCAAAGATTCGCAGTTCTTCACGATCGAAAGCAAAGGAAACCGAATATTCCTTTTGAACCCCGTCTTTTGTAAGAAAAAGAACGGAATACGCAGGATTTTCATTCGAAAAGTTCGTGCAAGGCCAAAGAGAAGGATCAGAAAAATGGAATGTCGCGTCTTTAAACTGACAAATTTGATTCCAGTTTTGAATTCCCTCTAGTTCTGTTTTTGAATATCCTAGAGTTCTACAAAAAGCAAAGTTTACTTTTTGGATTAAAAGAGACGGTTCTAAGATACAGGCCGGTAACGGAAAATGTTCGAAAAAATCATAAGGCATCTGGTTATTAAGCTATCGCAATCGGAAGGCTCCTCCTTTTTACGATAGATTAGAACCGGAAAGCTGACCAAATCTAATGTCAGAATCCGGTAAAATCTGTTACAAAAGAAAAAAACTCAGTACACTTTAAGCAGTTCTACTTCAAAAATGAGAGTGGAATTTGGGGGAATAGCTGCACCCGCACCTCTCGAACCGTAACCGAGCTCCGGAGGGATGGTAAGTTTGCGAATTCCACCTTCTTTCATACCGCGAACCCCGCGATCCCAACCTTTGATGACTTCTCCCGCCCCCAAATTGAAAGTAAAAGGAGTTCTTCTATCTCTAGAACTGTCAAACTTCTTACCACTAACCAACGTTCCAACATAGTGCACCGTAACGTTCGATCCGGAGAATGCTTCCTTACCAGTTCCAATACGAATATCTTTGATAACTAAATCTTCTGCAAATATGGGAACTATCGTAACACAAAAAATTGCAAAGACGAATATTAAACGTGTCAATTTCATTTTCCTCTTCCTCCGGTTCTTCTTACACCAGCGCTGGAAAATCCTCCAGTCTTCGACTGATTTCCATGGATCTTACCGGAAGCCCCTCCTCCTTTTATAGATTGTTTTTTCTCAAACTCTTTTTTTAGTTCCTCAGAATCAATTACTGCAATCTGTTTACCTTGGATTTCTTTTTTATTCAATGCCA
This sequence comes from Leptospira mayottensis 200901116, assembly GCF_000306675.2. Taxonomy (NCBI): domain Bacteria; kingdom Pseudomonadati; phylum Spirochaetota; class Leptospiria; order Leptospirales; family Leptospiraceae; genus Leptospira; species Leptospira mayottensis. The sequence continues at coordinate 2,403,740 of NZ_CP024871.1, forward strand.
CAATTGCTTTCGTTCCCGCGGAATCGTCCATCTCGACGGATCCATAAGACAAAGAACGTCCTGTAGTTTTATCTTTTTTAATATGCACTTCCTGAACGGTCCCGAATTCCGAAAAAATCTTTTTCAGTTCGTCTTCGGTCAGCTCCTGAGGCAGATTTCCTACTGATATCTTCATGATTTTTCCTTCTCAAGAATCAATTTGTAAAATCCGATTTTATTGAAAACCAAATTCCATCAAGATCGGAACAAAACGACCAAGTTCCATCTCGACCTAATAAAAAAATTTCCAAAGAAACTGGAAATAAGAATTCTGGAACCTGTGGCTGACTTTTTTCAACTCAATCCGGGAGAAATTCTTACCCTAGCCGAAAAGGCAGGATACGAACCTTCCGGTCATTGTATGGCTCTGAACAGTTTGGAAAATCGAGTCTTCGACCTTAGGTTGGAGGACGGTTCCCATATCATTTCCAAATTCTATCGTCCCGGAAGATGGAGCAGAGAGCAAATTTTAGAAGAGCATCATTTTCTACAAGATCTGAAAGAGGAAGAAATTCCGGTCTGCACTCCCTTTTTATTTGAAAATGAAAGTAGCCTCTCTTTGTTTCAAGAAGACATTTATTATTCTTTCTGGCCCCGAGTAGGTGGAAGATCTCCCGACGAACTGAATCCGGAAAATCTTAGAATTTTAGGAAGGCTTCTCGCTAGAATCCATAATATCGGTCAGGCAAAACATTTTGAGCACAGGATCACGCTCGATTCCGAAACATATGGAACCGCTCCTTTAGAAACCCTACTTAAAGGAGAATGGATTCCTCCGAGTTGCAAAAAAGATTATCTCGAAGTCGCAAATCGGATTTTAGATCTTTTTCGGGAAAAAATAGAAACGGTTCCTCTGCACAGAATTCACGGAGACTGCCATAAGGGAAATCTACTCTTCGGAAAAGAAGGATGGTTTTTCGTCGACTTTGATGACTGTCTAAAAGGTCCAGCAGTTCAGGACTTTTGGATGTTACTTTCCAGAGGAAAAGAAGGACTTGAAGAAAGAGAACATATTCTTTCCGGCTATAGAGAATTTAGGGAATTCAACGACTCCTGGTTTGATCTTGTGGAAATTCTTCGCGCAATGCGGTTTGTTCATTACTCTGCCTGGATTTCCAGTAGGTTTACGACAGATCCCTCCTTTCCAGTTGCCTTTCCCCATTTTGCGGGAAACGAATACTGGGAAAAAGAAACTCTGGAATTGAAAGAACAATACAAATTGATTTACAATTCACTGGGAGGAAAAAATTTCTTTTCCGTTACAGAATCGGTTTCCCAAGAAGAAGAACTCACCAACAAGGATTTTTTTTGGGATTTGGAAGATTAACCGGTTGATTTTGTAACACAAAAGTAATAATCACAGATGGGTTCACGGCAAAATTTCAGTTGTCCGGTTCCACAGATTTAAAAGACTCAAGGATAACTCTCAACAAACGTTGTTATGTTGGAGACTACAACATAATGTTAGATCCACGACCAGAGTAAGTAAGCGCCGGATTTACGTTTAACAAGAGTCAAAGCGAAAACTTTAGATACTAACAAAACAATAAACGGAAGCGTTTCATGGACTTTTTTTTAATCATCGTCGTTCTAATGGCAATCCTCGGAGTCGGCGATCTCCTAGTCGGAGTTTCGAACGACGCGGTAAATTTCACCAATTCCGCCGTTGGTTCTAAAGCCTCCTCCAAAAGAATCATTCTGGTAGTAGCCGGAATCGGGATCATTCTCGGAGCCCTTTCTTCCAGTGGTATGATGGAAGTCGCAAGAAAAGGAATCTTTCATCCGAGCGGATTTGCACTTCAGGATCTAATGTTCCTGTTTTTAGCGGTTATGCTCACGGATATCGTGCTTCTGGATCTTTACAACACCCTAGGGCTTCCGACTTCCACAACGGTATCTCTGGTGTTTGAACTTTTAGGAGCCGCTCTTGCAATTGCACTTTTAAAAACCGGAACTTTGAGCGGTGCGTTTCAAATCATCAACTCGGAAAGCGCACTCAAGATTATTTTCGGAATCGTAACGAGCGTGATTGTCGCTTTTTTCTCCGGAATCATTCTACAGTTCGTGTTCCGATTCATTTTTTCGTTCAACTTAAAGAATTCGATGAAATACTTTGGAGGGCTTTTCGGAGGGCTTTCTGTCACTATCATGATCTTTTTTACGCTTTTATCGGCGATGAAAGGTTCCAACCTCATTCCTTCGGAAATAAGCGATTATCTGAATAAGAATTTTACAAACATTCTTCTATTTAGCTTCGTAGGATTTTCGATCCTTTTTCAAATCCTAGTACTATTAGAATGGAATATTCTAAAATTCCTAGTTTTGATCGGAACGGGTTCTCTCGCGATGGCCTTTGCGAGCAACGACTTGGTGAATTTTATCGGCGTTCCTCTCGCAAGTTTTACTACTTGGACTTTAATTCAGGCTGGAGGAGATCCAACCGCTTTGGCAACCGGTCTTGCAGGAAGCGTTCAGACTCCGAACTTTATTCTCTTAGGCGCAGCCTGTATCATGCTTTTCTCTCTTTGGTTTTCCAAAAAAGCCGAATCAGTAACACAAACCGAAGTTACGCTCGGCTCTCAGGGAGAAACATTAGAGAGTTTTAATACGAATTTGGTTGCTCGGGTTTTCGTCCAAATTGCACTCGGAATTTATACTCCGATCAAGGCGATTCTTCCCACAAGGGTTCGTAATTTTATCGGTAAGCGCTTCGAACAGAAAAATTCTTTGGAGATCGTCAGAATGCATGAGACAGAAGCTTTCGACTTACTCAGAGCTTCCGTAAACATTCAAATCTCAAGCGCATTGATTCTGATTGGAACCCTTTACAAACTTCCTCTCTCCACAACCTTTGTGACCTTCATGGTGGCAATGGGAACCTCTCTCACAGACGGAGCCTGGAATAAGGAAAATTCCGTTAACAGAGTAAGCGGAGTTCTCACCGTAGTCGGTGGTTGGTTCTTTACCGCCATCATCGCATCAGCGACTGCAGGAGCAATCGGATCGATTCTGTATATCTTCGGATTCTCTTCGGTGATCGTCCTCGTTTTAATCGCGACACTTTTGATATTCCTCTTTGCAAGGATCCACAAAAAGCGTCAGGAAACATACGACGAAAATCTGGAAAAACTCATCACTCTCAAAAAGCATCCGGAAAGAGCTCTTTCTAGGACGATCTCCTCCATGCTCGCGAGTTTAAACGTTGCAAGAAAGGCTTTGAACAACGTCTGTGCGGGTTACGTAAACGGTAAAAAGAAAAATTTCAGACAGACTCAAAAACTTTTGAAAGACTTAAAAAAGATGAGGGAAAATTCCCTTTCCAGTTTTTTATCGATCGCAAACAAACATTTGGAAGAAGAAGATCTTTCTTCCATTCATCCGATCACCGAATCGATCAATTATCTGGATCGAATTACGGAAAGTATTTGGAATATTCTTAGAACCTCGTCGAACGGAATCAGTTCTTTTCACGAGGTTTCTAAAGACGAAAAGGAAGAGGTGAAGGAACTCAGGAAATCCGCCACGAATTTGATGGAGCTCATTGCAGATTCCGATAAATTCCCGGATCTTTTGGAAAAAGCAAGATCGGAAAAGAAAACCAGAAACTTAGAAAAAATCAAACAGAACATCTATAAAAGTCAGATGAAACGAATCAAAAAAGGAGACAGCAAACTGAAATCCAGTGTTTCCTACTTCGTGATCATCGACGAACTTGTAGACATTAACGACAATCTTCTTTCTCTAGCAGAAGAGTTAAGTATTGCGATTCCTTGGACTGAAAAGAAAAAGATAGAGTTGCAAAGTAAGTCTTTACTCGCGCTCAAAACAGAAGAGAAAAAAAAGAAGAAGTGATCAATAAAACCAGCAAAACGATTCTGTTGTTTGCAAGAACGGTTTCTTTTTAAGATAAAAAACGCATCGTCCGAAACGGTGCGTTTTTATAAACACAAATTCTGGCTTTTCCGTTTTAGATCTATCTCAAGACCACTGCTTGTTTCTTTTCGTTAAAAATCTCAATTTTTCAGGGACGACTATTTAAAGTCAGATCGATTTTAGACTTATTTTTGCATCAAAAATCTATTTTTTCCATTTGTTTTAAAGCCTATCCTCAAACCTTAAAATAAATCAGTTACAATCATTCAGTCAGTTCCCGCAAAGCCACGCAAGAGAGTTCCCACATTTTAAATCTTAGTTGCTAGTTTTTATTATAATATTTCAAACCCAGATGACCGTTGATTCTTACTCATAAAGAATAACGATAATTGCATATACAGACCTTAAAATCGATTCTTTAAAACTTACCAGAGCGGCATATCCATCCTACAATCGCAGGAAAACCTTAAGTTAGCTAGATCCTTCTTTCCAATTGAGAAAAACGTAGAATGTTTTTTCATATACGTTCTACGAAATTTGTATCGTTTCGTAAAAAGTGAAAACTTCATCCTCAAATTCAAATACACAAACGATATCGGATAACCAATTATACCTCGATTCAATATTATTTTAAATTCCTGCAATATTCAGTTTTTGCCAACCTAAGCAGCAGAAGCATTTAAAATAAAGGAGCAAAAAAATAATTACCGTTTCCAAAAATTCAACAAGAAATATTTATGTATATTAACATAATATTAAATGATACAAAATGGCAAAAAAATTAGAAAAAGCAGATACATCAATTAGCGTATTAATTGAAAAATTTAATGCCGGAGAGCTTGGTATTCCGGAAATACAGAGAGATTATGTTTGGAACAAATCCCAGGTCAAAGATTTGGTTGAATCACTTTACAAAGAATATCCGACAGGATTAATTTATTTATGGAAAACGAAAACACTTCCAAAATTAAAAGAAAATTCCATTAAAACTCCTGACTTATTGATTTTAGACGGACAACAACGGCTTACATCTCTTCAAAAACTCCTAAAAGGAGAAATACCAGTATATTTTAATGTTGAAGACGAGTCCTTTGCTATATATAGTAGCAAACTTAAAAATTTTCCTTCCTGGGTAGCAGTAAAATCCGTTTTAGAAAATCCAATTACTATATGGAATGATATAATAGAAAAATTGAAAATAGATAAAACTTCACCCCTTCAAGAAGCTTATATGAATAGAATTCAAAATCTATCTCAAATCAAAGACTACTCTTTTCCGGTATTAACTTTACATACAGATGACTTTGAAGAAGTTACGGAATCTTTTATAAGATTAAACTCCAAAGGAACAAGACTAAAATTCGCGGAATTAGCTATGGCCCGATTAGCTTTCAATTGGCCTGGGGCATTGAACGATGAATTCAAAATTGCTCTGACCGAATACGAAAATATTAGTTTTGATTTTAGTCCAAGTTTTTTAATGAGGTGTTTTGTAGTAATAGGAACCGATCAAAGCAGCTTTAAGACTTTAGATACACTTTGGAACGAAAGAAAAAACAATCTACCTTCAATTTGGGGAAAAACAAAAAAATCAATTGATACGACGATAAATTTTTTGAAAAACAATGTTGGAATCGGATCTTCTAACTTTATACCATCAACGAACGCATTAGTCCCTATTGTTTACTATATGAATAAGTTGAATTCAAAACTGGATGATGGTTCTATCAATGGAATTCTTTTTTGGTATTTAGCGGCTACTGGCCTCGGCAGATTTACAGGGGGCGCCGAAGCCCAAATTGACAATGACATTAAAGCAATCAATTCCGAAGCGCCAATTCAAAACCTGGTAAAGAATTTGAGAAGAAGTGTTGCTAGCTTTGAATTTACTCCTGAAATGATAGCAGGAGAATATCGTAGTAATAAGTTTATGCCATTATTATTTTCGTTATGCAGAAAGCAGGAAGCAAAAGATTGGTTTAATGGAATAAATTTAAGCACCGGCAATCACGGTAGCGAAAATCAAATTGAATTACATCATATATTTCCAAAATCTATATTAAAAGAAGCTGAAATAGAAACAGAGTTAATTGACGACTTGGCTAATATCGCATTCTTATCTTCTAAAGCAAATAAAGAAATATCAAAAACTCTACCGAATAAGTATTTAAAGAAAATCGAAAACGATCGACTTAAAAAACAGTTTATCCCAATCTATGAAGAACTATGGGAAATCACAAGATTTAAGGATTTTTTACAAGAGCGTCGAAAATTAATTATTAAAGAATTGAATATCTATTTTGCAGAGATAGGTAAGTCATTTATAGAGAATTAAGAAAGAGAGATAAT
>NZ_CP024871.1:2415000-2507500 GCF_000306675.2 Leptospira mayottensis 200901116
AGGAATCGGATACGAAAAGGGCGCAAGAATCGGAGGAGCCATCCCTACAATCAAACACTTTCCCGGACACGGAGATACAAATGTAGATAGTCATCTAGGCCTACCCAAGATCGACAAAACCTTGGAAGAATTGGAAAAGATGGAACTCATTCCATTCCAGGAATCCATACGACAAGGCGCCGAAGTCGTGATGAGCGCGCATATCGTATATCCTAAGTTAGATCCAGATTTTCCAGCGACCCTCTCCTCAAAAATTCTCACTGGAATCTTAAGAGAAAAAATGGGATTCAAAGGTGTTATCATCACGGATGCGATGGAAATGAATGCGATTGATGTACACTACAAGGACCGCGACCCAGGAGTACTTGCAATACTGGCGGGAGCGGATATTCTTCTGATGACGAGCTGGGGAAAAACGACCCTCAATATGAAGAATCAGGTATTGACTGCATACAAAAAAGGAATCTTTCAAAAAGGAGAAAGAGATCTTCTAAAAGAAGCTGTATACAGACAAATTCTTTTAAAACTCAAACACGGAATTGTCTACGAATTCTCTTCTAAAAAATCCGAATCGAAAGAAAAACTTTCGGAGTTGGAGCAAAAAGAAATCGCTTTCTTTCAAGATCAGATTGCGGAAAGAGAAAAAAACTTTTTAGAAATTTTTTCACCAACTCTAAATTTGGAAGTATCCAAAGCTTCTATCGTTGCATTTCCGTCTTCTTTCAATCCGATTACCGTAAAAACGGAAGAAACGATCTTCGCCGTTCGAGGAAAAGAATTCGAAACCTTACTCGCAGAAAAAAATATTCAAAACGCAAACCCCGGAAAAATTTCGAGTCTGGTCAAAAACAATAAGTTCAAAAGGATCGTAGTAACTACATTCAGCCAATTAGAATTGGACTTAGCGGCCGGGCTGGCAAAACGTTATCCGAAAACGGAAATCGTGGATCTTCACTACGGAACTCCATTCTTAAAATTGAATACGTTGCCAAATCTGAAAATTTTATTTTCTTTTTCTCCGACGTTGGAATCAAAAAAAGCACTTTTGTATTCCGTTTTGGAAAGAACGTCCCCAATTCCAGTTGTAGATTTGATCTTAAAAAGCTCCAACGAAAAGACCATCTCCCAACAGCCATGAAAATTGATTCCAGAAATCCTGTTGTAAAGACGGGTTTTCCGGGAATCTATGTCCATTATCCCTATTGCATTCAAAAATGTGAATATTGTGATTTTTATTCCCTGGGAAACGAAAAAAATCCGATCCCGGACGAAAATACCCTTTTCCAAAGATATAAGGAAGAAATAAGACAAAGAATTTCCGAAAATCCTACTGTTTCCAATTTAGAATTCGATACAATCTTTTTCGGAGGCGGAACACCTTCCCGAGCGGACATAACTCAAATCGCGGATCTCATCGAATTTTTAAAAAAGAACATCAAGATTTCAGAATATTCAGAAATTACTATGGAGTGCAATCCCGAGGATATCACTTCCGATTTTTTAAAATCGATCGCACAAGCCGGAATTAACCGAATCTCCGTGGGCATCCAAAGCTTTCATCCGGAAAGACTTCAATTTTTAGGTAGATACTACGATCCGAACAGATACGAAAACATTTTGGAAACGGTCAAAAATTCCGAAATTTCCAATTTCTCTGCCGACCTAATCTATGGAATTCCAGGACAATCAATTGAGGAAATCTTAAAAGACGTTCTTCAGGTTTTGAAGTCAGGAGGAAAACATATCAGTCTTTACGCTCTCACCGTGGAAAAAGGAACTCCGTATTCCAGAAAGGTAATGGATAAAATTACTCCAGGACCCGAAGAAGAAATTCAGGAAGAGGTCTTGAAACTTCTACCGAACCTCCTTTCTCAGTACGAATTATTCCAATACGAAGTCAGTAATTATTCCAAACCGGGATTTTCGTCCGGACACAATCTTAAATACTGGACGATGGAATATTATTTGGGAATTGGCCCAGGAGCCCACGGTTTTCTTCCTGTAGGAAGATATTCCAATCCGAGAAATGTGGAAACGTATAAAACAAAAAATCTTTCTAAAGAATACACAAAACCAGACCTTTATACAGAACTAGTTCTTTCTTTGTTTCGCTTATTTCAACCGATCTCTATGGAAAGTTTTTACGAGCTGATTCCCGAAAAAAGTCAAATTCTAAACCTACAATTAAAACGAATGGAAGAATCCAGACTTTGCGAATTTTCAAACGGAATCTTTCAATGGAAACCGGAAGCTGTTTTATTTTTAGATTCTAAAATTTTAGAACTCGCCTCTTTATAAGTCACAAAATTTCCTCTGATTTATAAATCGTTTTCGGTGAATGTTCTAAAAATCAACAGGGCAAGAGGTTCCCTGATTTTCCATTTCCTATTCAAATTATTTAAAATTCCCTAATTTTGTTCCCAAATGGCTTGGAAGTCCATTTCAAGTTCACTTTTCAGCCAAGCAATTACCGCAACAATTTAAAAATTTCTACCAAAATAACCTAAAACAGGGGAGAAATTTTAGACTCTTTTCGATAAAAACCCACATAAAAACCCCCTCATACAACATTATTTCTTTATTTTACAAAATATGACAATATTAAATACAACTTGGCTCATATTTAAATTCATTGCCATATCGAATCAATATTAAAAAATAATTGTATACAATTTCTAATATATATCACATCCCTAATCAAAACAGTATAAAAAATGAAAGTCCTACTGTTTTGTATTCAAACAATCTGCATTCGATAAAAATTGTTCTAAAAAAATAATTTGAACAATTTTAGAAGCAAATTTGCGGCACTCTTCTTTTTATTCTAAGCAGTTAGACATAAGGGAAAATACAAATGATAGCTAATACGAAAATACACCATTTTGAAATTTCCATTGCAAGCCACCATTGTGACGATGATGGAAAGGTAAATATAGAAAATGCCCAATCCTTCTTGAACGAAGCAAGAAAAAAGGCTTTGAAAGAAGTCGAATTGAATTCTCCAAGTTCCGACCTAACTCATATCGAACCGATCGTTCTTTGGTCAGAAAATGACTACAGAGATCAGATTCATTTTCCGGATTCGATTTTGGTTCAGACCGAATTTAGAACGATTACAAACGCACGTTATAAGATTATTCAGAAACTGATCCGAAAATCGGATCGCAGGGTCGTTTGTCATTCGAATTCATTCTGTATTCTTTTTGATTCCAATCGAAAAAGACCCTGGAAACAATCAGTATCTTTGAAAGCAGTTTAAAATTTTAACATGAACTTAGGAATCTAATAGGACTTTACAATTTTCCAAATTTTGGGGCCCTAAAACGAAATTTAGACAGGCTTTCACTTAAGATCCGATACTTCTGTATCGAATCGCGATTTGCCCTGTGCGAACGATTTCTTCAACTCCGTATTTGGACATAATTTCCACAATGGCATTTACTTTACGGGAGTTCCCTGAATATTCTATCGTCAGAGAAGCGTGTGTTAAATCTGCGATTTTCGCCTCAAACACTTCGCATACGGAAAGAATTTCCGTTCTTGTCGTCTCCGTCAATTTTACTACAAGAAGAACCAATTCTCTGCTTACACAATCATGATAGGCAAGATCCTCCACTTCTAAAACGTCCGGAAGTTTTAAAAGTTGTTTTTTTACCTGTTCTACCGTGGATTCGTCCCCTCTTACCACAATCACCATGCTTGAAATTTCGGGATTTACCGTGACACCCACCGCAATCGAATCTATATTATAACTTCTGCGAGTAAATAAACCGGAAACATGGCTCATAACTCCCGGATGGTTGTTTACCAAAATTTTTAGAATGTGTTTCATACTTTTTTCAGTCCGGCCAAATCCTTAAACTCGATCATTTCTTTTTGAGATTTTCCGGCAGGAATCATCGGAAATACTTTTTCCTCCGCCGGTATGACTACTTCTAAAAATGCGGCCCCGTCGTCTTTTGTAAAGAATTCAATTGCCTGGTCTATTTCCGATTTATCTGAAATTTTCATTGCAGGAATCGAATAAGCCTCCGCGAGTTTTATAAAGTCCGGGTTAAAATTCCATTCGGATTGGGAAAATCTCTCTTCGTAAAATAGCTCCTGCCATTGGCGAACCATTCCAAGAAAGTTATTATTGAACACTAGAATTTTCACTCCCAATTTGTTGGCGGCAATAGTTGCAAGTTCTTGAATGTTCATCTGAATCGACCCATCACCAGATACGCAGATCGTCATCTTATCGGGTCTTCCAAACTTTGCTCCGATCGCTGCAGGGAGCCCGTATCCCATGGTTCCGAGGCCTCCGGAAGTAAGCCAATTGTTCGGCTCGTTCAAAAGATAATATTGAGCGGTCCACATTTGATGTTGCCCTACATCCGTGGAAACAATCGCTTTGCCTTGAGTTTTTTTATAAAGACGTTCCAGGAAGTCCTGAGGTTTTATCGCATTTCCAGAGTTATCGAAATCCAATGGATGATCCTTTTTTAAACCTTGGAGATATTGAATCCAAGAAGTACGATCCTGTTTTTTTACGTAAGGTATGACAGCTCTCAATGCATCTTTCAAATCCCCGTGCAACAAATGATCCACTTGAACTCGTTTATTAAATTCGGCCATATCAATATCTATATGCGCTCTGATCGCATTTTCCGCAAACTCCCCGATTTTTGCCACACGGTCGTCAAATCTTGCGCCCAGATTGAGTATATAATCACATTCTAATACCGCTTTGTTCGCAGCAACGGTCCCATGCATTCCGAGCATTCCCATGCTTAAAGGATGTGTTCCCGGAAAAGAACCGAGACCCATCAAAGTTGTGGTAACCGGAATTTGTGCCTTGGTGGCAAGTTCATAAATTTCCTTGTAAGCGACCGCATTGATCGCCCCTCCTCCCACATAAAGAAGAGGCTTTTGGGATCGATTGATTGCTTCCGCAAATTTTTCCAAATTCCCACGAACTTCCGGTTTTTTATAATGATGAGGGGCTATCTTTAGCCGAGTCGCCTTTTTTACTTCAGTCAATTCAGTCTGAACGTCCTTCGGAAAATCCAGCAGAACCGGCCCCGGACGACCACCTAACGCAATCAAAGTGGCTTCCTCAAAGTGCCTTGCAATATCATCCGCAGACTTTATGAGTGCATTGTACTTTGTGATGGGAATTGTAATTCCAAAAATATCAGCTTCTTGAAAAGCATCTGTACCGATCGCATTTGTCGCAACTTGTCCCGTAATCGCTAGAATAGGAACCGAATCCATCTTCGCATCAGCAAGTCCGGTGACTAAGTTCGTCGCCCCGGGCCCTGATGTTGCAATACACACTCCAAGTTTTCCAGTAGCTCTCGCATATCCTTCCGCCATATGAACCGCACCTTGTTCGTGTCTTACAAGGATATGTTTGATTTTTTTACTTTTATAAATCTCGTCGTAAAAAGGAAGTATAGCCCCGCCAGGATATCCGAAAACGACATCCACACCGTATCCTTCCAGAAGTTCTACCATCAACCTGGCACCCGTTATTCTTCCTGATTCTGCGGACATGCTTCCTCCTTTTAACGTCCATAAAGATTCCGAAAAGGCTACTGTCAAGAGGAACCCGTAATCTTAAAATCTTCGGTTCTTCCACTAGAAAAGACGTTCTGAAAAGGTTTAGAATTTCAAAAAACGAATGAACTAATTCGGTCCTACACGACTCTTTTTATCTTAAGACATACTTATTTCAACTCGTATCTATCTATAACAAAACCATGGTTGTCATTTAATTGAACCCCTTTATTAAAAACATAAACAGAAATTTTTTTCCAAAATTTAGTAGAGAAAAGGGACTAATTTCTAGCTCAAATTACTTTTTATTTTGAGACTACAGTCATCTATTCTTATTTTCTTTACAGAATATTTGAACTTCAAAAGAATATTCAACGAATCTTGTGCGTCAAAAATAATAATGCGAATTCTAAATTTGGAATAGCATAAATCTTAAAAAGAGAGAATCAAATGGAAAATCCTAACGTTGAAAAAGAAGAGGATAAACAATTCGCAATCATCAAAAACCTCGCGAAGGAAGCATACAAACTTTTAGATTCTAACCAACTCGCGAAAGCAGAAGCGAAGTTGAAAGAACTTCTAGAAAAAGACCCACACAATACTTATGGACTGGTGGGCATGGGCGACTTGTTCTTTAAGAAGAAAGTTTACAAAAGTGCGATCGAATATTATCATAAATGTATTCAAGAAGATCCTTCCAATAAATTCTCCTTGATGGGATTGATGAATTGCTACCGGGAAATGAATCTTCTTTCCAGAGTGATCGAGGTAGCGGAAGACTATAGACATATTACAATCACGGACGCTTCGATTCTTAGCCGGGTAGCTGACGCTCACCGAAAACTGAAAAACTTTAAAGAATCAGAAATTTATTATATGCAGGCTCTACAAATCAACCCGAAAGATCAATATGTGATCGTGGGCCTGGGTCATCTCTACTTCGCGTGTCAAAAATACAAGGACGCGATCCATTGGTGGGAAAAACTGCTTTTGATTCAACCCGACAACATTAAAATTCTTACCGAAATCGGAAATTCCTACCGTAAGATCAAAGATTACGACGAAGCGATTCAATATTATCATAGAGCCGCGGAACTCGACAGAAGAAATTTTTTTGCGTTATACGGTCTTGCAGAAAGTTATCGAGGAAAAAAGGATTTTCACAAAGCCAATCAGTATTGGGAAAGAATTCTCGAATTCGACCCGGATAACAAACTCATCATCAATCGTTATGCAGACAGCCTAAGAGGAATGGGAGAATTTGACAAAGCACTGGAATGCTTTAATAAAATTCTGGCCGAAGGAGAGGATTATTTTGCGCTTCTTGGAAAAGCTTCTTCTCTCAAACTCATCGGTAAAAGAGACAAAGCCGAGGAAATTTACCTCGATCTACATAAGAAATTTCCGATGGATCCTAGACCTCTTCTCGAACTTTCAGATCTCTATGTCGAAATCGATAAACCTACCGAAGCGATTCGATTACTCGAAGATTTTCAAAAAAAACAACCTCTGAACGAAGAAATCAAACACAAACTCGAAAACATTCGGGGCGAATAACATTTTCAGGAGGAAAGATCCCTCACCCTATAACACTCTTTTTTTCTTAATTCAATTTTTGTTTTTTCTTCGTAAAACCACATGATTTCCGAAATTCAACATTCAGGAACCTACACAAATCGTCCTGGATGTTGGAGAAGTTTGTACCTATCACGACTTGCTGATAAAATTTTAATCCTCTTCAAGGATTTTCCAACAGATCGACATTCGGACAAAGTTGCAATTAAAACAAGGATTACAAAGGTTTTCAATTCCACACCCCGATCTCTTTCTTTATATTAGTAAATCAAATTTTAAACGCAAAACGTTCATTATACTTTTTGAAAGTACTTCTACAACTTAAATGGCTTTAATATAATTAATTCTATCGAAACTAACGCATTAATTAAACTTCCCAGTATGTTCTATTTTTCTCATTCCTAAAGGAATGCAACTTTCAATGCGAGCTAACGTCATTTTATATTTCTCTTTTTACTTTCTCCTTGTGTTAATAATCGTTAATAGCTTAATTTACATAGGAAATCAATTAAGCTCGAATAACGCATAACTAAGGTATCGGAACAAAAATATGGATGACAACATTACAAATTCGATTCGTAAATTCATTCTTAATTTCATTTTGATAACCGAAGTCGTAGGTTTTACTCTTACGATAGGTACGGCGATTTTATTTTATAAAATGTTTCTGGAGATGGATTCCGATCAACTTGAAATTGCAATCTACGCCACTTTAATAACTTCAGTTTTTATTCTTATATTTGCCATTTTTTCGGACATGCGTAGGCTTCGGCCCATTCAAAAGTATCTCTTTATCGCCGAAAAAGGTATCGCAGATAAAGAAATCATCTTAAAGGCGCAGAAATCTATATTCCGTCTTCCTTTTTTTCATTCAGTTGATATTGGTCTTCGAATTTTAATCGCGGCCTCTGTCGTTATCACTATTCTTGGTCGTTTTGTGGTCTTAGATGCGACTGATTACTATAATCTGTATGCGATCACTCTCCTCATGTCTCTTCTTGTAGGAGTGTACACGTTTTTAGTCACGGAAAAATTGACTTCCAATCTGATAGAAAAGGGTATATTCAAAAACATAGATGTATCATCTCTGGTAAAGATTCGCCTTACAGGCTCCCTTACAATAACCTTTATCTTTATCATGTGTATTCTTGCGATTACGATTTCCTGTCTCGTATTCAAGTTTAACCATTTGGCAATTCAAAAATCCTATTTCAATCAGATGGAAAACATGAATGAAACACTGAATATTTTTACGGAATCGATCTTCGAGGAAGTTCAATCCGATGCACAAAAATTGAAAAAAAATTCTTTATTCCTTTCTCTGATCAAAAATCGCAAAACGGACGAAATTCAGAAATTTTTAGAAACACTTTTAGATCACTCCCCAAAATACGAATCCATTTCGCTTATCAAACAGGAAAATCAATCCTGGAAGGTTTTCATAGGTACAGGAATACTCTCCAAAGACCGCGAATCCATTCTCAAAGATTTTAAACTTCCTTCGAAAGATATTATCATAGAGACGATTTCAAGAAAAAGAATATTCCTAAGCGAACCGATCTCTTCCCCCATTTCCGGAACGCCCATACTTTTAATTTTGGAAACGATTCCGCAAAACGAAAATGTCTACATCGCTTATTCTCTTAGAATCGCAGACCTTACGAGTAAACTAATCGGTTCTATTCAGATCGGAAAATCGGGTTATTCAGGACTTATAAGTCCAAACGAAGTGATAATCAATCACATTAACCCTTCTTTGAATCTGAAAAGTTTGAAAAGTTTTTCTTTCTATCCTCAAATGAAAAATTATAAGAACAAGGTTCCGCTTCGTTATCTTTTTAATGGGAAATACAAATATACGATTCTTTATAAAAGTCCGAAATACGATTTTCTTACATTTACTTCGGTCGAATGCGAAGAAATCACCGGTGAAGCGATCGTCTGCGTTTACGCAATGGTCGGTATTTCCCTTGCTGGTCTTTTTCTAATAGGAGTTTTGATCTATTCTATTCTTAAAAAGAGAATCCGTCCTTTGGAAGAAAGTAAGAATGCCTTGGAAGCTATGGCGAACGGGAATCTTACCAACGGACTTAAGGTTTTTTCGATGGATGAAATCGGAGAGATGGCAATTTCAATCAATTCGTTTAACAAAAATGTGAGAAAGGTTTTGAATAAGATCGCAAACTCATCTGAAAACCTTGCAAGTTCCTCCGACGAGATGTCAAAAGCTCATCACTCCATTTCCGATAACGCACAAAACCAGGCTTCTTCTTCGGAAGAAATTTCCGCTTCGATCGAAGAGATCTCCGCCGGTATGGATGGAATGGAGACCCAGACGGAGGAACAAGTCAATCTACTGGATCAATTCGCTTTGGATATGAGTCAATTCTCACATTCCATTCATGCAACTTTTAGAAATTTGGAAAAGACAATGTCCGAAATGGAAAGGATCACGGGAAATGCGCAAAAAGGAGAAAAATCTCTAGAGCTAACCAATCATTCTATCATCAAAATTAGCCGTAGTTCGGAAGATATCGCAGGAGTTATAGAAATCATCAACAACATCTCAGAACAAATTCATCTTCTCTCATTGAACACGGCAATCGAAGCCGCCAGAGCCGGAAGCGCCGGAAGAGGTTTTGCGGTCGTCGCTGATGAAATTTCGAAACTAGCGGATAAAACGACGGACAGCATCAAAAATATCGAACATATCATTCAGAACAACGAAACGGAAATAGGAATCGGAATTCAAAACATCACCGATACGGTAAAAGTTATCTCCGGAATCATCCAAGGGATTTCTGAAATCAATCACCAAATGAAGGTGGTAAATCAGTTTATGGAAGATCAACTTTCCAAAAACGATCAGATGAATCTCACCGCCAAAGAAGTCAAAAGCAGAGCGGACGCAATTCAAGCGGCAGTTTGCGAACAAAAAATTGCAATCGAAGAGATTTCTAAAAGGATCACTACTATAAACGAACTCAATCAATCTTCCGCGACTTCCTCGGAGGAACTGAGTTCCAATTCCATCAACTTAGCGAAATTAGCCGAAGAGCTAAAACACGAAGTAGAATTTTTTAAACTTTGATTCCATAAAAAAACGAAAAACAGATACTCTTTCTTCGTAATCTTTGGCGGAAGCAAAATTGTGAATCGTTATTCATAACTGATTCGAAAAATCGATATCCTTCCGTTAGTAGAACTATCCCGCTTTTTGTCTATGACTGTAATCTTAAATTCGTCCGCTCTCTATTTTCAATCGTCATGCGGAGCTTTTACAAAAACCCTTGATTTTTCCCCCCTTTCTTTTACTCTGCGTTTATGGAATGGGAAAAAATACTCAGGGACTCCGTTAAAGACAACAAGATCAAAGAGTTGCATCTTAGAAAAGTCCCCACTCTCAAAACCTGTGATGATTGGAGTAAGGTTCGGGAGATAGGCCTTATCGATCACAAGACCAAATATGCACATTACAAAGGGGGACTAGTTAAGTATGGAGACGCCCTCTTTTTCGTAACAGACGAGAGGCTCCAGGCGATCGCACCCTACCGCAAATGGGAATTCAAAACCAAAATCAAAGTGGAAGAATAATTCTCAGTCCTAAAAGGCTCGGCGTTATCTCTCATATCGAATACGATCCGTTCTTTCTTTAAAAACTACGAATTTTAATCTCACCTCATTTATTTGAGAGAAAAACATTTCGATAGTTTTTAAAGAAAATATGATATTTTCCTTTCAAAAGAAAAATCTTATAAATCAAAAACAAATATAAAAAATGCGCTTCAACGAGTCAGGTTTACGATCAGATTCAGTTTTTCGGAAACCGTAATCACGTCTTGCACTCGGTTTTTATCGACCAAAACGGCTGTAGGGCCGATTTCATCTAAAATGATCTTTTTGCCTTTAATCTGTCCGAGCAATAACTCCATCGTATTCTGATCTTTCGTTCGAACCAGAACACAATCCTCTGTAATGTCGACTACCGGAAGATTTCCTCCCCAATCTTCCAATAAAAAGAGAAGATTTTGCGCAAGATCCGCCTTACTGGAACTTTTTAAGAAATCGATAAATTCGACTGGTTTGTATCCAAGAAGTATTCCCAATTGAAACGCTTCTTTGGTCAGAACGAACGTATAAACACGATCGTAATCCCTAAGTTCAGTAAAAGCCTTAAGAAGATGAAGTCCGTAAATCGAAACCCGATCCGGGAACGCAATAATCGTAAAGTCCGGGTTGATCGTAATTCCACCCTTCTCCGTTTTATGAGAAAGTTCTCCGGTTTGAAAAAAATATTCTCCCAATTTAGAAAGAGTGAGAAAACGATTCGGATATTCAATTTCCAAAAGTCCGAACAAATGCAGATAGAAAATTACGCTCATGATTTCCTTACGAAGTTCCGCAAGGTCGGACTGAAAGTTTTTCGTCCTAAATCCGGGTGAAAGGATCATATGTTCCCGAATGATATTGGAAAAAATCACCGATAGATGAATCCGTTTCGCCTTGATTATGAGACTCACGCATTTGTCCAAAATCGGCTTATCATAAAAAGGCATTTCAGTCGCGGTAAAAACTTCAGCAGGCACAACCCGTTTCATACGAGCCTCATTCACCTCGTGCACTACAAGTTTCATGATTTCAAAAATATCTTTTCTGTTAAATTCTTCTATGTCTTCTTTGAGGACGATGTTTTCACCTTTGATATCCACTAAATTCAAAAGTTTCAACACAGGCAATATGAGTTCCATCTGATAGATCTGACTCTTCTCTGGAAAAATTCCTATATCCGGATTGAGCAATTCCTGCTCTGTCCTTTTGTGATCGGCTTGTTTTACTTTTCCGGATTTCGCGAGAACCAATCCCTTACGGCTAATGTAAGAAATTAATTTTTTTGTATTGAGAAAAAAATCAAGATCGTTCGTCGCAAGTTTTTCCGTCCTCTGTTTAGTCCCTTTTTTTACGGAAGGAAGAATTGGATGCGTCTGTACGTATTTTAAAATTTCATCGGGGATAACGAATACACGAACAAATTTTTCGTCCACGAAACAAACATCCACGACAAGTCCTTTTGAGATCAACGCAGGAATGATTTGTTCGTATTTTCCACGGCTGGTCACCACATAACTACGGATGTCCTCCGCCTCCGAAACACCGCCGCTCAGATAGATTCGAACAAGTGTATCTCTTTCCAAATCGGCAAGAGATTGAAGGTTCAGATCGATTCCTTCCTCGGAAGAAGCGATCGAATAAAACTTCTTCATTCCATCGAGTTGTTTCGGAGCCTTAACGGCAGCCTTCCATTCTTCGGAAATTTCAGTCGTTTTTTTACGATCGAGATATTTTTCCAAGGAGATCTTGTATTTATCCCCTTTGAGATTTTGTTCGAGAGGAACCAAATCTGCAATTTCCTCAAACGCATGATATTTATCTAAATTATTCGTGAGACGTTCGCGGTTTTTTCTCTGGTATACGAGTTGATATTTTCGAAGAAGATTAAGTTCCATCTCGACGTTAATCGGAGGGATGTTTACTTTCCTCGAAATTTCCCCGAGAGTCAGCACATTCTTATTTTTAAGAATACTTGTATAGATGGTAACCTGAAGTTGAGTGAGTTTTTCAAGAACTCCTTTTAGATAAAAATCGTCCTGAAAAATTTCGTAGAGATATACTACGTTCTTATTTTTTTCTTTATAAGGAAGTTTGGAAAGATTCCATAAAGTTGCAACCTTCTTCAGATCATTCTGTTCCAGTTTATCGAGTTCCTGAAATAATACTGAATCACTACTCATAGAAGGAGATACACCGGACGGAGTATTTTATGTAGCCATAATCAGAATTTAAGTTCGTTCGTAAACAAAAAAGCAGTTTCGACTCGCAGGCAATTAAAAGAATTCGCCGGTTTTTTCCGGCTCCTTTTCTGTAGTTGTCTTTTGAATTGAAGTCGAAAATCTTTGTGTTTATGGCCGATTTTTTTGATTCCCTGAAAATGGGTTTCGGCGGTGCCTCCCGAATCCTAAACAGCAGTTTTGTATTTTCCTCTAAAACGCTCCTTCTCTTAAAAGATCTCGCATTAGGTGGAAACACATTTCCAATTCGCCTTCGAGAAGCGTTTGAAGAGTTAGGTGCCACATACATCAAGCTAGGTCAATTGATCGCTTCTGTCCCTTCTCTTTTTCCAGAAGAATTTGTTACGGAAATGCAGAAGTGTTTGGATGGAATTCGGCCCGTTCCCTTTACCACGGTGGAAAAGATCATCCAAAAGGAATTAGGTGGAAAACTTACCGATCATTTTCACAGCGTGGAACCGATTCCGATCGCTTCCGCCTCCATCGCTCAAGTACACTCCGCAATTACCAAAGATGGATTAGATGTAGTTATCAAAGTACAAAGACCGGATATAGAATCCACGTTATCCGCCGATTTAAATCTCATTTATTTTGCGTCCGTCCTCTTCGAAAGATTTGCGCCTGGACTAAACAAATCGGGAATTTCCGATATGGTCGAACAGTTCCAAACATCCATATTAGAAGAAATTGATTTTTATAAGGAAGCAAACAACATCGAAGAGTTCGAAAAAGAGCTTCTTTTTATGGGAGAAACGAGAGCCAGAGTTCCCAAGGTCTATAGAGAATTATCCACAAAGAAAATCCTTACCATGGAACGTTTCTACGGGGCTCCGATCACCGATGAAGATTCAATCCGAAAATATTCCTCCGATCCACAAAAAACTCTGACGGATGCCTTGGAAATTTGGTTTTCTACTCTCTCTAGAAACGGCTTCTTCCACGCGGACGTACATGCAGGAAATTTAATGATTCTTCGAGACGGCACAGTGGGATTTATCGACTTCGGTATCGTTGGAAGGATCTCTCCCCGAGTCTGGGACGGTCTGATGATTTTCCTGGAGGGCTTAAGCCTCAATCAAACCGAAAAAATTGCAAAAGGTCTGATCCAAATGGACTCTACCGCCAAAGGTGTGAATGAAAAAAAGCTCGCACAGGATTTGGAAGTTGTCTTTTCCAGGATGACCGAAATGGTGATGAAAGTCCAAATGGGGGATTTAGAATCCCTGGACGATAAGAAATTAAACACAATTCTTTTCGAGTTTCGTGAAATCTCCCTCAGGAACGGTTTAAAAATTCCAAAAGAATTCGGGCTTCTTATCAAACAGATTCTTTATTTCGATCGGTACGTAAAAACAATGGCGCCTGAGATTGATCTAATCCGGGATAGGGATAAATTCCTAATATGACTCATTTGTTAAGCGAATTGGAAAAGGGGCAGGAAGCCTCTATCGTCTCCTTGGTTTTTCAGCCCGGAAAAGAGGAACTATTCCAAAATATCTTAGATATCGGACTTCTTCCGGGAACAAAAGTGCTCGTTCTTGAAAAGTATTCTTCCCAAAAAAAGATCGTTCTCCGTGCAGGAGAAGTAGAGATCGCGATCCGAGAAACAGAAGCCAAGTTGATTCAGATAGGAGATATTTATGGACCACTCTAAAATGGTTCTTAATCCAAAAACGTCCCGAATTCTCATGGCCGGAAATCCAAATTGCGGCAAATCGACCTTATTCAATCGTTTGACAGGACTAAGACAAAAAACCGGAAACTATCACGGTGTCACGGTAGAAAAAGCGGAAGGTTTTTTAAGTCGTCACGGAGAACAGTCTCTAAAAGTTTTGGATCTTCCGGGAGCATTCAGTCTAGGTGGAAACTCCGAAGATAAACAAATCACGAGCAGAGTTCTAATCAACCATCAAGAAGGAGACAAAATCCTTTTCGTAATGGATGCTTCTCTTGCGGAAAGGAGTCTTCAGTTTTTACTTCAAGTTTTGGAATTAAATATTCCCGTCTTAGTCGCGGTTACGATGAAAGACGTTCTGGAAAAGAAAAGGATACGTCTGGAATTGGATTCTCTCTCAAGAGAATTTGGAATCTTATTTCAATACGTAAATCCCAAAAACGGAGATGGGATCCAAGAACTCAAAGATCTGATCTTTTCCACTGACTCGTTTCGACTTCCGATTCGATCCTTTTCATGGGACCCCGAAAGGGAAAAATTTTTGAACGGACTTTTAAAATCCTTCCCTTCCGAACATTCAAATTCTTTAAAGTTTGTTCTGATTAATTCTTTCAAGGAACTTTCCGGAGAAGTCTTACAAAAAGGTCTGCCTGGTATTTCTCTTTTTCCCGAAAACTCCAGAAAATTCATTCGGGAAGAATTTAATCGTTTTGGAAAACGTTTCACTTACCTCGAAGAACTGACTCAAAAGTCTATCTATATCAAAAAAATCTTAGGAAACGCGATCATCGGTAATCCAATTTCCAGTGAAAGGATTCTTTCCAAAGTGGATAAAATTCTTCTCCATCCTTTTTGGGGAGTGATTTCGTTTTTAGGAATCATGGCTTTGATCTTTCAGACACTTTTTACCTGGTCGGAAATCCCAATGAATTGGATCGAGTCAGCGGTTCAAAATGTCGGAAGTCTTGTCGGAAGATTTTTAGACGAAGGTCCGCTTCGCTCTTTGATTCAAGAAGGAATCATTGGAGGAGTCGGAGCGGTTCTTGTGTTTATTCCTCAAATCAGTCTTTTGTTTTTATTTATCGGAATTCTGGAAGAAACCGGTTATATCGCAAGGGCTTCTTTCGTAATGGATCGGTTTATGGGAAAGTTCGGTCTTTCGGGTAAATCATTTATCCCATTGTTGTCCTCCGCAGCTTGCGCGGTTCCTGCTATCATGGGAACCAGAACGATCGAAAATAAATCGGATCGAATTACTACGATCCTTGTAGCTCCATTGATCACTTGTTCTGCACGTTATCCGGTATATATCTTGGTCATCGGGGCAATCTTTCCCACCGGAAATCTCTGGGGAATTTTTAATATCCAAGCCCTTACGATGCTTGGACTTTTTCTCTTGGGAATGATCTCATCCATGCTCGCAGCCCTCGTTTTCAAAAAAACGTTTTTCAAATCAGATTCCTCCTATTTTTTAATGGAACTTCCGGCTTATAACACTCCTTCAATCAAAAGCCTGGCGCTCACAGTATTCAAAAAATTGAAAGCGTTCTTATCCACGGCGGGACAAATCATCCTGTTTATTTCAATCCTACTTTGGTTTTTGGCGAACTATCCGAGAATCGATTCTTCCCTTTATCCGAATGCAGGTGACGCTGAACTCAAAAAAATCCAAATCAGAGAATCCTATGCGGGCTCCGCCGGAAAGTTCATGGAACCGATTCTAAAACCGATTGGATTCGATTGGAAAATGGGAATCGGAATCATCACTTCTTTTGCCGCAAGGGAGATCATGGTTTCAACTCTTTCCATCATCTATGGAGTCGGAGGAGAAGAATCTAACGATGATCTCAAAGAGGCGATTCGAAACGATAAGGACAAAAATGGGAAAGCAGTATGGGGTCTTAAGAATTCGGTCAGTTTACTTTTGTTTTTCGCGTTCGCCTGTCAGTGTATGTCCACTATCGCCGTGGTCAAAAAGGAAACGAACTCCGTCTTCTGGCCTTCGTTTCTTTTTACGTATATGACAATTTTAGCATATTCGGCCTCTTTTTCGGTCTTTCAAATTTGGAGTCTATTTTCCTAATCATCGTTCCAAACTTCAAATGTTAAAAAGAATTCCCTCTAACCTCAAAATTTTCTCGGGCTTTACAATCGGATTTTTGATCCTATTTTTCCTATATCGACTCTGTTGGTGCATCGTATTCTCTTCCAAGCTTGCATCTGTTTCCGTTTCTGAAATCTTACTTGCGTTTTTAGTCGGTATTCGTTTCGACGTTTGTGTCTGCGCGATCCTTCTTGGGCCATCTTGGATTCTTTCGGCCATTTATCCTTTGAATCGTTTTAATATCTATACGCTCCTTTGGGGACTCCTTCCTATCTTTTTGTTCTTTTACACATCGGCGTTTTTAATCGGAGATACTCTTTATTTCGTCGAAACTAACAAACATCTCGGTTACGAAGGTTTTGTTTTTTTAGGTTCGGAGTTTTGGATTATCTTCAAATCGTTCTTTGCAGGGCATACGATTTTAGCAATCGTATCTTGTTTCGCTATCGTAACGTTATTACCTTTTACAATCTACAAATACATTCAAAAAAAACCATATACTTTCCATTCGACGCAAAAAAGATCCGAACTCCTTCAACTACTGTTCCTTCCTCCCGTTCTATTCTTGCTCGCTCGCGGCGGAATTCAATCCAGGCCTCTCAGACCCAGCGACGCTATAATCTCGGAGACTCATATCGTAAACCAACTTGTTTTAAATGGAATTTTTACTTCTATTATGGATATCAAGAATCAATCGATTCCTAACAATTTGAAGTTATCTTATCCAGACGCAGTTAATTCCGTTCGAAAAGAAATCGAATATCCGGGAGCAAAGTTCGTTTCTGAAGAATACCCCTTGCTTCGGGAAACCGAAGAAACGAACCCAAGCAAACCACCTAACATCGTCTTGATTCTTTTGGAAAGTTGGACCGGAAAATACGCATATACGAACGGGCAAATTCTTCCCGAAGGAAAACGAATCGCACCTCATTTTGAGGACCTAATTCGAAAAGGAACCTACTTTTCTTCCTTTTTTGCAAGCGGAGGAAGGACCACCAATGGACTTTTATCCACGTTAACCGGAATTCCGGACGGTCCCGGTTTGACCGCAGTCAGAACGCCGCAAGTTTTGAGCCGCTTCGGAGGTTTAGGAACGGTTTTGAAATCGATCGGATACAATACCCTTTTTGTTCACGGCGGGGATGTAAACTTCGACAACATGCTCTTCTTGTTCAATCACTGGGGTTTTGATACGATTCTCGGTCAGGAATACTTTGATACACTTCAGAAATACAAACCCGGTCCTTGGGGTTACTACGACGGAGATTTGTTAAACGAATTACACGAAATTCTAATAAAACAAGAGCCTCCATTTTTAGCGCTCACTTTGACCTTAACCACTCATTATCCCTATCAGGTTCCCTCCCAAGAAGACGAGGTGTTTTCTTCCTTACTTGAGGAAGCTGAGTATTTCAACGTATATCGTTATGCGGATAAGTCGATCCATTCCTTTTTGAATAAAGCAAAAAAGGCTCCCTACTTCAAAGATACAGTTTTTATCTTTGTAGGAGACCATACGCATCATAGGAATCTGGATTATTTCGAAGATAGAAACGTTCCCTTTCTCATCTATTCTCCGGGAAGAATCCCGCCCCGAATCGATCCAAGAATTTCCTCTCAACTCGACGTCATTCCGACCATCCTTGGAATCGTCGGTAAAAAAGTTCGATTCTCAGCGATGGGAAGAAATCTTTTGGACAAACAAATTTCCGGCGGAGTCGCCTATTTCGCTTTCGGAAATCTTTTCGGTTGGATCGAAAATAATTGGATCTTTTACAGTTTTACGGACAAGGTTCGCAATTCCTCCTTCTCGATCGTTCCAAGAATCGGAGAAACGGAAGAATGTAAGAACGACCCGGTGAAATGCGAGACATATCATCGGAAAGCGAAATCATTTTGGAACTTAAGTTACGAGTTAATGAACCGAAATCTTATATATCCACCCAAAGAATAAAAAATACGAAGTAAAACATGACCTTTCTAAAAAAATTTTCAATCACATCCGGACTAGACGTAAGCACCGAGTCCCCCCCGATCGTCGTCGCGGAAATCGGGTTGAATCACAATAACGACGAAGAAGTCGGAAAAAAAACGATTGCCGCTGCAAAAAAGGCCGGAGCACAAGTCGTAAAATTCCAATCCTACGTTACAGAAGAGTTTGTAGACATTCACAATCCAGACGCGAAAATCCTCGTGGATATATTCAAAAAATATGAATTATCGGAAACGATGCATAGGAAATTTCAAAAAGCCGCGGAAGACGAGGGTTTGGTCTTTTTTTCCACCCCTCTTTGCGTTAGTTCTTTGCGCCTTCTTTTAAGCCTCAAAGTTCCGGCAATCAAAATCGCAAGCGGAGACGTAACCAACAAAATTCTTCTTTTAGAAACTGCAAAATCGAAACTTCCGGTAATTCTCTCTTCAGGCGCCGCGGATTTCTTCGAAGTGAATCGGGCAATCTCATTATTAGAAAAAGAAGGAACGGATAAACTCTGTCTTTTACACTGTGTTTCTCTTTATCCGACACCTCCTGAAAAAGCAAACCTCAAAGTAGTGGAAACATTCAAAAACCTTTATCCGTTTCCGATAGGCTTTTCGGATCATACCGTCGGAAGTATCGCCGCCTCGACCGCAGTTTCCTTGGGAGCTTGTATGATCGAAAAACATTTCACACTGAATCGGAGTCTGGACGGGCCGGACCACGGAATTTCCGCAAATCCGGAAGAACTAAAAACGGTTTGTGAAAACGTTCTTACCGCTTGGAAGATGAAGGGAAATGGAGAAAAAAAACCTTGGCCGGAAGAAATAAGCGGAAGATTTTTCGGTAGAAGGTCTTTATATGCGGATTCAAAAGGTTCACCGATCGCTCTCCGACCAGATCTAACTCAAAAATCAGAAATGTTCTTAGATTCCTGGGAAATCGAAAAAGCAAATGGAATCAAATCGGAGCCAGGCAAGCCCTTCCATGTATAATACATTCCATATTTCTAAATTAAAAAATTCGATTATAAAATTTAGATTTTTGATCTTTTTCGCTTTCACTTCCGTAATCGGAACTCCGATCTCATACGGAAATCTCGGTTCCGAAACGGACTTTATCGATTTTGGTAGATGGACTACGACGCCATTCAGTTATTCGGTATCTTCCTCTTTTTCGTCTGAATACGGCGGATTTAACCTCTTCGATTCCGATTCGAACACTCATTGGTACTCCTCCAATCGCTCCGGTTCGGAATGGATCATAATCGATTTCGGAGCCAAAAGACTCATCAATGGTCTGGAAATCACCGTCCCCATTTTTAGAAAAGAAAGAGCGGCAAAAAAATACGAAGTTCAGGTCCTAATCCGAGACGATTGGAGAACCATATTCGTAAATCAAGAAGTACAACTGCATAATTTCCACAAACTTGAAAATCTAGACGCGTCAGTACTGAGAATTTATTTTCCGAATACAACGGATCACGGCGTAGTGATCAGTGATCTAAAACTTTTCCTAAATCAAAAACTATTAAATGGAATCGAACCCAGACTTCGCGGTTATACCTTTCCCGTTCCCGATGGGTTGATTCCGGGCTTAGACTTTCAACTTCCGAACGCTCCCCGTGCCTATCGCAACGGAGTCCATAAAGGAATTGATATATACAAAAAACGAGAACTATCCGGTCAAACCCGAAATCTAAATTTTCAAGATGAAGCGGTTTCTCCGGCGGACGGCATTATAGTTCGCGCGGATCACTTATATTCTCCCATGACCCTTTCCGATTACGAATACCATACCTCCCAATCCCAAAAAGGAACGGTTACTTACGTCGAAAAGGATTTCGGAGGAAGACAGGTTTGGATCGATCACGGACACGGCGTAATGTCTAGTTTCAATCACCTTTCTTCCATTCGAAAAAATCTAAAAGTAGGAAACAAGGTAAAACGAGGGGAAGTGATCGGAACAATCGGCAACTCAGGTCTTATGGAAGAAGCAAAAGGGATCGCAGATAACGCGCATCTTCACTTTGAAATTTGGGTGGACGGGGAATTTTTTGGGAACGGAGTCGCACCAGCGCAGGTACGAAAAATGCTTCAATTTTTCTTTAAACGTAACGGGGCAGACTAACGCGAGATTTCAAAATGTGTTATTACATCACGTCCACATTTCCCGACCAAGTCGATATTGAAAAAGCAAATAAAACGCTGGATCGTTATCATTTAAAATTTAATGAAATTCTAAATTCTTGGATTTTAAAACAGATCCCGAACCGCCATAGATATTTCCGACCAACTTTAAAGATCTGCGATTGTGGAACCGAATTAGGAAGTTTGAACGGTAACAAGAAAAAAGATCACAAATCCGACATGGATAAACTCAAAAGAAAAGGCTGGTCCCAATCCAAAATCAACCGCTGGATTAAAGAAAGAAACGCCTATCAAATCAAGAATTCCGTAAAATTTGATTCTTATAAGAATCACAATCTATCCGAAGGAGTCTTCTGGTATCAATTTATTAACGATTGGTTACAAATATCGAAAGAATTCGGACTTTTGCTGCACTGGTACGACGGAACGATAGAAGAGGAAAACTTCGAACTAAAAAAGATTCAAAAAATCAAAATAGAAGATATATCCGAAATGTTCTTTAGTAAAATGGAATGCGATATTTTATATTTATTTCAAAAGTAATGCCGAATAAATTTCTTTTTTGATTCTAGTTTTTTACAAACACTATAAACTTGTCGCAAAACCTCAGATGTAGGAACTCCTACGAGAGTGTTCCAACGGTAAAATCCGTAACACCGTCGGGCAACCGTTTCGGATTAAATTCCGGATTCTCCGCTTTTTTATATCCAGTCCAGCCAAACTTCCGTCTTTCAAGTTTCAATGGAGGATTCATTTCTTTTCAA
Organism: Leptospira mayottensis 200901116; assembly: GCF_000306675.2. Classification (NCBI taxonomy): domain Bacteria; kingdom Pseudomonadati; phylum Spirochaetota; class Leptospiria; order Leptospirales; family Leptospiraceae; genus Leptospira; species Leptospira mayottensis. Next base: position 2,436,631 of record NZ_CP024871.1, read on the forward strand.
CAAGCGGAATTATTCAGTAAAAACCAAAACCCATCTTATACGAAGATCTTAATTTTTTGGATTTTCATCGCAATGGGAATTAGAAAAATGTTTTATTCGGAGATGAGCACTTTATACGGGCCGTTATGGTTTGGTTCTTCTATGGACGAAGCTTGTCCGTTTGTGCCCAGTACAGAAGCAAGAATCAGTTTACCTTACTCAGACCCTAAAACTTACGGATCCTACAGAAGAAGTTTCGAAAAAATATATTGAAACCTGTGAAACAATCGCGAGAGAAATTTTATTCGTTTTCCAAAATTTAAAAGAGTGAGCTCCGAAACTACTGATCCGCACAATGCGCAATAAATCGCCTCTGTTCGTCTAAAAGAATCCCCTCCCAAATGATTCTATATTATAGAATAAACTAATTTATAGATTCCCGTTTACTTTTTATGGAATATTCCGAATCGTTTATCAAGCACCAGCCTCAAGATCTATCGAGCGATCCATAGAGAGCGAGATAGCCGCAGATAGCGAAAGCATTACCGAGCGACCGTAGAAGCGAGGTTGAGTTAATCGAAGGTTCTTAGCGCAGCTAAGATAAGCGATCCATAGATTAGTATGATTCTTAGATGTAAGGCAGTTCGAAAAGTGCTATTCTTGAGTCGACGGAGTCAAGAAGGCCGGTGGCAGACTGATCGCTCTGCCAGTCGTTTGAAGAGGTTAAGGCATCTCGCTCCTGAACTCGAAGTATAACGCTCTCTATTTCTCACAATTACTTGGATCTCTTCCGACAATCCTCTGTGAAACGTGCGTGCCCCACCCGCGTTTGGGTGGAGGAGGAGAGGTGGCGGGAAGACCCCGGTAATTTTTCTCTATCAGAAAATCATACTTTTTGCAAGTAAAAAGCCTCGTTCTTGTCGGAACACTTGAAAAAATATGTGCTTTAGATTCTTACTATTTCAAAATTCCTCTCAACTTGTAAGTCCGCCTTCTGAACTGAAGGTCGCAGAGTTTTCCCATGGGTCGCTCTCTTGGGGTAAGAACCCGATCCATAGATGAATCTAAATCTCAATCTTTTAGAATCGCAAAAACGATATTAAAAGTTCATAAAGAAGTTCAAGTGATCGTATTGAATCCGGGAGACCTTACTACAATTTACCAATCCTTAAAAAAGACGGATAAAGAAGACTCGCTCAAGATCGCAAGACTCATACAACGTTTTCCGATAGAAGAATTGCCGGTCGTTCCGATGAAGAGGAGGATAATAGAAGACTATGCACCGAACAGGAGAACTGGACAAGGCAACTAACACAAAACAAGAATCGGCTTCACAGTTTATTTACTCAGGCTGGTGTGACTCAAATTACAAAGAAACATTTACGAACTAAACTCTCAAGAGAATTCTACATAAACTTGCTTCCTGAACGATACAAAAAAGAAGCAGAAAGAATTTTAAAAGTTTTAGATTTAATGGAACAAAATCTAAAACTAATAGAAGAAGAAATTAAAGAAGCCTTAAAGAAAAACAAGGCTTATGCTCAAACGATCCTTTCGATGTCAGGAATTGGCTTGTTCACTTCTTTAGAGATCATGAGTTATATGGGAGATTGTAAAAGATTCTCTTCCGCCAAACAAACGTATCACTATGTAGGCTTGGTGTCAAGGGGTTGATATTTCTGGAGATTCCGTTTATTACGGCAGAATTGTCAGCCTTCAATTCGAAGAGTGATCGTTCAGGCGGCCTGGAGTCGAGTCTTGTTCATTCTCAACTGGAGGTAGAATTAAAACATTCTATCAAAGGCTCTATCTAAAAAAAGGTCCTAAAAAATCAATCATAGCGACTTCTCGCAAAATGATCGAAATTCTTTATACAATGATTAAAATGGGAGAGCTTTCGATTCTATGCCGGATAAGGTTCTCAATCGTAAGTTGATTTATTATGGTCTTATATAAAAAATAGCGGAGGGGACTTGGCAGAAGAAATATAGGAGAGAGCGAGACAAACATAAGTCGCGAGGCAAGGCGTTGTTTCTCAGCATAACTGAGATGAGTGAAACACTGAATATCACCAAAACGCAGGAGAGTTTTTACACTTCTAAGACTTGAGAACAAACCCTCAAAATTCAAAAAGTAAATTCGAGATAATCGGGAAAAAAATCTTTTCCGTTTGACCGTATCGAAATGTATTTTTAAAACGTCAGGGAAGTTTTCGAAAATGATAGTTTAGATTTCTATTAAATCATGAAAAAAAATCGCTTTACTCAGTAGATTTTTATTCCTCTTTACGACATTGCATTCTCTTTTGCTCCTCGTTACTTTATTTTCAAAAGAGTTATATAATTTGCGATATCATCATTCGCATTCGTTTGTTTCGGATGTGCTACTATATTTAATTCCGGCAATCGCCGCCGTGTTTATCGGTCCTCTGTTTCGGCACACTGATTTTGATTCCACAAAACATAGAGCTGTTACGATCATATATTTATCGATCGGCTTAATTTTCTTACTCGACAACAAATCCTATTGGGGGTATTACATTTCACGTCCATCAATACCGAACTCGATCCAAGAAGCTCGCCACGGCCTCCCCAGCTTTGTAATCTTAAACCGGACAATCGTTATTGTACATCCCAAGATATCACCAGAGGAGGAGGTGGTTACTATGTCAGATCGAGTAGAATCAAATACTACATGTACGATATGGGAATTATGGGCATTGTCGAAAAGCGATAAAAAAACCTTCGTTCCTTTTGAATACCGCCAAGGGTATGGCGATCCGTGATTTTATCGAAAAAAATTATACATTTGAACGCCCTGAAGAAGGATACAGTTCTTGTTTCCCTGAGGTAGACATATATGAATTCGCAAATGATTATGGAAAACGAATCTACTATGTAGGTTATTCCACACTAGAATTATCAAACGATCATTACGAATATTATGAATTTATAATTCATGAAAATGAGACTGGGGTATAAGATCCACCAATCTAATCGTTTTTTTTACGACATAGCGGGAGCAGAACAATGGTTAGAATTTCCTTTTGATATGCTAATCTTTAACGTTCTTTATATACTTACCGTCGGAAAGACGACTAGTATGAACCGAATTAAAACCTGATATTCGTTTTAAATATTTCGGAGCAAACAAGGAAGCTACAGGAAATCCCGCTAAGTAGGCGTCGACTAATGTATTATTTCATTAAAACACGGGCGATTTAAACTATACTTTTCGAAAACAACCGCTCTTGTCGTTTGAATACGAATCCTCTTATCCGGAGATGAGCAGAAATTAATTTCCATCTCTTTATTTTTTTAGGATTCGGCCTGAAACTTTTAAGACCACTTTGATTTTGATCAAAATACTTTTGAAAATCCAAGAAAACAGACTTTAAGCGTCACGGCAATTTTATTTCAGAAAAAGTTTATTTAGAGAAACAAGCGATAATATTCCTTTAAAAAACAAATATTCTTCTTTCGAAACAAGTTATCAGGATGTATCTTTCAATATGTAAGTCGTCAATTCCAGAAATTTTTCTTTCTGAAAATCGCGTTTTAAAACGAAACCACCAGTGATATATAAAATTTCATATTCAGAAATCTGCAACCGTTCGAGTTATTTAAAATCTCCTAAATCAACAATAATACCAAAGGCCTGAACAGTTGTGTAATAGGGACAAACCGGATCTTAATTTTGGAATTTCTTTTACAATCCATTGATAGACATGAGCCTTCTCATCATACATCCGGTTGGATATCCGGATCTCTTTTTTTGGATTCGAATCCGGTTTGCTGATTACGTTCAGACGAATCTGATTTGGAATCGAAAAATCAATTTCGGACTCACAAGATTGAAACATAAGCGAGAAGATACTGAAAAAGACCAAAATGAATGGTTTACTAGTTTTGATGGATTATCTGAAATTCGGATTTTTTTAAATACCATGGCTTTTGTAGTTATAAAAACGTAACAAATTCTATCAATTTCAAGAAACTTTCCTAAGGATAATTCGCAAGTAGGAACTCCTACTTTTGCCTATCTCACTTCCTCCAGATTCTATATAACTTTTTTACAAAAAGATTCATGTTTAAGAAACGCCCATTGAGCAAAACTTGTGTTTATCGACCGTCTCGATCGCATTATATCCAACGATTCTTTCAAATAAAAATCCTGCATCTTCCACTATACAAAAATTCAGTGCCCGACCGAATCGCTATAAACACATTCAAAATGACGAATGTTTACGAAACCTGCACTTAGCATTCGTATAGCAAAATAATTTTCCCTAAAAAAATCGGAAAAGAATTGTACTTTCTTTCCGATATTTGATTATGTCCCGTATTGTAAATTCGGTGGAGATTCGTTATGCCTGAGCAGGTGCAGAAAATCTTAAATAATATCCGGGAATTTTTTACGACCCTGGATACGACTAAAAAGCTTATACTCGGAGGGGTGGCGTTAACCGTCCTGGTTGCGATTGGAATTCTTTCCACAATCTCCCTTCAAAAAAACCGAGTGGTTCTGTTTAAGGACCTAACGAGCAAGGACTTTGCCGAAGTCACGAAAAAACTGGACTCTCTCGGCTATCAGTACGGAAGTTCAGATACAAGTGTAATTACAGTCGATCCGGAGCAAAGACAAGAGATCGTAACCAAACTTGCTCAGGAAAACTTGATTCCCGCCGGAGTTCAAGGCTGGGAGCTTTTCAACGTGGATAAATTTACCGAAACCCAGTTCGATAAGGATATCAAAAAATATAGAGCCCTAAAGGGAGCCATCGAACAATCCCTTATGACTCTGCGCTCCGTGGACAAGGCATACGTAAACATAGCCTTCCCCGAAGACGAACTCTTCAGCTCAAATTCATCTCCCGTCAAGGCATCCGTAATCCTTCACTATATTCCAGGAGTAGAATCGCTTTCCAGAAAAGAAGTCAAAGGGATCGTGAATTTGGTTTCCAGAGCGGTTCCTAAGTTAAAACCGGAAAACGTCAGCGTAGCGGACGCAGACGGCAAGATCATTAGCGACTTTGAAGAGGATTTGGAAAAAGAAAGACTAGAACTAAGGATCGTTCAGGAAAAATTAAGAATCGGTGAAGAACAAAGAATCCAACGTTTGATCGACATGAGAAACACGCTCCGCTGGCTACTCGGAGGGGAAGACAGAGTTGATATTACACGTTTTGAATATAACTTAAATTGGGATAAGGAATCCTATAAAGACAATTCCGTATCTCCCGTAGTCGCGATTCCCGACAACCCAAACACTCCTTATTCCGAACTAAAGCTTGTGGACGGGTATTCTCTCAAAGTTTCCTCCAAAGAAACCAAAGAAGATTTTAAAGGTAGAGGTTTTACACCGGACGGTCCCGCCGGAACCGAACCGAACATCCCTCCCGGATACAAGGACACCGACTATCAAAAATCGGAATACAGCAAGTCAGAAAACATCAACAACTACGAATTCAACAGAAGAGTTTCCGAAGTTCAAAAACAACCTTGGAAAGTGGAAAAAGTAAACCTTTCCGTAGTCATCGACGGAATGTGGGAAAAGAAAGAAAAAGAAGACGGAACCGGTTATGACCGCAAATACATTCCGGTTTCCGAAGACGAACTCAGACAAATTCGTAAAAACCTTGAGTCCGCCGTCGGAATCGATAAGGCAAGAGGTGATCAAATTTCGGTCATCACGATTCCCAAAGACAGATCCTCTCAGTTCGCGGCGGAAGACGAAGAACTCCGCAAACAAAAAGCGATCCGCCAGATGATCATCGCATCCTTAATTATCATTCTTCTTTTAATCGTAAGCATCCTAGTCTACAGAGCAGTCAAAAAAGAAATCGCAAGAAGAAGAAGACTCAGAGAAGAAGAACTTGCAGCTCAACAACAAATGATGAGAGAGGCCGCACTCCGCGTCATGGACGAAGGCGGAGCGGAAGTGGAACTCTCTCTGGATGAAAAATACAGAAGAGAACTTCTCGAAAACGCTATCAACCTCGCCAGAGAAAAACCGGAAGAAGTCGCACAACTTCTCCGCACATGGCTCTCTGAAGAGGAAGCGAGCTGATGAATCCCCTATCTTCCAGACAAAACAGAGCAGGAAGCCTTCTTAGGATTTTGGGAGAACACCTCCCTCCGGAAGTCTATCGTCATCTGGGTCCGGAGGAGACGGGAAAACTTCTTGAGACGTTTCACAAAACCGGAAAGCCGGACTCTAAAGAAGAGAGAGAAATTCTCTCTTCTTTTTTAAATTCCCTCTCTAAGATTCGAAAAGAAGAAAGTATCGATCCCGAAGGCTTAAATCTCATTCGGGAACTCGAAGCTCTTCTCAAAGAAGAAAAAGAAGAGAAGGATCTTCTACAGGAACTAAAGACAAAAAGCACGGAAGAAATTTCAAGAATCGTATCCGGAGAAAAGCCGAGTATGATCGCTCTGATTTTATGTTTCGGAAACCCGGATGCGGCAGCTGCGGTGTTAAACGACTTTCCCGAAAAGATGAAAGAAGAAATTCTTATACAGATTCACGATCTGGACCTTTCCAGCGAGTATGAAAAGAATCGTTTGGAAAGATTTTTAAAGTTCAAACTCGAAGCGTTGGCTCTTGAGGAAAAAAGTCTTCCGATCAACAATCCTATGGGGAAAAAGGCCGCCGATCTTTTGGGAAGATTACGACCTGGAGATTCTCAAAAAATCTTCGATCGGATCCGCGAGAAACGTCCCGGTTTTGCCGAAAATATAATGGAACACTTCTTTCGGATGGAAGATCTGTTATACTTAGAAAGAGAACCGCTAAATCGGTTTTTTTCTTCCTTTCATCCGATTGTCCTCGCGTGTGCGTTCAAAGGGACGGAAATGGAAGTTCAGACGCGAATTCTTGAAAAATTAGAACCAGCTCTCTCCTCTTCCATCCGATTGGAATCCGACTCTATGGGTCCGATCAGCCTCGCCGAAATGGAGACCGCTCAGAACGGAATCCTAGAAAGACTCCGAGACGAGATCGAGGAAGGAAGTATCAAATTTTGGAGAGCGACTTAATTTATGGCCAAACTCGTCTTTAAACCCATACAAATTGCGGATATCAAAGATCAGGTAGAACTGGCGATCCCCGACAAATACAAAAAGTTCCACAGAGATGAAGACGCAGAAGAGTTCGAGGTAGATCAAGAAGGAAATATTATCGAACAATATCAGGGGCCTTCCATCGAAGAAATCGAAGCGGAACTGAGCCGTTACCGAGAAGAAAACGAGGAGCAGGTTCGTAAACTCCTCGAAGACGCAAGAAGAAAATCCGAAGAGATAGAAGAAGAAGGACGTAAACGCGCCTTCCAAATGATTCAAGACTCCAAAGAAAAAGTCAAACTCGAAGAAGACACCGGCAAGGCGAAAGCGGAACAGATTCTTGACCGAGCAAAGATGGAAGTCGAGAGGATGATCAAGGAAGCCGAGATGAAGGTCGCAGAGATCGAACACGAAGCTTACTTAAAAGGATACGATGCGGGTCGCGAAGTCGGTTTTAAAAAAGGCCAGGGAGAAGTTAGACGTCTTATCGACCGTTTGGGAACCATCGTCGGTAAGGCAATCGACATCCGAGAAGAAATCATCCAAGCTTCGGAAAAGCAAATGGTAGAAATGATCCTCATCATCGCACGCAAGGTGATCAAAGACGAAATTATAGAAAGAAAGGAAATTGTTCTCAACAATATTAGAGAAGCTTTAAAGAGAATCAAGGACAGAGATCGCGTGGACATTCGCGTCAACTTTGCGGACTTAGAACTCACCACCGCACACAAAGACGAACTTATCAAACTCATGGAATCCCTGCGCAAAGTCAATATCTACGAAGACTCTCGTGTAGACCGAGGCGGAGTTATCATCGAAACCGACGTGGGTGCGATCGACGCGAGAATTTCCACTCAGCTCAAAGAAATCGAGGAAGCGATCCGAAATGCAGAACCGATCTAAAATGTGGTAACCGACAAATGAGTATTTTGAACTCCTATTTTTTGAAATGGAAAATACCCCTAATAAACAAGAGAAAGCATTAAAAATTTTATCCAAGAGGAAAAAGACTTTCGATTATAAGATCGTAAATCTTATTTATGAAAAATTTTGGAAAGACAAATCTTTCTACGAAGCCAACTTTAGAATTTATTTAAATTCTAAAAATACAAAGAGCGCCGTATTTTAATCTTTATTATTTTCTCAAAAACCAAGTAGCGATTGGCGTGTTGTTGGGCCACACAACCAAACCAATGGGACTTTGAAAGAATTTGTAATCAATCGGCTTTTTTTAGGTTTGAATTGGGCGCATTTTGAAATCCAAAACGAATGAAGTCGACCTCTTATTTTTTCCGTAGCGCTTGAAACGATTCCTTTTCTTTGTTGGAACCATTTTTGCAAATCATAATAAAACATTTTCAACCTCTTCCTCTAGAGAGGAGTTTGACGCAAAGGTAGAGCAACTTGTTTTTTTAGGGTTTTCTGCACGAAAGATTCAGAGAATTTTTCCTTTGTAGTAGTTCCCGCAAAACCGGAAAATTTTAGAACTCATTCAAGTGTAGTAGTTCCTACAGAATTGAAGCATCTCAGAGCTTATCCCGCCTGCTCTTTTCCGTAGAAGTTCTCACAAAATCGACCTGCTCCAGATTGAACTTTTATTATTGAGTGTAAAAGCCGCGCCGAATGTATCCTTCATTGCTTTCCAACACGACATAATTCTTTTATTTTCGCATAGATACTTGACTTTCCTACAAACTCAGGATACCAAGAGATAATTCCGAGTTTTTCTATGATTGAAAAGAAATTTCACGAAAAAATAGACGTGATGTCGAAATACTTTCTGATCATGGATCGCACCGAAACGATCCGAAAATCCGGAAAGGTAATTCGAGTCTCTGGAAATGTTATTTATTCGGAAGGCCCACCCGATTCTAAAATCGGAGAACTGATGGATGTCCAGAAAAGCGGGAAAGAAGGTTATCTACAGTGTGAGATTGTAGGCTTTGAAGGTCATGTTTATACCCTTATGCCCTTAGGTCCCATCGAAGGAGTTTATCCAGAAGCATTCGTTTTTTCGTCCGGAAGAAAACTCGCAATCCCAGTCGGTAAAGAGCTTCTTGGAAGAGTTTTAAACGGGGTCGGAAGACCGATTGATAAAAAAGGTCATATCATCACAAAAGAAGAACGCGGACCTGATAACGATGTTCCAAATCCTCTGGATCGCCCCATCATCCGGGACATTCTTATGACCGGGGTTCGGGCAATCGACGGGATTCTTACCATAGGAAGGGGGCAACGTGTCGGGATTTTTTCCGGTTCCGGTGTCGGTAAATCCAGTCTCCTGGGTATGATCGCGCGTTATACTAATGCGGATATAAACGTCATCGCTCTCGTGGGAGAAAGGGGCCGAGAAGTAAACGAATTTATAGAGATCGACCTCGGTAAAGAAGGTCTTCAAAAATCTGTTGTTCTCGCCGCCACCTCAGATGCCCCAAAAATGGAACAGGTCAATTGTGCTTTGCTCGCCACCTCCATCGCGGAATATTTTCGAGACCAAGGAAAACACGTAAACCTAATGATGGATTCCTTAACTAGATTCGCTCAAGCCAACCGGGAAATCTCCGCTTCCAACCACGAACCTCCGATCACGAGAGGTTTTAGTTCATCAGTTTTTTCTAAATTAGCAAAACTTGTGGAACGTTCAGGAACCTCCAAATCAGGCGGAACGATCACTGGATTTTATACAGTTCTGACAGAAGCAGACGAAATGGAGGATCCGATTGCAGACGCTGTTCGAGGTTATATAGACGGACATATCATCCTAAACAGAAAACTCGCGGAAAAAAACCATTATCCCGCGGTAGATGTTCCCGCTTCCCTTTCAAGAGTGATGGCAAGAATCGCTCCGGAAAATCAGAACCTAAGAGCAGGGATGATCCGAGAACTCATCAGCGTTTATAACTCAGCGGAAGAATTGATCCGTTTGAACGCGTATGTTTCCGGTTCCGATCCGAGAGTTGATCTTGCAATTCGTAAAAAAGATAAGATCGATCGTTATCTGAAACAGAAAATTCAGGAGCGAAGCACCTATTCTCAAGCGGTGCAGGGATTGAAAGAGATACTCGAAGATGATGAGCAAGAAAAAGAGGAGTTCTAATTCTTGAAACGATTTCAATTCAATCTGGAACCCGTTTTAAATCTTCGTAAGAAAAAAGAAGATGAAAAACTTAAAAGTTTCTCCCTCGTAGCGGGAGAAATCAATCAGATCCGCAATTCTATTCGAGAAAACGAAAGACAAATAGAATTTCTAACTGGAGATTCCGCCTCTCTCCACGGAGCTTCTTTAAGAGATTACCAACTTCATCAGGGTTATATTCGTTCTCTCATCACCCAGAACGAAAACTTAGAATCCGATATCAAAGATAAAAAACCGGAACTCGACGCAAAAAGAGCCGAGTTGATTCTGGCTCAAAAAGATCGTAAAATTTTGGAAATCCTCAAAGAGAACCAATACAAGGCTTACAAAAAGTTATACTTCAAGAGAGAAAAGTTCGAACTCGAAGAACATTACAATCAACTTAAATCCATCCAATGGAGAAAAAACTATGAATCCTCTGAACCTGAACCGGCTCCGAGAATCTTTACGTACGATACGAGCTCAAGAACCGAAAACGACGAATCGGGAGCTTCAGAAATCAAAAAACTCTACGACAAATATAAAAGATGAATCCCTGTTTCAGAAAATCCTAAACGTCACTACCGAAAATTCTCCGCAAACGACGGATTCCATTCTCAGTCTTCAAAAGAAAATCTCCGATTTTCAAAAGAAAGCGGAACTATTAGAAAATAAGATCAACGGAAATCGAATCGATCTAAAGGTTTAGTATGGCATCTTTAAGCGATAAGGCAAGAGCTACATATCTCATTCTTCTCATCCTATTTTTATTGGGAATCGGCTTTTTTGTTTTTGATTATTTCCAAATCATCAACGCTGCGGAGCTTCTTCCCTTTCTTCGCAAAGAGCCCGCTCTCGTAAACCAGGATAACGAATCTCCGACGGAACTCCAAAAATTGGAATTCGCCAAAGCTCAGGAAAGATTTGCGGAAGAATTAGACGAGCTGGAAAAAAGAAAGACGGAGCTTCTGGCCGAAAAAGGAAAGCTCGAAGCAGAAATGGAAAAGCTTGAGGAGATGCGTCAGGGCCTCATCACAAAAGAAAAAGAGATGAAATCGGCCGACTCGGAAAAAAATAGTCGTCAAAAACTCGTAAAGGTTCTCGCGGACAAAGTAGGAAATATGCCCCCTGAGTCCGCGGTCGGCATGCTCACAAACTGGCCTGATGGAGACATCATCGACGTTTTTATTCAGATGGACAAAGACGCAGAAGACGACGGGAGACCAACGATCACTACTTATCTCTTAACTCTTTTTCCCGCAGATAGACGTGCAATGATTACAAATAAATGGCTCAGTAGGTCAAGTGGAATCAAAACCCCCGGCATTCCAGACGATGCAATAGAGGCCAATCCATAATTTCGGAGAAATCATGAATTTCGTAATAAGATTACTTTTTATCACCTTCGTATTTTTATTGTTACTCGAATCCTCCATCATAGCAAAAAAGAATGCTAATTCATCTTCCCCCAAAGTCAGTGGTTATGAACTTGTTTCCAACCCTTCCGCCGCTTTCGGAAAAACAATCCAAATTTCCGGAACGGTTTCAGAGATTTTGTATAAAGGAAATTCGATTCGGTTTTTGGTCTACTTTTCCGGTAAGCCGGTTGCTTTGGATTCAGATTCAACTTCCTTAATCTCCAGCATCCAAGTAGGAAGTTACGTTTCCGTTTGCGGTTTCTATCTCAAAGACCGGGAATTGAAATCAAACGGAGTTCTTACCTCAATGCCTTTTATTTTGGTCGATTCTCCGAATTGCAGATAAACGTTATGTTACAAGGGATTATAATGGAAATCGACCGATCAATGTTCCCAGAAATACAGCAAATTTTTGGACCACTTATACGTTCTCTTCCGGTTTTGGATTTGGATTAGGTGGACGTTATGTGGATTCCATAACTGCGAATAATGCGAATTCTTTCTTTGTCCCGCCTTAGGGATTATACGATGCGTCTGTTTATTATAAATACGGTTACTATTATTTTCAGATTAACTGTACTAACATATCGAATAAGAGATATTTTGTATCGTCCATTCCGAATCCAACCCCCCGGGTCCTCCAAGACAATTTTTGTTTACGGTCAGTGGTAAATTCTAAGTTATCTGCAATTGAAAATCCGCTTCAATTGGAAGTTCTCTCAAAAGTGGACAGAGTTATGGAATAAAGCGAAAGAAGTTCTCAACTTGAAAATTCTTACGATTCAATGAAACATAACTTTGTCATACAAAACGTAAAACACGTTTACAATTCGTGCATACAAAAACAAAGTCAATTTTCGCCTACAATTGCAATTTGATCCGACTCTAAAATACGAACTCCAGTCGCTTCCTTTTTTGCGATACGGATCATCGCTTTAGCGACAGTTCTTCCATGAATCGATCTATACTTTCGAATTCCTCCTAAAAGAAATGGATTTACAATCTTCGCAAAAAATTGCCCCAGTGTTTCGCCGGGACGAACCTCCTCTCTTTCTCCCTCCAATAAAGAAGGTCTAAAGATCCCAAGAAAAGAAAAATCGATATTTTTCAGATCCCTTTCCATTTCTCCCTTTACTCGATTATAAAATACTAATGAGTCTGGGTTAGCTCCCAAAGCACTCACTACGAAAAAAGATTTAGCTCCTATTTCTTTTACGAGTTTAGCAAATTTCAAAACGTATTCATAATCCACTTTTTTGAAATTCTCCTGACTTCCCGCTTTGGAAATCGTGGTTCCCAAACTGCAAAATACATCCGTAATTCCTTGAGGAAAAAGTGAAGCAACTAACGCGTCATAGTCGGAAACGATTTCTTCGACTCCGGCTACACTGCCCGGTCTGCGTACGAGCGCATATACTTTTTGGTATTCGGCGGAAGTGGATAATTCTTCCAAAAGATATTTTCCGATCAGGCCAGTCGCGCCTGCGACTAACGCTAATTTCTGAGCCATAACTACCTCTTCTCCTACAAAATGCAAAAGAATGAATTTCTTCCTTTTTTATGAAAGAATTTTTTTTAAAATCAATTTCTCTTCTCGGAAAGAATTGATCTCGAACCCGGAAGTTTCTATCTTGAACTTTGTGAACATACTCCTATCAATCAAAAAAGCGCTTCGTACATTGGATAGAAAGTCCATGCCGGATTCCGTTTTGGAAGTCCTCAAAAAAGAAGAAAGAAGCGGAATTATTATCACAAATTACTTCCGTTATCTAATCGCTTTATTTTTTCTGGTTCAGATCGTCGTCAACGTCAACAATGGAAACCACAAATTCAACCTCATCGCATTTTTGATCTATCTTTCTTTAACATTCGTGCATACGATCGTCATTCGAGTTTCTCCACTTTCCGTCATAAGCGTTTTCAACTACATAACTTTGTTTACTGAATACCTTCTTATACTCGGAGTTTTGCTTTTTTACACTTTCACGACAAAGAATGTGGACTTAGGTTTCGCTCTTAAGAATCCGATTAATCTTTTTTTTCTATTCCCAATCATCTATTCCCTTTTGCAATTTAAAATCCGTTTCGTTTTCATTGGGCTATTTCTCTTTTATTTGATCTATTATTCGATTTTATGGGTTGCGGCTTCTCAAGGTCAGCTTATCTACACAAAAGATTGGGGAAGTTACGTCAACGGTCCGAACATTTTGATCGAAGATATAGTCGCGGGCAAGCCAGGTTTGTATTTTTGTTTTGCGATGATGATTTCCATGGGAATTTTCCGGACAATCTCAATGGTAAAACGAATCGGAATTGTAGAAGGTCAAAAGACCGAGCTCTCCAGATACTTTTCACCTAAGATCGTAAACGAAATGGTGGAAAATCCGGAAACTTTTCAAAACGGAAACCGACAAATTGTAAGTATCCTTTTTTTAGACATTCGCAACTTTACCTCAATGTCTGAGAACATGGATCCGAAAGAACTCGGCGAACTTCTATCGGAATTTCGCAAAATAATGACGGAATGCGTCTTTGAAAACAACGGAACCTTGGACAAATATATCGGCGATGCCGTGATGGCGACATTTGGCACACCTCATCCTTCTCCTTCGGCGGAAGTAGACGCAAGAAATGCGGTTGGTTGCGGAGTCATTATGCAGAAACGTCTCGCCGAATGGAACTTGCTTCGAAAATCGGAAGGAAAAGCTCCGATTTCTATCGGTATAGGAATTCATACGGGAGAAGTTTTTGCAGGAAACATAGGAAGCGATCTCCACAGAGAATATTCGGTCATCGGCGACGCAGTCAACACCGCTTCCCGCATCGAATCCCTATGTAAAGTTTTAAAAAAACATTTTCTCATTTCGAAAGAAACCATGGAGTTGTTAGGTGGGAAATATATTCTCAATCGTATGCCCCGTGTCAAAGTCAAAGGAAAAGAAGAACCACTTCAAATCTATGAAGTTGTTTGGGGTTAATTCACGACCCGTAGAGAGTGAATTAGTCAGAGCGAAGCGACGACTCTTTGCAAAGCAAAGAAATACAACAGAAAACTCAAGTAAATACTGTCTTTCTATGGATCACCAAGAGCGAAGCGACGACTCTTTGCGAAGCAAAGAAATACGACAGAAAACTCAAGCAAATACTGTCTTTCTGTGGAACTTACTTTTTACCGATCTTTTCCAATTCCTTACCGATTTGTCCGGTGAGAATGTAAAAATACATCACCCAGTCGCCCATAAACGATTTAAGTGGGTACGTGAAAGTCGCAGGACGGTTTTTCTCAACGAAAAAATGACCAATCCAAGCAAAGAAGTAACCAGAAAACAATCCGGCAAGAATATAAAACGGATCGAAATTGGCAATAGCAGCCAAAATCCAACCGATCGCAAAGGAAGTACCAATAAAATGAAGAGCGCGGTTAACCGGATGAGAATGTTCTCCCAAATAAAACGGCCAGAATTCCTTGAAAGTAGTATAAGTTTTTGGAGTAGTTTCGGTTGTCATAATAGTTCATCCTCTTTTTTCTCCGATTGTACCAACTCCGGTCTTAAAAATCAAGCCATTTGAACTAAAACAAATCGAACTGATTTTCTTCCAAAACCGACTCTATATACAGTTTCTTTAATGTATTTGCTCTATTTCCAACAAATTTATATTTTTTAAATAAATTCATTTTTACGGGAATCTCTTTGGGAAAGCCAAGAAATTCTTTAAAGCCGAGATTCTTAAATTCGTGTCTTTTCTACAAATACAACAAACCTAAGATCGCGAGAATCTTGTATCCCCGCGATCAATTATTGTTCTAAAAACGACCTTCTATCTCATTGACAATCCGGTAAGGCCCAAGGATAACCGCATATATTCGAAAGTTGGTCCATCCCCACCGCACGAAATAAATTATCTACTTCGCTCTTAGAAATAAGCCCTTTCTGAATCAGTTTCCATCCCAAAGATTGGGGAGAAAACGGACTTTTGATTGAAAGAACTTTATCGGTAAAACCAGGAGTTCCGTTAGCCGGAAGAGGAGAGCCGTCGTAGAGTTCGTTTAAGGTGATCAATAAATCCTTTAAACTGATCACCGTGTTTTTGGGATGAACCACATCACCGTACGTAGTCGATTTGTAGCTGACCGGACCTCCGTCCAAAAGTTCGCTTAACAATTTCATTTGATCGTATTTGTAACTCAACAAATGAAGATTGGAAGCGTTCGAACCGGTCGCGTTCCAACAATCGATGTGAAACGGAGCGACCTGTAACAAATAATGGCCAAAAGCGTCATAACGCATTTCGTTATTCGAATTCGTTTTGTAATCCGTAAACGTAGAATTGATTCCCTGGATATTCTGTAATCTGGAATTCCACTCCGGAGAATTCTCCACAATTCCTCTCTTCCACATTTCGTATCGAAATCTTTGAAAATCGGAATACTGTTGGTCTACGACCGGAGTGAGTTGCCAACCGTATTGATAGGTACCAAAATAAAGAGCAAACGGATCGTATCTCCAGGTGCCTCGATTCCCACTAATCAGATATCTTCCGATCGGATTTACAATCCCTTCTGTAAGAGCGGTCACCATATCTTGGTATTGATATATGGAGTGAGACCGAGCGTAGTTGTGATTGTTTGAATCTCTAAATTGACCAGCCCAATTGTTTTCGGCCAATGACAAATTAGGTGCCGCAGAAAATGCAAGAGTATGTCCGAATTCGTGACTTAAGGGATTATCCACTGGATAAATAACAATGGCATTTAGTACCGGCCCTAAAAAGTATAAATTTCCAGGAATCGCTCCTGAAGCGTATGAATTGGTAAAATTAAGCGTATAACAACGATTACACTTTTTAGACGGATCGTTTTGAAACATATCAAATTGGATTTTATCAATCGATTCGGACTTGACTCGATTGTGCAATTCAACCGCACCTTGCCAATTGGAAAGAGTCAATCGCATACTATTTGCAAGACTCGGGGAAACGGAATTCAAAATATTCACCGTTGCAAGATCGTAGGTTTTTGTCGTCTCGTCCCAATAAGGACTCAAAGGAAGAACTGTTTCAAAATACAATCCCACCTTACTCTGATTATCCAAGTCTACGTAAAGAGTTTGGAAAAATTTACTTTGATCATAGGGGAGATAATTCAAAGCGGTCACATCGGTTTTATTCCAAAGAGCGCGAATGGTTCCTGTGGAATTGTTATATGCAAGATTGGTTTTGTAGTCTAAAACAACCGTAATCCGAACTCGATCCGGTGTAGGAATCGTCTTAAGACAACTGTTCACTTGTACGGCTATATTACCATCTAAATCGTTTTGCAAATTGGAAACATAACATCCTGTAGGGTTCGTTTGAGTGCTGGAAAAGAAATTCAAATGAACTTGGCCGGGTAAAGGTCTATAACTTCCGGGAGCGGAAACGTCACTCGAAATCGCGACGCCCGTTGCAGGATCAAAATGACGTTTGAACTCGTGGCACTGTTTCCAAGGAATTGTAAAAGGAGAACTTCCAATGTTTTGATGATGACACTGTTCATCCTCTAAAAAACCAATCTTTGCTTTGAATGTGATCGGTTTTTCTTGTACGCAAAGAATTCCCATTTCCATACTTCCTTGAGAATTTGGATCTTGGGCTTCTTTCCACTGACAAGGAATAGAACCCGCCGATATGGAAGCTCCATTGTTGTAATTCGCGTATCCTATTCCACCTGAAACGGACACACTTCCGCTTGTCCAAGGTAACGATGCAGAAGAACAAAGTTGTGTAGATGGGACCGTTTTCCAATTGGATTGAAGTCCAGTCCAAATTCCGAAATCCCAGACGTAAAAAGAATCGGCGAACGCGTTGCTAAGATTTCCCGCAGAAAAATCAAAAAGCCCCGCATCATTCGTAGTAAACACCATCCTTCCATCTGCTCTGTAATACGAAGTGTTTTTTTGAAAAACCCAGTCTTTTTGACCTGACGAAGAATTCGAGCCGACCGTAGTCGCGACACGATTGATTCCGTCGACAAGCATTGCCTTGTAAGATCCGGTTCCTGGTAGACCGGAAGGAATATGGGAATTGCAATATGCGTCTGCGCCGGAAATGCCCGCGAAGTTTCCATTGTGAGTGAGAGGTGAAACCGAAGAACTGTTCGTATAACTCGTGACGAACACGTAAAGTCCTCCGGAAGGAACTACGGTCAAGTTATTCGAGTGCGAATCGACTAAATTCAAAATTGAATTTTTTAAGGAAGAGATTCCGAACGAATTCGAATTTTTCCCTTCTCCGCATCCTCCAAAAAATGCGGTCACAAATACAAAAGAACAGAAATATATTTTTTTTAATATGCATTTCAACATTCAAGTCTCCTTAGGAAAAGTAAACAAAGGAAGAAACATTTTTTTGCGTACATCTTGCAAATGACGCTTTTTACGTTTGATTCAAGCAGATTCGTACCGTAGTAATTCAGTTAAACGCAAAACTTAAAGAGGCTTTGCATTGTTCTTTCAAGCAGATAGTTGCTTTAACAAGCAGTCTTATCCGATTCATTCCTCTGGGCTCATTAACTCGTCGAGTAGTATCTTTTGATCGATTTTTTGGTTTGTCCTTTCGTTTTTTATCCTTATTACTTTTGGTCAATCCACAAGTCACTTACACAATCCAACTGACAACCTCCTAATTAGAATTAAATCGTGAATACAAGTTAAAAAAATATTTTGAGTCTGTTTTAAAAACCTCGGAATCCAGGAGTCTCTACGAGAACTTAACAGTTATAAAATATGCTCGAAATCTCATAAACTACCAAAGGAACGTAATCTATGGAAACTTCTATGTTTTATTACGAACTCACTGAATCATTATAACCGATTTCTTTTAAGATTTTTAAGACAGGCTCTTTATATTTAAAAAATTATAAATTTAGAAAAACATTATTAAAACATAAAACCATAATTCTAAAAATTACAATCGTTTCAAATTTCATAAATTATAATATGAAACAGAGATTAAATATTCAGAAAGGTGTTGCGCATAACCTGTTTTATTATAGTTTACACATAAAAAGTTTTTAGAGTCTGCCCCAGAATCCCATTTGATTTTATTCCCAACAAGGCGTGCAAACTTCCGCAAGTTACGTTTGATTTTAGTAGTTAATCGGTTTTGAATGATATTTTCCATATTCGATCAATACAAATGTTTTCGTTAAACTTCCTGGGTCGTTGTTGTAGAAACTTAAGATACCATAAGATTAATAATTCCTACTCTTAAAAGATTTTCTAAACACCAAGACTATGTTGCTATAAAAAACGACTTAAGAAATAAAATCTATTTTAGATCATAATAATTAACAAATATATTATTGGGATTTAAAATTCTTTTAAGCTTCAAAAAAAGGAACAAAAATAAATACGATTTTAAATGAGCATTATCGAATCTGTTCGATCGGTTTTAATTTTTTATAGTTACAAGCGAACGTTCTGGAAAGTTCTATAGCCAAGGGCTGAACGTCTTTTCGTTCCGGTTGTAATTGAAATTCATGCGCCTGAAATTTTGCAGGTTTAGTCGTATAATTGTAAACTGAAATCGTAACCCCGGAAAAACCGCGTGTACTCAATACTTCGATAAAAAACGGACCATGACGGCTGGGTTCCGGTCTCGAAGGAATTTGATGCTCCGATTTACGATTTATAATTTCCGCCTCTATAGAAGCGAAATTTTCGACACTATATACGACTACATCCTTTGCAACGGAAACGGGAACTTTCGCAATTTTTATCCCCAGTCCAAGAATAGGGATGTCTTCCACAGCTTGTAGAATTCCGGACAAGCCTAACATTTGTTTCTGAGAAGATGGAAGCGAATTATGTGGAACCCGATTCATGATATTCCAAGCAACCGATTGTACATCTTGCCTTGAATTACATTGTCCCCACATGCTATTCAAAAGCCTTCGAATTTCATTAACTTCGTTTACATAAATAACTTTGTAAGGTTCGTTCGGATACGGACCCGCTCCCGATGATTTCAAACAATAAGAATTGAGTGAAAGAATCAGTTTTGTTTCCGCCGGAACGATCAAAGTATTGGGCTCAAATGTGGGAGATAAAATACTAGAAAGAGGAGTTTGGCTTTTACTTTGATTTTTTTTATCCGGAAAAAAACTAAATTCAATTTGGGCTTGTTTATCTACGTCTATTTCGATCGTCTTTTTAGGAAGGTATTTTGAAAAATCGATCATCTCTTCGGATTTCGTTTGATGTATGCAAGAAATCGTAAAGATACTCACAAAAAATGGAAGAAAGATCACAGCGATAAGTATAAAAAAACTATTTCGAAAGAAAGTCATAGATTCTAATCTTTATAACAATAATTCAAGAGAATCGTAATCGGCAAAACTCCGTTCGGACAAATATTGACAACCCCGATTTGGAAATTTCCTTCTCCGCCTATATTAAGTGCTCCGATATTAAATCCCTTTCCTTCGTTATTGATGTTCAAGATTCCGAGATTAAACCCCATTCCTTTATTGATTGCGCCCATATTAAGTCCTGTACTGTTAGTGTTAACAACTCCTACAGTGAGTCCTTTACTATAAGAATTGATGACACCAAGATTCACTCCGGTTCCTCCATTGATGGCGCCTACGTTGATCCCCTTCCCTCCCGAATTGTAGAGCACTCCAGCATTCAGACCGGATCCATTTCTTCCATTGAAATTGATGACTCCGAGTGTAACTCCGCCGCCACCACTATTGATTGCACCTAGGGTTAGGTATAAACCGGGAGCCGTTTTTGCATTATAAATTCCTAATTGAATTCCAGAGTCGCTTTCTTTCGTAAAATTTAGTCCTCCAGCCTGAACTGTAAAAACTCCGTTTTCTTCGTCGTTATAAAGTCCTACTTGAATTCCCGCGCTACTTTCCGCATGATTGATTCCGCCAGCTTGAATCGCTATAATCCCTTTCTCTTCTTTGTTCATTCCTACTCCAATTTCGGAATTATTTTCCCCGCGAATTTCTCCTATAACTTGAAATCTTTTAGCCTTTTTTCCTCTTTCACTGTTATAAAATCCTAATTGAATTCCCGCGGCACCTTGGACTTTGTTCGATCCGCCCACTTGTAGAGCAAAACCTGCATTATTAGCGGCATTGTAAAGGGCAACTTGTGTGGCTGCATAAGTATTTCCTTCCGAAACATTGGCGCCTCCAACTTGAATCCCCATTAGGTTTTCTTGTACGGTATTGACGACACCCAAATTGATTCCGTATAAATTTTTTACCTCACCTTTGGAAAGACTGGTGTGAAAAACCTCCGTTTCCGTTCTGGCGGGAATTCTGAAATAGGATTTAGAACCACTGAAGCCGGTCACACCGCAATTTAAGAATAAGATCGTAGAGGAAATAATTTTTAAAACGGAAACAATAGAATGGAATATTAGAGAATAGTTATATTTCATATTTATCTACAATAATTAAAAAGGATCATCACAGGAAGGATTCCTTTTCCGCAAAAGTTTAAAAGACCGAATTCTAACGTAGGTTCATCCGTGTCTTCCTCACCGGCTGAGTTGATAAGACCGATATGAATTCCCGTACCTCCATTTAAAATACCTACATTGATTCCTTTGCCTTGAATATTCAGAGCGCCTAAATTAAAACCGTTTCCTTGTTCGTTCATAATACCTACGTTGACTCCTTCCGAATATAAATTCAAACCTCCGATCACCATCCCTTTGGTCTGAAAGTTTCCCGCACCAACCGTAAGGTCAAAACCATTTCTTTGAGAACCTACATTGACGATTCCTGCTTGCAATCCATTGGATTGTCCCTCTGAGTAATTTACCAGCCCTGCTTGAATGCCGGCTCCTTTATCTTTGGCTGTGTTCACGAGCGCTATTTGGGCGCCGTATGTGTTTCCTTGTGAGGAATTTACGATCCCTATTTGTGTGCCTACCATTTGATTTTGACTTGAATTATATAAAGAGACTTGGGCGCCGTATGTATCTCTTCTCGATGTATTTACAATTCCAGCTTGAACTCCATAAGTATTACCGGATGTATTTACAATTCCAGCTTGAGCCCCGACTATCTTAGCTTCACTTGCGTTGTAGGCAGAAATTTGAACTCCGTAAGAATCTTTTTTTGAAAGATTTACGATTCCAGCTTGGGCTCCGATCATCCTATTTTCCACCATATTAACAATTCCTAAATTGACCCCGATGAGATTCATAAGTTCTCCATAAAGGATATTAAATCGAATTACTTCGATTTTCGTTTCCTTCTTTTGCGGAGGGATTGTCGTAGTAATTTGCGGAGTTAAAGCCAAACCACAATTGAAAAGGAAAATAAAAAAAAGAGGATGTATTCTCATAAAAATTATAACTTAAGCAGCGTCACTTTAGTGAGCGCAAAACAGACCGTCAATGTTATTTTTCAAGAAAGAAGTTGGTTTCTAAAACTTTTAAGAAACGATTCAAACGAAGCGGAAATACGAGTTCCCAAAATCTACTTGCTGAGTATAGGGTATAAGCAAGAAAGCAAACCTCCCCCGAATTACAGTCGACACTTACGTACCAAAGAAAAAGGATAAAAGCATGGCGCGTAAAATACAAAAAGAATCATTTTCATGTAGAAAATATATGCATAATTTCAAATATACCAAAGACTGGTGATCAGTTGAAACAAAAAGATGGCAAAAAGAGTAAAACCCTATCAAGAATTAGACAAAAGAATTCGTGGTCTATTTGAATAGCAAATCTACAAATTCATCAAGACTTACAATCGGAAGAACAATTCATTTGGAAGTTCCTCAAGATAAAAACGGAAGTTTCAAACCTCGAGAAATCCCAAAAGGGACAGACACGTTTTACGGGATTCGATAAAAAGATCATCTTGATGTACTCACGTGGAATAACGACTCTTGAGATTTCCAACCACCTCAAAGAAATTTATCAATATGATGTTTCAGCGGATTACTACTCGGACGTATGAAAACGGTACCAAAAATTAACGGTCAATTTTGCAAAGAGACGGAATATGTAATAGTCAAGATTAGATCTTACACTCTGTTCCTGTCTACCACCCTCAAATTGTAATCCCCACGCTCTGTATAAATTCTCATCCGCGCTTGTTTTTTTTCGATCCGCGATCGAGAAAAAGAACACCGAAATTGTTTTTGTTTGAATGAAGCGATCCTTAAAATGGGAGAATTCCCACATTTTTATCTACTTCCCCTAAAATCTTCCTTTATATCCATTCGTAGATAAATTTCCAGAAACCTTTCCCCTCAAAAGTTCCCTATTTTCTTTTCCATCAAATTTGGCACTCTCTGTATCAAAGTGCTTGACCCTTTTGAAGTGATTTTTTTTAATGAAAAACTAAATAAGCACTCTCACAAATATAGTGCTAATCTTATAATTTTAAGGAGTTAGTCTATGGCATCGATTAAACCTCTGGGTGACAGAGTCCTCGTAGAACCAAGACAGGAAGCCGAGGAAAAGATCGGTAGCATTTTCGTTCCTGATACGGCAAAAGAGAAACCACAAGAAGGAAAAGTTGTCGAAATAGGCAGCGGTAAATATGAGGACGGGAAACTCGTTCCCCTCGAAGTAAAAGTAGGCGATACCGTCCTTTACGGAAAATATTCCGGAACTGAAATCAAATCGGAAGGCAAAGAATACCTCATCATCCGTGAGAGCGATATTCTGGCCGTCGTTAAAAAATAATCAGGAGTAAATCATGGCTAAAGATATTGAATACAACGAAACAGCAAGACGTAAACTCCTAGAAGGGGTGAACAAACTCGCAAACGCGGTAAAAGTTACTCTCGGACCCAAAGGTCGTAACGTAGTAATCGATAAAAAATTCGGAGCGCCAACCATCACAAAAGACGGTGTGACTGTTGCGAAAGAAATCGAACTTGAAGACGCTCTCGAAAACATGGGCGCACAAATGGTAAAAGAAGTTTCCACAAAGACAAACGACGTCGCAGGTGACGGAACTACCACTGCAACCATTCTCGCCCAATCCATTATTAACGAGGGTCTGAAAAACGTAACCGCGGGCGCAAATCCGATGTCTCTTAAAAGAGGGATCGACAAAGCGGTGACTGCAGCCGTGGAAAGCATTCGAAAAAGAGCGGTTAAGATCGAAAACAAAAAAGACATCGCAAACGTTGCCAGCATTTCGGCGAACAACGACAACACAATCGGAACTCTGATCGCAGACGCGATGGACAAAGTCGGTAAAGACGGAGTGATCACTGTCGAAGAAGCGAAGTCCATCGAAACCACTCTTGATGTGGTAGAAGGAATGCAGTTCGACAGAGGTTACATTTCTCCATACATGGTTACCGATGCGGAATCCATGGTCGCTACACTGAACGATCCTTTCATCCTGATCTACGACAAAAAGATCTCTTCCATGAAAGATCTCATCCACATTCTTGAGAAAGTAGCTCAAGCGGGCAAACCTCTTGTGATCATCTCTGAAGAAGTGGAAGGGGAAGCACTGGCTACCATCGTTGTCAACACTCTCAGAAAAACCATCTCCTGTGTTGCGGTAAAAGCTCCAGGCTTCGGAGACAGAAGAAAAGCGATGCTCGAAGATATCGCTATTTTGACAGGTGGACAAGTTATTTCCGAAGATCTTGGTATGAAACTCGAAAACACCACTCTTCAAATGCTCGGCCGTGCGAACAAAGTGACCGTAGATAAAGAAAACACTACGATCATAGAAGGAAAAGGTCAAACCAAGGAAATCCAAGGAAGAATTGGTCAGATTAAAAAACAAATCGAAGATACTACTTCCGAATATGACAAAGAAAAACTCCAAGAAAGACTCGCAAAACTCGCGGGTGGTGTTGCGGTCATTCACGTCGGAGCGGCTACCGAAGTGGAAATGAAAGAGAAAAAAGCTCGCGTGGAAGACGCCCTTTCCGCAACTCGTGCGGCTGTAGAAGAAGGGATCGTTCCTGGCGGCGGTTTGACTCTTCTCAAAGCTCAAGAAGCTGTTGCCGCTCTGAAACTGGAAGGTGACGAAGCTACGGGCGCAAAAATTATTTTCCGTTCTTTAGAAGAACCGATTCGCATGATCACAAACAACGCAGGTCTGGAAGGATCCGTGATCGTGGAACACGCAAAGGCTAAAAAAGGAAACGAAGGCTTTAACGCTCTGTCCATGGTTTGGGAAGATCTGGTTGCTGCGGGTGTCGTAGACCCTGCGAAAGTGGTTCGTTCCGCACTACAAAACGCGGCTTCCATCGGTTCCATGATTTTAACCACCGAAGTCACGATCACCGATAAGCCGGAAAAAGACGCTCCAAACCCGATGGCGGGAATGGGCGGAGGCGGTATGGGAGGAATGGGCGGAATGATGTAATTCATCCACACACCCATTTTTACCAAATCGTAAAAGGCGGTCGAGTTTACTCTTCCGCCTTTTTTATATAAAATTTTATATATTAACGCAGATTCGATCCAAAAAAGATTGAAAATCGATCGCAAATTTCATAGTAAAAATGGCAGCCGACCACGCATTATACGAAAATTCCTTCGGAATTTCTGCCACAATCGTATCGGTTACACAAAATTTACGTTATATTAAGAATATTCAGGAAATATTATGAACAAACTTCCCGCCCTACTCCTTTTTACGATTCCGCTTTTGGGAATCCAATCCGAAATCAAACAAACAGAAAACAGACAAACGATTACCGTTTTCGGAAGCGGCTCCGCGGTTGTGGAAACCGACTACGTGCAAATGAATTTCTCCGTGGAAGTGGAAGATCCGGACCCAAAAGTGGCCCAGGAAAAATAATCTAGAAAGAACGACTAACGTTAGGCCAAAGGATTCAAGATCGCAACCAAGGACATTTATAGCACCGATTACACTCTGCAAAGACAATATCTACAAGAGGGAAAACAAAGACCTTATCTCTCCTCTTCAGGAATTCTTCTCAAACTCAGGGATCTCAAATTCTATAAGGACTTATTGTTGGAAGTTCAAAAACTTGGAATCAATAACGTAAGCGGCATCGAATTCAAAGCGGGTTCCACCAAAAAACAGGAAAAGGAAGCCCTTACAGCGGCGTACGAGGATGCGAAAAACAAAGCGCTCGTATTTGCGAAGTCGATTGGAAAAACAAACGTAACTGCACTTAAAGTAGTCGAGTCAGATTCGATGCTTGCCCCTCAGGTTGTTTACTTAATGGGAAAGGTTAGCTCCGATCATTCACCCATTTCTATCGGGGAAAGAACGATTCAAACGAAAGTTAATGTGGAATTTGAAATTCAATAAAACGGAAAAATAGTTTTAAAAGCGAGTCCGTTGTTTCCGAGGAAAGCTCTACATGGCAAATCTCTCGACAAAACTTAAAAAAAACGGATAGGCAACTCTAGTGAAGAGTTCGATTTACAGGATTCCTTTAAAGCATCCCTTTTTCTATTTCAAAAACCCTAACGATTTTATCATAATTTCCAATCTATGTTGTAAGAAATACCAGAACCGGGATCAAACCTACAAAACGAAGTATTGAGCGTCTTATCTTTGGTCCGGTAAAATTCAATTTTAGGATATGCTACCATCCTTCGTCCCGATAACGTTTCGCAAAAACTTTCTCGTGGAGTTTTTATATTCTCGTGATTTTCAATGTATTCTAGATGAATCTTTAATGATTGAATGAATGCGAAATATTTAACGTGAGTTCGGACTAATGAAAGATTTAAAATTGTCTTTTGATCTCAAATTCAAAGAAGTTTTTTTGGAAAGAATGAAAATGCAACTTAACCACTTAGTAAGTTAACAGCCCAATTGAAAAACTCTGATGTATATATGTTGAATTTGGCAGATATTTTTAAGTTCATCATTCACCGATTCAATGATAGCCCTTTTTCTTAGAAGAATCTTGTCGACTAAAGACATTAATTTATTCTTCATATTCTTTTTAAGTTTTGTAATAAGCTGAATCCCCGTTTCATAAAGGCTTTCAAATAGAGATTGACTGATGTAATCCTTATCTCCGAAAGTTTATCGTAAATATTTTTAACAAGTGGAAAAATCACTTTCAAATTCCTGTCGTCGACGTTTCCAGAAGTACCATAAATAAATACTATTTCACCACGATCATTCACGATTAAATGCAATTTAAAACCAACCTGTGCTTGAGTTCCTTCTTTGTGTAATGTCTTTAAATATTTTACAGCGTGTTCTAAAACTTCATTTTACTTTACCAAAGGGTCAACTGGCAACTAAAGCGTCTCGCTTCTATCCAAGCCCCAGTTTTTTCTTACGGAAAAAACTGGGGCTTGGATGAATTCTTCTGTTATCGCATACTCCAAAGAATCGTAGAATCAATGAAGGATATTCCGGAACATTTTCCCATACAAGTGTTGGATAGAAAATAAGTTACGATCGTTGCAACCTCACTCAAATTTCCGATTTCTTTTTCGAAGACAATTCGAAAGTATTTTCAGGTTCGAGTTTATTTTTCGTTTTGTACAATAATTGTCTATTGCACAAAATATTGATGTCAGATCCATATTTGGTGGAAGTCGGTTCAATACGTGATCTGGCGTTTTGAGTACAAGATATTTTCTTTTTTCCACCTTACGCCTAACCCACGTTAAAAAACAAAATATTTCATTCCGAAACCCTGAAACCCAATCCCTAAAATGTCCGGAGAGTATGTTACTCTATCCCTTCTTAACCTTGTTAAGAATTAGGAGAATTTAATGTTAGAATCAAAAAGAAAGTCTATCATTCCTTTGATTTCCAAAGGAATGAGGATTTTAAAGTTAAGAATGGATCGAATCGTTGCATTGATATGCAGCCAATCTGCCTCAAGCGCGGGTGGGATGAGTAGATCCCGCAAACCGTTTCAAAAACAAAACCGAAGTTCTCGATATGAAAAAGTATATTCCATCTTTTTTATATGGATTACGGTTTTGCTGATCGGATGCAGTGGAGAAAATTCCAATCCTACAATAGGGACTATCTCTATGGGAAGTATAAAAGATTCCTTTTTGAATCTTATACACTCTCATTCATCGAACCAGAGTTTGATTCCTTCCAGTGGATTGTATGTGTTTGTTTCCAGTTATACGAACAATGCTTCCGTTCCGCCTCTATCTCATAATGGAAATTTTGGAGGAATTGCAGGCGCGGATGCATATTGTAATTCTCATATTCCGACGAGTTTAACCGGAACCGGGTCTTATAAGGCGATGCTTGTGGATGGAACCAATCGTGTCGCTACCACGGTGGGGGCGACTTCTTCGGCTGGACAAAAGGATTGGGTATTTGAAAAGAATACGTCTTATTACAAAGCCGATGGAAATCTTGTGTTCACTACCAACGACGCAGGGTTGTTCGACTTTTCGAATGGAAGTCTAACATATTCGTTTACTGATGTTTTTTCCATCTATGATTTCGGAATTTGGACCGGGCTTCAGTCGAATTGGAAAACCGCCACTTCCACACAACTTTGTTCCTCCGCATCCCAGCCCTGGACGAGCGGAAATTCGTCCATCCGTGGATCCATAGGATATGCGAATCACAAAAACGCATCTTCCATTTCCGCAGGTTCGATCCCTTGTCAATGGACTTCAACGGAAGATCCAGAAGACCCACAAGCCACTGTGGAAATGGGTGTTTTGTGTGTTCAGGAAAAACCGATCACACTCAAAGCAAAAATCGGTTTTTTGGAAGATGAGCAATGTCACCATTCAAATTCTTTTTTTACGATTCCTTGGAAACAATGCCACGAGTTCAAACGCCACTTTGATCCTGTAAGCGGAGCTGCAATTTCTAGTGATGTTCCGAGTCCCGGAAGTTACAGACCCGTTCCGGGACAGGTCCATTTGAATTTCTTCAACAGTTCCCAAACAAATCCTGTGGGATGTTATATCTCCAATTTGCAAAGCGACTTGGACGGAAATGTAAGTGGACAGGTCAACAACTGTCTTAAGTCAAACCCCGCTCCGGATAAAGTTCGCATCACTCTCGTGCTAGATTACAAAACAAATCTTGCATATAACAATTCGATCGGAACCATCCGTAGTCTTTGGGAGAAAACGGCGATCTCTGCTCTCAATTACTTGCCCTATGACCAGAGTAAATTCTTCCAAACTTTCTTTGTGGATCCAAATACACACAAAGACCAGGTGGAACCTTATTTCGAAGTAGTGTTGCCTTTGAATCCATACTGGAATGCTACAATAAGAACTTTCGATTTGGGAATAGTGAATATTTTGAACTTCATTCCTGCAAATATGACAAACAGCCTGCGAGCAACCCTTTCGAATTGGCAAGGTCTGGTGGAACTCCACAATCGATTGAAAAACGAATCGGTGGATAAGATCCAGTTTGATATGTTTCAAAACGATCCGACTCGAAACTGTATTCGTTGTTACACGGCCAACTTTATCAGTACATACGGTTCGGGAGGGTCGGCTGGAAATTTATATTTCAGTGCACCGAATGGAGATAACCTTCCAACTATTTATCCGGTTGACAGTTCGTTAGGCCATGAGTTCGGACATACAGTGACATTCACCGTAGCTCCCTGGTTGCTACAGGGTGTCATTAGAAACTGGGCCGGACAATATATAGACCAAAATCAAATATACTATGGTCAAATTCACAATTCCAATCAATACCAGGATATGGGAACAGCATTCGGAGAAGGTATTGTGGATTCCATCGGTAGATATTTGATCAGTGGCAACCAAGGGGCTTGGAAATTAGGCCCAGGTATTCCGTTTTATATCGGCACATATAAAGATGGTTGGAAGCTAAATCCGATTGTAGATCAGAAGTATTCCGATTTTCAAAGGTTTCGGCGGGAAATGTCAGTCAGAGGAATTCTGGAAAATTCACCTGACTGGATGTCTCGATTGCAGGCGATTCAAAGCCTCAATTCCAATTTTACGGATCGTAAAACGAACTCGAACAATGAAGCTCGTTACGACGGTTTTGTACACTATCTATTACAAACGCCTCCATTCCATATTGATAGTTATCACGCAACCAATCCGGAAATCGCATCTCAATTGAATCAAGTCCAATACCGCTATGACCAGATGAAGCTGCTAGGAGAAATTTTGGACGGAGGACCGGCTAATTTCAAGTGGGTTTCTTACGGAGACGTGGTTCATCCTAAAAACTCTCGAGTGAGTTTGAAAGATTTGCTGGTTACTTTGGGCGAGATGCACGACGGTTCTCCTCTTCCACAAAATGGAAGTCCCGGGTTTACGGATGCGTATCTTTCCATCAAAAGTCCGTTTTCTCCTCAGTCTCTCGGATGGAGACTCGTGCAGAAAGGACTCATCTCAAAGGATGAAGTAAACAACTTGTATCGCGCCGTGGGAATGGACCAACTCGCAAATATCTGCGGTTATCCATGGGCTCTTGTGGACTGTCAATGAGGTAAGACGATAGGATAGAATTTTCACAATTTAGAACTAATTCACTTAATAAAAGTTAGGTGAATTAGTTTACTCATTTATATCTAGAAATTTGTAGTTTTCTAAATTTCTTTTTGGAATGTCAAAACCGATCTGAATGGATTTTTCAAATTAAAATCGAATTCTTCCGTATAATTTGTTTATTTCTAAAAAGAATTAGAAAATTCTGTTTTTTAGATCAAAGCCAACATTTCGACAAGTCTGTCGCAGCTAATCTCTAAACCTTTTTCCATGCAGGACGTAAGAACATCACCTCAAGCTTTCTTCGGCTCGTAAAGTACGTATGGTCTTTTTTCCGTCTTCCATCAGAACGACCGTTCCCACCGCGTCCAGCACCTAACGAACCCGCATTTCACTATGTACATCCTGGAACATAGGTAACAGTTTAGACCGGAGACATGGGTAACACTTTTAAAGTCCTTGTTACTTCCTTAGAGCTTGTCCCAAAACCTCCTTGTACTTGTAGTCTCAGGAAATAGATATGACATATGAAATCAGATTTAGGTCATTTAGATATCCCTGAAGAGATTTGGAAACGCCTTCATCCCTTGCTACCAAAGCGTAAAACAAACTCCAAGAAAGGAGGTCGTCCTCGGCTTGATGATAGAGTGGCGATGGCCGCAATATTTTACAGGGTAAGAACAGGAATTCAATGGAGATATATACCTCCGATGTTCGGTTCAAAATCAACGTTACATAGAAGATTTCAGGAATGGGTAGCCAGCGGAGTTTTTGATAAAATTGAAAAAGAAGCATTAAAACTTTATGAGCGCACTGTTAAAATTAGAACTAAAAGAATGGCATCTGATGGTAGCTTCGCAAGAGCTCCCAAAGGGGGGCTTTCACGGGTCCAAACCCGACGGATCGCGGCAAAAGAGGCCTTAAAAGGCATATTCTCATCGATCGGCGTGGAGCACCTGTAGCTTTTGTAATCGCTTCGGCAGGAACTCACGATTCTAAATTACTTTTTCCTACTTTAGAAAAGTTCAAAGTATTTAGAAACAAAAAATTGCTTAAACCAGAAATCCTTTCTTTAGATAAGGCTTACTCTAACAAAACGATTAAGAACAATTTAAAAAAGAAGAATATTCAATATCGAATTCCAAATAAAAAGAATGCGAGAAATCCTGAATGGATTGCTCCGCTAAATCCTTTTAGATGGACAGTCGAACGTACTTTTGCTTGGTTTAATGCATTTAGAGCCATAAAAACTTGTTGGGAATTCAAATTTGAAAATTATAAGGCATTATTCCAAATCGCATTTGCTATCATTTTAATTAGAATGTCCTGGAAATAGGTTTTGGGACAAGCTCTGATATGGCGCCCCCATCCGGAGCCGTAAATATTTTTTCGCATTTTTTTTAATCACCCAATAATTTAACTCGTTAGAGAAAAGCATTCGCGACGATTGATCAGACTGATATTCGCGGGTTGGATACCGCAGGATAATCTATACATCGGGAGCTGTTCTTAGTCTTAAAACGAAGGTCAAATTTGAAATTCAAATTTGCTTCAACACTGAGCCAACAAGTATTCCTCCTTTATCGTACATCTTCTCTAACGAATTCAATTATTGGATGAAACATTACTCTAACTCTATGCAACCAGATTCATCGCCGCCCAAAGAAATCCGGATAACTCTCTTGAAACTGCCGTTATCATTACCTGAGGAGTTTTTCCTCTTTGCTGTAGATTACGAAACTTCTTGTGTAATCTGAGAGATGCTTTTTCCGCCAAAGCAACAACTAACGCAGGTTGTCCCGATCTACGTGCGGTTACAATCTTACTTCCCGTTCCAGGGAAACGATGTTGCCAAGCTGCTTCTGTCAAAATCCTTCGAAGTCTGGGACTTCCAGTTTTTGTTATCCCTGTTTGTTTTCTTTTGGAACCGCTGGAATATTCTCCCGGAACAAGTCCTAAAAAACTCATGAACGAACCGGCTGTTTTGAATCGTTTGAAGTCACAAACCTCACAAAGTAAAAACATTGCGGTTAGATAATCCACTCCTCGGAAACATCTTAATATTCCCACTTTCTCTCGATACGGTTCACTTTCCGCTATCTCTTGTATTCTCTTATCCATCGCTTTTAAATTCTCTTCTTGAACTCTTACCCGACTATAATAGTCGTTAAATGTCTCTTGAAGGATCTCATTGTTAAACTGTAGATTGTTCAACCATTTGTTATGACTGACTGTCCAATACTTTGTTGCTGAGTAAGTTATACCCTTTCTTAATAAGAATTTCATCAACCTCTGACGATTCCTTCCTAAATCCAAACGAAGGCTGTCACGGGATCTCAAATAATCCCTTACCGCTTCGTCCTCTTCACTCGGTACATGAATCGATTCTAATTCTCCACTTCGTAATAATTTTGCTAATTTGATCGCATCTCTTTTATCGGTTTTGATCTTATCCGAACTTTGTCTTGGTATCTTTCCGGGTGCTACAAGGATACAATTCACTCCCAAAGACTTTAGATATCTGTAAAGTGGATAACCCGTTACTCCCGCCTCGTAACAACTATGTATCTCGTTCCATTCTGATTTTAGTTTATTGACGAACTTTTTGATCTGAACCTCATTATGTTTTATCTGCTGTTCTTTTACTATTTCCTTTGTATTGTTCGTTAAACACGCAATTCTAATCGTTTCTTTGTGGACATCCATTCCTACATATATTTTTCTTTTCATTACGTTCCTTCTGTTGGTTTTCTTGTTTTGTGGTATATGCTTGCATCTAACCCACGGTTTTCAAGCCCAGAAGGGGCGCCATTTTGTCTTAGTCCGTTCATCGAAGTAACCAATTATAAAAAACTGATAAACTCTTTTTGATGAAGAAAACGAAAATAGATTAGCCAAAAGAATTTGAAAACTATTCAAAGAGCGGACTCGCGGCAATTTCCGGATAAACAGTATTCCTTGAACCGTTCATGAAATTCGGATAACTCTAACTTCGAAAACGTTGAAGAATTGTACGTTTCAAAATATAGATCGTAAAATTGAACTGAGTCGGATCTGAACCTACGAACTTCTTTGCATAACGGTCAAATCTCATTTCAGAAAAATCCGTCTTGACTTGTTTTACCCATCGAATTTCAGTATTCTCCTTTATGAGCAAAGAAAAATTCGAACAAAGCAAACGGGAAGGAATTCATAAAGAACTGGAGCTACTTGTCGGAAACTGGAAAGGTGTGGCACAGATGATGTTCGAAGAAGGAAAGGTCGCCGACGAATCTCCGATCTTCGGAAACATGAAACTTATATTAGGTGGAAGATTTCTTCTTCACGAATACAAGGGAAGTTACGGAGGAGAACCTTTGGAAGGAATCGCAATCTACGGATATCATATCGACAAACAAAGATACGAGTCCGCCTGGATTGAAAGTTTCGGAATGGGAACCGGAATTCTATTCTCCGAAGGAAATCCAGGATCCAAAGAATGGTCGTTCACAGGACACTACGGAGGTGAAACTCCGGAAACGCGCTGGGGTTGGCAAACCAGTGTCGAAAGGAACGGGAACGACAAACTCGTTCTTTTTTCTCAGAACCTCAGACCGAATGGGGAAAAGGCAGGAGGAGTTCGAATTTTATACGAACGCATTTCGTAAGGAATTGTTCCCTTTATCTACACATTGAATTCTTCCCGGAGACCCGATCCAGTTTCCCTCAGTCAAAGACGTATCCAGGAAACTCTGCAAAATTACGAAAATGAAATGAGCCCAAATTAATTTCCACAAGGATCGGTGGAAATCAAAGTCTGGGAAAAATCCCCAATCCCCACTCGGATTCATTCACAAAAATCGAAGACAACGGAACGTCTCAAATCTTCGTCAACTATATAAGCGCATAGACAGTTTCGAACGATCATGCCTCAGGTCCCTTCAGACTGGTCGATTACACGTAAATTACTTCTAAGAATCGAAGTCGATGGAGTTTCAAAACTTGCGCAGAAATCCGTTGTGGTTTACGTTCATCAGGACGAAATCAAGATTATTCTTACGAGGAAAAAATTCGGAAATAAAAACGAACCTTCACCGATCCGCTTTTCGCTAAGCACAGAATCGAGTCATACGGCTCGTAAAAATCCTTTGACTTTCTTGCGTGTAAAAAGAAATCTACGGATGATGAAAGAAAAGGGATATTTCCTTTCCATCGGGGCCGGACCCAATCAAGTCCCCTTAATCTCCGCTGCAATCGGGCTCGGTTACTCGGTGATCGCCGTGGACAGAAACAACCGCGCACCTGGTTTGAGCATGTCCTCTCTCAGGATCATGGAATCAGTCACCGAATATCGTAAAATTCTAAAAACGATTTCTGAAATTCCTCTTCAGGGAAAAATTCTCGGAGTCGGGACTCGCTCCTACGGAAAAGCTACTTATACCGCTTCCTACATAGCCGACAAATTAAAACTACGTTATGCTAGTCTTAAAAGTGTAGAGATCTGTTCGGATAAGAATCTGCTCAAAGAAACCGCAAAGAAGATAGGAATTTTAACTCCGGAAAATTATGATATAAGTACCTTAAAGAATCAATTTCCCTTCGTATATAAACCTTCTCAAGGAAGCGGTAAAGAAGGAATCAGGACCTTTTACGATCAGGAAGAATGGGAATCCTTTCTTAAATCCAAGAAAAAAAACTCTCGTACAAGGGCTTCCTTATCCAAAAAGAAAACGAATATGGCTAAGGAAGAATGGATCGCAGAAGAATATATTCCGGGCTTTGAAATCACCGTCTGTGGATTGATTCAAAACGGAAAGTTTTTTCCGGCGTCCATTTCTCACAAGGATGTGACGAAGTACGCGCCTTATTTAGAAATTGCTCATACTCTTCCTTTTTTACATTCCGAATTAATTGGAGAAATTCTTCTCAACTGCAGGGCTCTGGCCGTGGCAACTAAGATGAACAACTGCCCGTTCGTTGCCGAATTCAGGATCAATCCACAAGGAGAAATCTATCTGATCGAAGCGGTCCCCGAAGTTGGAGGAGAATTTTTAGCGGACGCTCTGATCCCGAGTTACTTCGGTTCTTCTTATTTCGAGAATTTAGTAAAACTTTTGACAGGAGAAAAAATCGAACCATTTTTGAACTATTCGAAAATCCCTAAAAAATATGCGGGGATTTTTTTCTCCGCGCCTCCCGAAGGAAAATCCAAATTTATCGAACATTCCGAATTTTTTATAAAAGGAAAAGAAAAAATCATCTTCGATCGTAAGTTGAAACAACATGGAGAAATTTTAAGAACGTCGGAAGGAAACGCAATAAGAACTCGAAGTGTCGGGATTTTAGGCCCCGATCAAAACGATCAGACTTTGGAAAATTGGAAGGAGTCCGTTCTGCAAAGACTGGAAGGTAAATTTGAATCCGTCTGAACCTTCTTCCCGATCCGCCTGGAATCTACATTACACAAGAACCAAATCCAGGTTAGGTTATCCCGATGAAAATCTAGTCAGAATGCTTTCGAAAATCGGAGCCGGTTATTCCGATAAACAAACGGAACGGAAAGCCTTGGATTTCGGAGCCGGTTCAGGAAGACACTGCGTTTTATTAAACGAATTCGGTTATCAAGTTTATGCGATGGACTATACGGAAAATTCCGTAAAAACAATTCGAGAAACGTATCCTTTCGTCAAAGCTTTGTTAGGCGATAATTCTCCGTTACCTTTTGAAAAGAATTTTTTCGACGTGATCGTAAGTTGGGGAGTATTGCACTATAATTCCACAAAATCCACTCAAGAAATTCTAAAAGAAAAAATCAGAATTCTCAAGAAAGGAGGATATCTAGCTGGGTCGGTGCGAGCAGTCGGGGATACACATCTTCAGGCGCAGGGAACTGTGATCGGAGCCACGGACTTAAAAGGGGCTTACTCCCGTTTTTATACATTAGAAGAATTGAAAGAAGATTTAAAGGATTTTTCCCATACCAATTTCGGTTATACAGAAAGAACTCCTTTGGGAAAATTGGAAGAAAGGATTTGTCATTGGATCTTTTTGGCGAAACTCTAAACGAAATTTGTCCTTGCTGTCAAAAAAACGACTGGAAATTCTTATATTACTCCACATTTAAAAATTATAATATTCCAATTTATATCTGCTCTACCTGCGGACTCAGAACCCAACACCCAAGACCAAAACCTTCCGAACTCTATACGGAAAAATATTACTCCGGCAATGCGAACTTTTCATATCGAGACGAAAGACAAACCGAAAAATTCGACCGATACGTTTGGAAAGCCCGGATTAAAAACATCCAAAAATTCAAACCGAAAGGAAAATTCTTAGATATTGGTTGTTCCTTCGGAGGTTTCCTGAATTGTGCAAAAGAAGCCGGTTTTGAAGTCACCGGTGTGGAAATTTCTTCTTACTCCGCCGAAGCCGCAAAATCCAGAGGATTCAAAGTATATCAGGGAGAATTTTTAGACGTAGATCTTCCCGAAAATTTTTTCGACGTGATCACTCTCGTAGAGGTGATCGAACATCTCTCGCAACCGGACCGCGTTTTTCAAAAACTTTGCCGAATTCTTAAACCGGGAGGATTGCTACTTCTACAAACCGCAAACTTCGAAGGCATGCAAGCGATTGATGCGGGGGCAAACTACCACTATTATCTTCCGGGGCATTTTTATTATTATTCGGAATCGAATCTGAAAAAAATTCTTGATCGCTCGGGTTTTAGAGATCACATCATTTATCTCGGAGTTGATTTTTCGCTCCTCGCAAAGTTACTTAAGTCAAGAGGAAGTTTCCGCTCCTGGAAAGATTATTGGAAATGGATTCGAATCAGTGTTTACCATTGGAAAAGCAAACTCAAAAATCAAGGCAGGCCTTTGACTTCGTCCATGGTTCTGTACAGCTTCAAGGCGGAATGAACAATGTTACATCTATTTAAACCGGGTTGGTTGGCCGATTCTGATAAGATTCCCAAAAAAGGTTTTCTAAAAATTTTTGTTCTATTCATCCGGATCATCGTAGGTTCCGCGTATCGCTTTATCAAGGATGATTGTCTCATGCAAGCCTCCGGAATTTCTTATACGACAATCGTATCTTTGATTCCAATGCTCACGGTTGCGTTATCGTTGATCACAATCACTTCCGGTTTGGAAAATCGAAAAGAGGAAATTTTCGACACAATCAACACCTTCATTTTACAAAGTAATATCAACGTGGATATAAACACGTATCTCGAAACGATCGGAGAACTGATCGATACTGCAACTCAGATCGGGGCCATCGGATTTGTGATTTTGGTATTCTCAGCGACCGCAGTTTTACGTTCTTTGGAAAACGCGTTCAACGGAATTTGGAAGATCCGTTCCAACAGATCCCTCTTTCAAAAATTCGTGTTTTATTTTTTCGTTTTGGCGATAGGTCCTCTTCTTTTCGTGATCGGAGAAGGAATCGCTAAAAAGACCATCGATTTTTTCAGACCCTCCCACTACTTTTCCATGGAAAAAGATTCTTCCGGTAAAATCTGGGTGAGCGGAGAAAATGGAACCCTGTTTCGAATGGATTCCAACCTCAAAAAGGAATATTCGATCCGGGAAGACGAAATTGATTTTGAAAATATGAGATGTTTAGACAACTTAGGAGGAGGATTAGACTTCTGCAAAAAACCGAATATAGGAAATTCCGATTTTATTCGTATTAAAATCCGAGAAGAAACCATCTACGCCCTTTCCACAAAAGGGATTCTCTTAATCAAACCCATCGAATCCTCTGTCTGGACACTGACCTCGTTCGAAGGAGTTGAACTCAAAGACATAGAAGTCATCAATAAAAATAACATTTTCATTATATTCAAAAATGGAGAAGTTTTACACTATATTCCCGAAGGAATCTCCTTCAAACCGATCTTCAAAGATAGGTTGAAGATGAACGCTTCCAAAGTCTATTTTCCAGACACATTAAAAGGTTACATCGCGGACGAATCCGGGACCGTATGGACAAGCAACGACGGAGGATTCAATTTTTATCCGAATCGACTGACTCATTTAGCGTTCCATGACATCCATCAAACTACAAACGGGGATATCTTTTTGACGGGAGAAAGAGGAGTTTTGTATCGTTCCCAAGACGGAGGAAATAGTTGGATCGAACTGCGTCACAAACGGTATAACTTCATCCGTATCTGGTCATTTACGGGACCCGATATAACGGAATTATTCCTCATGGATAGTCTGGGGAATATACTCATTTCCACAGATCTAGGAGATCACTGGAATCCATTTTATACCCCGATGAACGGCAAGTTGTGGGCCAATCTTCTTTTGGAAAGAAAAGAGAACGGAAAGCTCAAAATGCTCAACGTAGGCGAATATCGTACCATCAGTATTACAGAATCCAAAGATCAGAAGTTCGCGACCTCGCTAATCGCCGGAGGAGACAGTGTTTTTACGATTTATTCTTTCCTAAGAATTTTATTTCCACTCTCCGGAATTTGGCTCTTTTTTCTAAGTCTTTATTCTTTGATCCCGAATACGAAGGTTCCCCTAAAAGCCTCCTCTGTAGGAGCGGCGGTTACAGGTATCATCTTTCTTATCTTTCTTTGGGGATTTTATGTGTATCTTTCCTCGTTCAGCGAAACCACAATGATTATCTACAAAGCTTTAGCGGCGATTCCGATTTTTCTTTTGGGAGTATATTCACTTTCTTTAATTGTTCTGTTCGGTGCAGAAATCACCGCGTCTCTTCAATTCAGAGAGAGATATCTCGCTCCTCTTCACTCTCTGGATGAAATTCATACCTCATCAAGCAACGAGTTTCGAAAATTGATTTCGATTTTAAAGTCCGCATATAGGATTCAAAGAGAAAAAAAGATACCTTCCACTTCCATCGAACTTTCTTCGGTTTCCAAGTTGAAAGAGGAAGAAATCCCGATTCTCACAAAAAAACTTTGCGAGTTAGGGTTTTTATCCGAAACGAGGAAAAACGAATTTGTTCCGATTATTTCTCCGGCGGATTTGAGTATCGGAGACGTTTATCGAAAAATTCCCGAACCTCTTTTAACGGGAGATAAGGAACTGAAATTATTTCCCGGAAACATCAGTTCCAAGATCGAAAAAACGGAAGAAAAACTACAAAACGATTTGGACGGAATTAAATTTTCGGATCTAATCGACTAACAAAGATTTTTCGTATTTAAGAATAGAACTTAGTACAGAATCAAGTCCGCTTTTAAAAACGACTTTTCTGGAATGTGTTTCATTTTAAGCCTTACGATCGGTTCTGGTCCCAGCGTCAATCGGAGTAAGATTGAAAGATAAAGACTGATAGATCTGTTCCGCAAGACCCAAGGAAGAATTTGCCGAAAGGTTTTTGGAATATTCGTCGTAGAGCATGTCTTCAAAGATCGCTTCCGCGTGACCTCCGTCGATGAGACCAGATTTCTCTACGGTCTTTTTCATTTCCGTCAGCATCATCTTCACAAAGATAGATTCGAATTCAACGGACGCGGAATAAAGTTTTTTGCGATACGGATCGGTCGCAATCTCCTCCTTGATATTATGAGGAAGTTTGACTTCGGAGGAACTGATCTTACCGGAAAATTCCTCGTTAAATTCTTCCCGAAGCCGTTCAGGAAAGGAAACGTTCCGTTTTTCTTGATTCGATTTCTCTATATGGATAAGACTTTTGACTTCAGGTTTTTCGACCAGATTCAACTTATTTGTGTAATCTTGAATGAAATTGATTTTCATTGTATCTCCAACTCCGCGTGTAACGCGCCCGATTTTTTCAAAGCTTCCAATATAGCGATGATGTCCCTAGTAGAGGCTCCAACCTTGTTCAAGGCTTCGACCACGTCACCTACGCTCGTGGATTCTTCGATCAAAAAAGAGTTTTTAACCGGCTCTTGTTCTTTTCCAAACCAGTTACGTCTCCGGTTTTTATCAGTGACGGAAAGATTCAAGCCGGAACGAGAAACCGCAACCTCTTCAATCGTGATGTTGCCGCCCATTACGATAACTCCGGTTCTTTCGTTGATTATCACCTTCGGCTTAACCTGGGTTTCGACGGTAAGATTTTCAATGTCGCTTAATAAAGTTAAGAATGCGTCGGACTTATTTTCGAAAGTTTTTCCAAGAACGATATTGATCTCGGAAGGAGAAACGGGAACAACCGATTCCGGTCCGATTCCGTGTTTCCCGGGAAGAATAGAACGAATACGAGAAACGATCGTGTTTAAAGCCGTAAAATCCTGATTTTCAAGTTGAATCTGAATTCTTTCGGAAGCGTAAAAGTTCTGATCCAACTCCTGCTCGACGATCGCTCCTCCATGAATAATTCCGACCGTCTTTTTATTTCCCCTCGCACCGCTCCCTCTTTCTTGTTCCTGTCTTCCGCCGAAAGAAATCACGCCCGAAGCCACCGCGAATGTTTTATCCCCGGCCGTTTTCAAAGGAGATTGCAGGAGAACCCCTCCTTCCAAGGACTTAGCATCTCCGATGGAAGATACGATTACGTTCAACTTATCCCCTTTGCGAGAATAAGTCGGTATCGTAGCGGTGATCAAAACGGATGCAATGTTTCGAGTTTGATCCGGTTTGAGATTGGCTTCTACTCCGAGGTTTTTCAGATAATTTTTCATACTCTCGGAAGTAAAAGGAGTTTTACTATCTCCGGTTCCAGGAAGACCGACTACGATTCCGTATCCCGTGATCTGATTTTCCCGAATTCCTTCGATTCTTGCAATGTCTTTCAGCTTAAGCTCGGCCGCGTTTATAGAAAAAAAGGATACTCCGCTCGATAAAAGAATGCAAAAAATAGAATATTCTAATTTCATTGTGATTCTCCCAAAAGCCGGTTCAGTTGGTTCAGAATCAGTCTTTGTTTTTCTTCCTCCGAAAGTTCGGCCTTGGTTGTCACGGAACCGTCCGGATTTGTGACAGATTTTAAAGCGATCGGAGGAATTACTTCTTGGCGCTTGATTTTTCCATTAAAGTTCACCTGAAGATCGGCGATTTTATCCGCATCAATAGAGGAATCCTTTTCCACAAATTCCGGAGAAACCGTTCCTGATAAAAAAAGGCTATTTTCCTCTCCGTTGATCACGTTCATTTTTTGTCCCCGGATGCTCAAAAGCCCTGTGTTCGGATCCACTGCGGTTACGAGAACCGTCAAGTTTCCTTTTATTTTCCCCAAAGACTTGATCTTCCCCTTATTTTTTCGAGTAATCGTACGATCACTGTTATACGATGGCATATCGGGAATAATCTTTTTATCGGGCATAACTTTCAAGGTCAGGGTTTCGTCCGCATTGGATTCGAGCTCGAATTCCGCCTGTAGACCGTTTCTAATTTTAACGTAGAGAGGAGATCCGACCTTGATATTTTGGCGGATGGAATACGGATTTTTATCCGCCCAAAGGGAGGATTCTTGAGCATTCAAACTGGATTGGTTTCCCGCGAAAACGCAGAATAGAAGAAAAAAAACGCCTGTTCCCAAAAAACTCAATCTTGAACTTTTTAATAAAATCCTTTCCCACAAGTTACCTGGGCCCGAAAATAAACATGTCGGAAATACGACGATCTTCCGTGAAACTTGTGCCCTAAGAAACGACCCATAGGAAAACTCTGCGTTGAACTTTCTAGGATACAGCGTAGAGTAAAACTTAACATCTCGCCCTTTATAAATTGCTCGATGAGCAGGCAAACTCGGAATATTTCTTTCTATTAGAAAATTATATTTTTCTAAATAAAAAGCCGAGTGGGAATTTCTACAAAAATTCGATCGTTCACAAAATCGCGGCTCGTGGGTAAAATTATCGTAGAAAACGGCGGTGAGTTTTAAAACACGGCGTAAATTACGTAAAAAATAGTAAAGAATGACCTCATCTAAAATTCCAGAACTTACACCGAGAATCGAATCGAATTTCATTCCGCGACCACCGTATTCTTATCCACGACTTTCGCTCTCAACTGTCCCTCTCTGGAATGAGTCGCAACCTGAACTTCTTCCCCGATATTTCCGGAACTCAGAGCTTTCACTTTCGCTTTAAGAACGAGACTCTCTTT
Source organism: Leptospira mayottensis 200901116 (assembly GCF_000306675.2). Lineage (NCBI taxonomy): Bacteria > Pseudomonadati > Spirochaetota > Leptospiria > Leptospirales > Leptospiraceae > Leptospira > Leptospira mayottensis. The sequence continues at coordinate 2,478,656 of NZ_CP024871.1, forward strand.
ATGATAGATCATTAGAACTTCTCCTCCTCTTTGAACGTCCTGAATCTTACGAACGTGTTTTTTACGAAAGACCTCACCTTCGTTCATGTCTTTTAAAAGAGTAGAACCCAGTAACTCGTTTCCGGGGGAGTCCAAAATTTCCTCAGAAGTAAAGGTTTCTTCTTCTTTGAAATCTTCTTTTACGATTTTGATCCCTTTGTTCAAAGAACGACTCGCCTTTAATACCTTTATCTTTTGTTCCACCTGAAAACGAATCCTCAAAGTATGAACTTTTTGATTTTGAAAAAATATTTCCAGAGAAGCCATGAGTTGTCCCGGATGCAAACGGGAAGAAAGATTCGCCCAACGAAGTTGAACGCCTTCCGAAGGAACCTTGATATCTCCGGATAAAAACGTAAGTTTGAACTCCCCGTTCGGATGTTTCTTTTTGATCTCGTCGGTAAGCGATTCCTCGATTTCTTCGGGTTTCAAGATATGATTCAAAGGAAGAACCAAAGTTTCCTTTCCTACCACGATTGGCTTCAAATCTCCGTAAATCTTCAAGATGTCTTTGGATCCGACAAACATGGGGCGCTTTAAATCTCGGATGAGAACACGGTCTTCGAATCCATCCGGAATCCGAGCGACGGAAGATAAAAGAACTTCTTCCCCTTCCACGATCACCCTACCTTTGAGATAAATCCCGGCCCCCCAAAGTGAATCGGCGCCCAAGACTAAAAGAACAAGAATCCGCGCAAGCTTCATAAGAAATTTATAAAGTTCTTATCTCTTGAGGGAAATCGCAGTAGACAGCATATTATCCGAGGTCTGAATAGCCTTCGAATTGGACTCGTAAGCTCTTTGAGCAACGATCATGTTCACCATCTCTTCCACGATCTTTACGTTACTCATTTCCAAAAATCCTTGAAGTACGTTTCCGAATCCTTCCATACCCGGAGTTCCCGGAATTTCAGGTCCGGACGCCACCGTTTCTTGAAATAAGTTTTTTCCGATCGCTTGAAGACCCGCCGGGTTTACGAAACGATAAAGTTCCACCTGACCGATCACGATCGGACGGATATCCGCTCCGACTTTTACGGTGACTTCTCCCTGTTCGGAAATCATCAGTGTGTTCAAGATCGCTCCTTCGGGAAGAATGAGCGGCGGTTCGAGAAGATATCCGTTAGACGTCACTACTTGTTGGTTTGAATCTATCTTAAAAGATCCGTCTCTGGAGAAAGCAAAACTCCCATCCGGCATTTGGATTTTAAAAAATCCCATTTCTCCGGTAATCGCCATATCCAATTTATTTCCGGTCGCTTGAAAAGAACCGATTTCAAAAAGTTTTTGCGAAGCCGCCGCTCTCACCCCATGACCTACATTGACTCCCGTAGGAATCTCACTTACAGAAGTGGCCGGAGTTCCGGCTAAAACCTGGTGTTGGTAAACCAAATCCTCAAAGTCAGCGCGATTTTTTTTAAATCCTGTTGTATTCACGTTTGCTAAGTTGTTTGAAATCGTATCGATATGGAACTGCTGGGCAATCATTCCCGTTGCAGCCGTCCAGAGTGAGCGCATCATATTCCGGTAACCCTCTTCTTCCTTTCTAGTTCGGTCAATTTCGGAAATTGATGAAGTACAAAGCCCTTATTTTTAGAAAAAGCGACAGAATTCTAAAAATGTGTGGGGGTCGAGCGCCCATAGATTAGTATGTTTCTTGAACGTAAGACAGTTCCGAGTATGATATTCTTGATTCGACAGAGTCAAGAGAAGGCTGGTGGAGGAAACGAAAAGCATTTTCGCTCGCTATGGATCGCTCGTCTTTGCTTTCGCAAAGAACCAAAAAGTTTTCCGCTCCGCGGCTTTTTGATTATCTTCGCTCCTTATGGATCGCTCGATAGGTATCAGAACTCAAGCTTGTTAGTCCTTCTGCTTCGTATAAATATTAGGGGTAAAAATTCTATGTTTTGTAAGCTTAAACTTTATGGTCTTATGTAATAAATTGCGGAAGGCTTGACACAAGATACATAGGAGAAGCGAGACAGCAAGCATTCGAGTTGCTCCAATGCGTGGGAAACCCGAGCGACGTAAAAACGGACATCTTTTGCTCGGGCAATAAGATGTATATGAGTCAAAAAGGAAAATACTCTCCGGAGTTTAAAGAACAAGCCGTAAAGCGAACGCTTTCCGGTCCGTTTACGATAAAAGAAGCGGCGGAATCATTGGAGATCGACTATTTTGTGTTACGACACTGGAGAACGGAATCCTTGAAAAAGTCCGAACAACAAAATCCGGCAACAGATAAACAATTCAAAGAGAGCGAAGAATTAAGAATTTATCCCAAAACCTCAAAAGAAATCAGTCATTCGGTAAATTCGTAATAAAATAGTTGAGTTCCGACAGAAACAGTCCTTTTGATAGTTTTTAGTTGCTTAGTCATAAAATTTTTGAGTAATGTCGCCTAACGACAAGTGATTGTCGACGATCCGCGGGTCCGAAGGACTTGGCGCGAGACTTGCTTTGCAAGGCGAGTGACAAAGCGGAATGTGGTGAAGCCCAAGCAAGGGTCGCATTAGCGAGCCCGACGCGACAATTTTTAGTTATCTGCTTGCCGCGCCCCGAATCCTAATCGGCGACGGCAGAGACGATTAGTGATGCCAATGAAATTGCAATTTTCAGATATCCAAAAAATCTTTTGGTTTCACTTTCAATCGCTTGGAAAGTTTAAAGATTGAACTTGCAGTAAAATTTGCCCTACCCGCTTCAATATCTTGCAAAGTTCTTACAGGAACGGCATAATCACCTTCGTCCATATTTTCCTGAGTAAATCCTTTTTCCTTTCGGATTGCCTGAATCTTTCTTCCGACTTTTTGTAAAAATTCTTCTAATTCCACGCACGGTATATTGCGGCATGGTTGACAAAAAGTGAACGCAGTATACCGTGTGTACGTGTTCTTTAAAGATTTTTATTTTTTAAAAGTTCCTTTTTTAAGGAGAAAGCACCTAAACTCTTTATCTGGACAAGCAAAATCGAATATTGGAGGAGAAATTTCTGACGAAGAGCGAAAATCCTTCTTTAATCAGCTTAGAGGCGCAAGGATCGAAGTAAATCTAACTCAAGCACAAGTATCTGAGAGATTAGGAAAATATCAGAGTTATATTTCAAAAGTTGAATCCGGAAAGAAAAGATTGTTTATAGAAGATTTTATCAGATTATGCGAACTTTATAATAAACCGCCTGAGTATTTCTATTCCGTATTTTCTAAGTGATAATTTATGGGATCGAAGATTTCCGCCCGAGTAAAATCTGCGAAGCAGTTTTAACGAGGGCGAAAAAGACAGATTGAACGATTAGCTTTAGCGTCCCGATCGCAACGCGTTCGGGTGGCGCGGTTCTTGCCAGCCCACAATGTAAGAACCGTGACAAGCAATGTCACCTTTACTGAGTCTGAAGTAATTTTTTTGAATTTAATTCGCTCTCAGCAAATTTTATTCTTGATCTAAAGAGACATATTCAGTACCGTTGTTTCGTGGGCTGTTCCGGCAAACCGTAATAGTTACTTCGGTAGCTACTTAAGAGAGTGCTTTAAGTACTCGCGAGTCCCAGAGTAAAATCTGGGGCTCACAAATTCCCCGGCCCTGAGTCTTCATTGGATTGTTCTGATGCGCGCTCAGTAGTCGCGGGACGTGTCGCTCCTACGGGGTCGCGACCCGACCGACAAATAGTATAGGAGATGAAAACAGTTAGAGACCGGATTCCTTGTACGGGATATCAACAGAATAAATTTTGATATCAAAGGAAGTAAAAAATGAACGAAATTAAAGTTCACGGACCCAACTCTAACTGGTTGTTTAGATTTTTTAGGAAACACAAACGAGTCCTAATAGAGATAATCAAAATAATTTTGAAAATTATTGATCTATTAGAAAGAATTTCTAAGGACTGACTAGTCTGTGGCGCTCTCAAAAAAATGGAATAACTAATCTCCTGTTCTATTCATACTCTTACTAAATTCTAATAGGAGCAATTGGATATGATCCACGAAGTTCTGCGTTTATTGCGTGTCTTTCACGATTTGAAAGCCAAAGACCTTGCAGAAAAATTATCGATCTCACCTTCTTATCTTTCTGAGATTGAAAATGGAAAGAAAGAACCCACACTAGAATTACTCAATAAATACAGTGTTGTTTTTAATATGCCAGTATCTTCGATTTTTTTATTATCTGAAGGAACGGAAAAACAAAGTGATAAAAAGTCATTTAAAGGTTCTCTTAGTAAGCTAATTATCAATTTTTTGCATAAAGTCGAAGGGGAAGAGAATGCACACAGTTCACGGTAATTTTTTTTATACACTTTCAAACAAAAAAAGATTAGCGAAATACTTACGTGTTTCCCTCAAAGAACTCCTTACTCTCCAAGATGATTCAAACTATAAAGTATGGTTTGAGGAAGGAGAAAACGGAAAACTCAGAGAAATACAAGAGCCTAGCTATAAACTCAAATCAGTGCATTCTATAATTCAAAAATCTCTTGCTTCGATTGTAGCGCCCGAATTTCTTTTTTCAGGAGTAAAAGGAAAATCAAATATTTCTAATGCGTCATATCACAAAGATAGCAATTATATAGTAACGGCGGACATCCGAAGCTTTTACATTAATTGCAATAAAGAATACATTTTTAGATTTTTTAAATATACGCTTCACACTTCAGATGATATTGCGCGAATACTAACTGAGCTTTGCTGCTATAAAACTTTCCTGCCAACAGGCAGTCCGGTCAGCCAAATCTTAGCCTATCATTCTTACGCAAGAATATTCAATAGAATTGATGCTTTTTCAAAAGCGAACGGTATCACATTCTCCTTATATGTAGACGATATTACACTATCTTCAGAAAAATCCATTCATCCTTATATTCTAAAAAAAATATCAAAACTTCTAGAATCTGTAAACTTATCATTGAAAAGAGAAAAAACAAAATTTTATAGCAAGAACTCCTACAAAATAGTTACAGGATGCGCAATTAGTCCTGATCACATATTATTACGACCCAATAAAATTATGAGAAAAATTAATAATAAGCTATGTAAACACGAAAAGGATTTATCAAAGCTAACTTCAAAAGAAATCGAAAGCGTTTTAGGCCAAGTGATATATTTAAGATCTATAACCCCGAATTCTTACTCTCAATTATTCAAATCTTTAAGCTTAATGAAAGCAGAAGAAAAAATTAAACAGAGACCCTTGTAAAATATAATTCTCTAATATATCTTTCGAATTATTATAGCCAGCCAAGGATGACTGACGTCTTAAATGAGGGGCGCGGAATTTCACCTAACTCAAACTCTACGACATACGGATAAACTTCGGGAAACCTATCGCAAAACTCTCACAAATCACAACAAAGCGACTCCGCAACTGTCAAACACACGATCCGCCGCCTCTTTTACTTAAAATTTCGAAAGACCACGCAACGATTTGAGTTCGTACCTTTTTCGTTATTCGAAACGTTCCAGCAATTGGAAAGTTTCGTGAACTTTTGGTCGTTGATAAAAGTCGTTTCCCATTCTAAACCAGAACCGGAAGCGGCTTGGATCACGTACTCGTCCAAATTGAAAACAGTGGAGCCCTTTTTGATATCGCCCACTTCCATGACACAAACCCCATTCGACTTGAGAACTCTAGAAAGTTCTTTCAAAGTTTCCCGGATAAATTCCATCCAAGCATCAAGAGTAGAAAAAATACTCGGCTTTTTATGATCCGGAAGTTCTATATCCAAAAACCAATAACGAAGCCAATTATCCTCTTCATAGTTCACCTTATCCAAAAAAGGCGGAGAAGTGATGACAAGATCTGCAATTCCATCCTCCATAGATTCCAAGTACAAAGAGGAATGATTTGTATAACGATTTCTACCTGAAAATTCATGATAAAACGGAGGAAGCGGAGACTTTAGATCTCGCTTCATCTTCTGCAAGATCCGAGATTTAATTTCCTTATATTCCGGTTTGATTCCCCTTTTCTCATTGTTTCGCTTTTGAGCCGCCGGAGGAATTGAAATCTGCGGGAAACTATAAACCGAAAAAAATCCATCACTATGTCCGTGAAGTCTGGAAAGCGCCGTGACCCCAATGTATTGGATCTCGGGAGAAAGATCCCGGGAAAGAATTCGTTTTAAATTTTTGATTTCGTTTAGAGTGTCCTTATGATAAAAAGCGAGCAGATCCTTATCTTCTTTTTCCTCTTGAGTTTTCTTTTTTAAATCCAATCGACCCAAAATCTTTTCCATACTGTCGAGGGAAGGAATCGTTTGTCTGGACTTAGCAAGAAACAAAGACATCGGGCTGATATCATTGTGAATCGCGGAGTGACCTTCCAAATTCGCTTGAATGGAAGTAGTCCCTCTACCTCCGAAAGGATCCAAAACGATACTCTTATTTTTAGAAAGATATCGATCCAAAAAAAATGCAGGGAGTTCGGGTTTAAACGAGGCACGGTAACTCACGCTATAATGAATGGAATGAGATTGCCTCTGGCGAGAGGTCCAGAATTCTCCGATTTGAATTTTTCTTTCTTTTTTTTTGAGTGCGATCGACATCCGAAAAACCTCGTATGAAAAGATTTTCGGTCTTCTCGCAGTTTTCCCCTGAAGAAAAAAAGAATCGTTTAGAAACCAGAAACAATCCCTATAAACGGACGCACAAAAAGGACAGGCTCTAAATTTAATTTTGTCTAAAACGACATAGTTTTTTAGCTCGTCTTTTTAACGAGAAATTCGAACACGATTTGATTTGTCATTTTGCAGAGGAAATTTTGTATGGATTGAGAAGAGAATATTCTTTTTTTTGAATCCATCGATGACCTCAATAAACTACGTAACCCCCTCCTCTCTAGAAACCCTAAATCTTGAATTTGAAAAAGAAATCTACTGGAACCGATTTTTGGAAAGGGCCGGTTTCATCATAGGTTACGGAGCCTATGTAATTTGTTTCGTGATCGTATTCGGTTTGAAGTTGGAAGCCGTAAAATACGCTTCTCTTTTTTATCTGGGACTTTTCACCCGACTTTCCAGTCTTTTAATCGGAAAGTTTTACGAAATTCCGGTCGTATTTCGAAATCTATTTTCCGAAAATAAAGCATTAGTCGCGGTCAGTCAGGACTACATCCGAACCCACAGAGAAAAGGCACTCAAACGTCTCGCCGCTAATTTGTTCGGGATGAATGACTCCTCTTCCCTTTATCAAGCCAACGAAGAAGAACTCGTGGAAATCATCCGTCCCAAAATGCAAAAACCTTGGAAAAAAGCAGGAAGAATCTATTTCTTCTTTGTTTATATCCCGGTCGTATTCATTTTGATCGGCATCTCTCTTTGGGCTTGATTCGTTCGATTTCAAGTGAAAAGTGCCATCATATCCATCCTCTTCGCTCTTTGGCTTTGTTCCTGTAAAAGCACCTCTTCCGCGAAATCTTTTTCTGAAAAAAGTTTAAACGGAAAAGGTAAATTTCTCTGCGCAATCTTAGTCAATCAAACCGCAAACGACAAAATTTACTTTCAAAAAAATGAATGTTCCTATAAGACACCTCCCTCTTCCCTATTTCATTCCGTTTTGGCACTTATGTCCGTCGAAAGCGGTTATCTAAAAGCGGACCAGTCTCTTTTTTCCTGGGATAAGACAAGATATCCCTACATTCGTTGGCAGAAAGATCAAAATCTTAAATCCGCTTTAGAATATTCGGTGCATTGGTATTTCGCAAAACTTTGGAACGACATCGGACCGGAAAAAGGAAAACCGCTTCTGGAGAAAATCGGAACGTTTCAGGTTCCGTTCACTCAAAATTCATTTTGGCTGGACGGCTCTTATACGATCTCACCTTCGGAATTCGCTGACTTTTTAATCCGACTTCAGGAAACTTCTCCACCTTTTCGTAAAAAGACGATTCAAACCGTTTTCGATCTTTTCAAAAGAACACCCGGTTCTCTTTCAAACGCAAGTGGAAGTCACGATCTTGCGGGAGATTGGAGCGGAGTAGAAGATTATAAATCGGATTCGGCGTTTTATTACACCCAAGACGAAACTGATTCCTGGTTTTGGGTTTCTTTCCAAAAAACGAACGTTCGCTGGTTTCTTCTTACGAGAGTCAGGGTTTTAGGACAACCGACGAGTCCCTTGGAAGCGGCAACACTCGCATCCCAAATTCTCAGAGAAGAATCCATCGTTCCTTAATCGGTAGCCTGAGAGTTTTAAAAATCTGAATGACGAAACCGGAATTCGTTCTTAAAATGCCTCCAAACAGATGAAAAAAATATCGTTATTTTATATTTTTCTAATTTTCTTATTCATCTTGTCTTTGGGCTTTATTCTTCAGACCGGACAAAACCTGGAACCGGAAAAGAAGAATTTCCACTCTTCCCAAATTTCATCGGAAAAAAACACAAAGGCAAGAAATTATCCCGTAAAGACCGTTCCTCTAAGACCGGATTTTCTAGACGTGGAAGCAATGGGAAAAATTTTCTCCGGTCACCTGAGACAGCCAATTTCAAGACTTCTTCTTCAATTGATCATAATCATGTTTTCCGCCCGATTCTTCGGCAAACTCGCAACAATTCTAGGACAACCTTCCGTGATAGGAGAAATTCTAGCCGGAATCCTTCTCGGTCCCTCTTTGCTCGGTTTGGTATTTCCCGAAGGATTTCAACTTTTATTTCCTAAAGAATCCTTATCCACTCTTCAAATCTTAAGTCAACTCGGGCTTTTGCTCTTTATGTTCGTAATTGGTATGGAATTGGATCTTAAAATTCTAAAAAACCAAGCCGAGTCCGCAGTAATTATCTCTCATTCAAGCATTATGTTTCCGTTCCTTTTAGGAGTGGGCCTTGCATATTTCATCTATGTTCCGTTGGCACCGGAAGGAGTGGATTTCGTCGCGTTTTGCCTTTTTATGGGAACCGGTATGAGCATTACCGCCTTTCCGGTACTTGCAAGAATCATTCTGGAAAAAGGTTTAACCAAAACAGCGTTAGGAAGTCTTGCACTCACCGCAGCCGCGGCCGACGATGTGACCGCTTGGTGTGTATTAGCGATCGTCGTCACGATCGTAAACGCTGGTTCCTTCTCTTCGGGAATTCTCATGATCGTCATGTCTCTAACGTACATGTTCGTAATGTGGAAAGGAATCCTTCCTCTGATGAGAAGAGCCGGAAACTTATACACTACCAAAGAATCGATGACAAAAACAATCACCGCTTTCTTCTTTTTATTCATTTTTTTCTCGGCCTGGATCACGGAAGCAATTGGAATTCATGCGCTCTTCGGTGCATTTCTAGCTGGAGTCGTGATGCCCGATAAAAAGGAACTCAGAGACAATTTGGTAGAAAAGATTGAAGACTTCAGTCTTACCGTTTTGCTTCCTCTTTTTTTCGCATTTACGGGACTCAGGACAAAATTTGGTCTTCTGTCAAGCTCAGGTCTTTGGCCGGTCTTTTTTCTAATCCTTTTCGTAGCCGTCTTAGGAAAGTTAGGCGGAAGTTCGATCGCATCCCGTATGTCTGGTAAAAATTGGAAAGATTCCCTTTCAATTGGCATTCTCATGAATACCCGCGGCCTGATGGAGTTGATCGTTTTGAACATCGGTTACGACTTAGGAGTTTTATCCGAAGAGATTTTTTCGATGATGGTTTTGATGGCTCTTGCCACAACGATCATGACCGGTCCAGGACTCAAACTCGTAGAATTCTTTTTTACAAAGAAAAGCTCCACCGTAAAACCAGCGACCGGCACCAGAATACTCATCTCTTTCGCGCAACATTCGAGAGGCTTGGAACTATTAAAGATCGCTTATGGACTTTTCCCCGAGAAAAAAAAAGAGAGAGAAGTAACCGCCGTTCATTTATCTCCGGATTCCAATATTTCCGAATTTCACGCGGAAAAATACGAATCTTCAAGTTTTACTCCTCTCAAAGAACTTTCCAAGGATTTGAACATACAGCTCCAAACGATCTACAAAACCTCCACGAACATCACAAAGGACATCATTCGAATCGTGAACGAAGGAAATTATAAACTTCTCTTGATCGGGGCGGCCCGTTCCTTTTTTTCGGATGATATCCTCGGCGGAAAAATTCGGACTATTCTGAACGAAACGGATTGTAATGCGGGCATTCTATTTTCTTCCCAATTAGAGGACGTGAAAAACATTCATATCCTCTTCGGCAAAGAAAAAGATCTCGGACTTCTTCATATCTCCAAAAGACTTGCAGACAATTACAACTCCAAACTTTCAATCGTGGATTTGAACGGCTCCGTAGATCGAATTCCTTCCCGGATCAAACAGAATTTCAAAAAAGAAAAAGTGAAAATCCTGACTCCGGGAAACGATTCATCCGATTGGAACAAGTTCGATCTTATTCTTTGTGATTTAGACATCTGGGAAAATCATCCCGAATTCAGGGTAAACGAACTTCCGAAAGGTGGAGGACTTCTCTTAGTCCGGTCCACGGACGACTTTCTAACCGAAATATAATCTTTCAATGAAGAAGGCGCGTTGAAACGAACTTCTCATTTCAATCAGTTTTCTTCGTGATAGATTTTAATTGCTTCTTTGAGCACGTTAAGACCAATCGACAAAGAATCCTCGTCTATGTCGAACTTGGAACTATGATGCGGATAAACGAATCCTTTTTCTTCATTTCTAGAACCCACGAAAAAATAACAACCCGGAACCTTCATAAGAAATGCGGAGAAATCTTCTCCTCCCATAGATTTCGTGTTTTCTTCCGTTACACTTCCCGGACCAAGAACGTTCAACGAAGCTTTACGAACTATATTCGCCATCCCGGAATCGTTGATAGTGGGCTGATTCGTTCTTTCGTAGCGGATGGAAACTTTTGCACCAAGCGCGGACGCGATTCCAAAAACCACCCTTTCCAATTTTTCGGGAACTTCCTCGAACATCTTTTTGGAATACGTTCTCACGGTTCCTTTTAATTCCGCGGTTTCCGGGATCACGTTAAACGCGTTTCCTGCATGAAAACTTCCGACAGTTACCACACAAGAATCAAGCGGATCCGTATTTCTAGAAACGATAGTCTGTAACGCGTTTACGATCTGAGCTCCGACTACAATCGGATCCACGGTATGTTGAGGCATGGCCCCATGGCCGCTGATTCCGGCGACGATGATCGTGAATTCGTCTACGGCGGCCATCATCGGTCCATCCACGACTCCTATTTTTCCTACGGGGATATGGTTCCAAACATGCAAAGCCAAGGCAGCATCTATGTTATACTTCTCTAATATTCCTTCTTCGATCATCTTATCCGCTCCCTGCCCGCCTTCTTCCGCAGGCTGGAATACCAATAAAACCTTTCCTTTGGGAATAATGGACCTAATATCCTCTTTAATTTCCGTCGCAAGTCCCATGAGAATAGAAGTATGAGCATCGTGACCACAGGCGTGCATGATCCCGTCGTGAACAGATTTGTATTCCTTGAGAGATTCCTCGAAAATAGGTAAGGCGTCCATATCTGCCCGTACGAGAAGTGTTTTTCCGGGTTTGCCGGAATCGATCAAAGATACAACTCCGGTTTTTGCGATTTTATCCTGAAAAGAAAGACCTAAACTTTTCAAATGATCGATCACATAACTTGCGGTTTGATTTTCCTCGTATCTGAGTTCCGGATGTTTATGGATTTGTCTCCTATAGCGTATGAGTTCTTCGGTTCGATCTGTAGTTGTAAGTTTCATTCGAACCATTTTACTCTCTTGAACCGTTTTGGGAAAGAATTTTAGATTTCGCTTAAAAACCTTAGGGTCACAAAAGCATATCCTTAACTTTACAAAAAGATCTTCATCACATAAGTTCTCGTGTTCTATAAAGCTCAAAACGAACGCGTCGCCGAACTCTTTTCGATAGAAGCGAAATTTGGTTTTACAAAGAGGTTTTACAAAGAGGTTTTAAATCACTCTCAAATATTCGGATAATTCTCTTTTCCAAACCTGGGTTCCACAATAGTGATCCCCTTCCGGGCAGTAGGGTTTAACCTCTCCTTGAAGGCGGATCCAGCAAGGAGCCTTAATCCACTTTGCGATCCCAGGATGAACCTTCATCACGTCTGTAAGTTCTTCCACGGAGGCTTGGAAAATTTCTTCCTGAGCATTATAACAGGTTCTGGATTTCCATTTGTGATGTAGATTAAGAAGGTCCCCACTTTCGTAAAAACGAATCGGAAAACTGTTCGGCAAAAGATAAGTACCATATTCTGGAGAACCTCCCGCATCCAAAAAGCGATTCAACTTCTCGAAAATTCGAGTGTGAGTCGTGTCGTATTTTTCTTTGAGTTCAGGATATTTTTGAACCACGAAAGGGGTGATATAATCCGGAACTCCAGCATATTGAGACATGAGAACCGGTCTTCCACCGGGAACCATTCTATGTCTTTGATCCTGACTATCGGCAGTGTGAGAGATTCTTTTTTGGAAGGAATATTGAACGTTGAATAAGGCTCTGGAGATAGGACTCATAGAATTTTCATTGAGAGTGGAGGTTAGATGCCTGTTTTTTGCAGGATTTAAAACCAAATCTATCGCATCCTGATCACTCAGAGAAGATTTAGAAATTCCTAATATAGAACGAACAGATTGTGCCAAAATTTCGGGACCGTTGGAAGAATGGGAAACGAGTCTGGAATATCTTGCTCCGAGTTCTTGATCGAATTCCTTTACGAAGTTCCCTGAGACTTCAGGATGAAATTCCCTTTTACCGGAACCGAATACAGAATCGAAGTAACGATACTCGGTCGTTTCTTCAAGAGGAATCGGATCATCCATCTCATCCGCATACAAAGGATCGACCGCTCGCACTTGATTTACCATTTCGGTGACCACGGTTCTTTGTTCCTGCGGAACGTCGTAGGAATTCATCAGTCTGTAGTAACGATGTAGAGTGAGTCCGTTGATGGAATGATAAAGATAGGTATAAGTTCCAAGAGGTAGCAGATAACGTGCCACTTCCAGACATTTTTTTTTAATCGGAACCTGCCACTTGTCAGGATAATTGGCGCGGGCTTTGTAGATCTGAAAGTATTCTTCTTGGATAAAAGGATGTAAAATTTCCGTGTAGGAAAAGTAAGCCTGACTTGCAAAGTCTACCGCGTCCAGATAAAGTTCTAAAAGTTTTCCATTTAACTCGGAGGGAACGTAGTAATTCTCCTTTTTAACTTCCACATATCTTTGGGAAACTTGTTCAGAATTATAAAACGGATGAGAATGTAGAAAAGACCACACGAATTGTCTAGAAACCTTGTCCAGAGTGAAGATAAATTGGGGATGCTGGCGAGTGGTAAGGTGCCCGGCCTTTTTCGTGGACTTAGCGACTTTATCCCGGATTTCAATAGATTTCTCCGACGCAATCATATCGGAAGGGAGAAGAATTCCTTTAGAAGAATAGCACGTCCTTGCCGTAGCGATGGAAAGATTGAACGGATCCTTGCTATGATCCAAAAGTGAAACGATCGGTTTTTGGGCTGACATCGGAGTCTCCGGGAGGGGTTTTGACTATGTCCCTATAAGCTATCCTGCGATGAGAAAGTTCATCGAAAACTCTTTTTTGTTTTTTTACTTGGCTTACGAGTTTTACGTTTAAAATCCCCTTCCGAAGCCTCCTTTTCCGTGACAATTTCCTGAGCCTCCGAGTGAACTTCCAACCATTCGCTGTTATCGTGAGCGAAACTATGACCTTGGCTTCCGAAGGTACGTTTTTCCAAGAGTCTGCGTTTTGCGGACTTTCTTCTTTCCTGACTTTCGTATAGATTCAAAAGATATTCCATCACGATCGGAAGAAGAACACGAGAAAAAACCGTGGCGACGATGACTCCGAAGATTACTACCGTCGCAAGAGGTCTTTGCACTTCCGCACCCGCCATCGTAGAAATCGCCATCGGAATAAAACCGACCGCGGCTATAATTTCCGTGGTCATTACGGGACGAAGAGAATGAATCCCCGCGAGATAAACCGCATTCGTGATCGATGCTCCCTTTTCCAATTCTTCCCGAAGAGTGGATGCATAAACGACTCCGTTCAAAACGGCGATCCCGCTCACCGCAATAAATCCGACTCCGGCGGGAATACTAAAAGGAAGACCTCGGATCACAAGGCCGATGATTCCCCCTGAAACCGCAAGAGGAACCACGATAAAGACGCCTAACGCGTAGTAGATACTACCGAACGCTGCTATTAACATAAAAAATATGATCGCAAGAGCAATCGGAACGACCAAGGCAAGCCTTTCTTTCGCTCGAGTGAAGTTTTCGAACTGCCCTCCCCAATCGGTTCTGTAACCCGGAGGAAGATTCTTTTCGATTTCCCCAGTAACTTTTTGAGCTTCATTGACAAATCCCACGAGATCCCTTCCTCGGATGTTGGTTTCCACCATGATTCTTCTTTTGAGAGATTCCCTATAAATCGCAGCGGGGCCTTCCACGAGTTTGATCTCCGCAACCTGGCCGAGAGGAACCGTGGACCCGGAAGAAGTAAAGACGGGAATGTTTTCCACTTGTTCCAAATCGGTCGCGTCGATTTTTAAACGAACCACAAGATCGAATCTTTTAAAACCTTCGAATACTTTCCCGGTTTGTCTGCCTAATCGGAGCGCTTCCACAGTCGCAAGAATTTCTTCGGCTTGAACTCCGTAACGCGCCATGTTTTCCCGGTCGACCTTAATCTCTACAATCGGAAGACCTAAAACCCTTTGAACACGTAGATCCGCAACTCCCGGAACACTTTTGAGTTTATTTGCAAATTGACCTGCGATGTCCTTGAGTTTTACGAGATCATCTCCGTAGATTTTGATCACTACATCGGCTTTCGATCCGGAAAGAAGCGCGTTGACTCTGTTTTCAATCGGCTGAGACAAGCTGATCGTACTGGAAGGAATAAATTTTAAGATCTCATCCTTCATTTTGGTCATGAGCTCTTCTCTATCTTCCGCAGTTGTCCATTCTTTACGAGGTTTCAACTTTATCATTGACTCGCCCTCGTCGGTGCCAACCGGTTCCGCCGCAGATTCCCCTCTCCCCATTCTGGAAACGACTCCAAGTGCTTCTGGAAACTTTTTTAAAACCGCTTCCATATCGGAATTCGTGTCCCTGGAATAATTGAGAGAGGTAGAAGGAAGACGTTTGATATCGATCGCGATTTCTCCCTCGTCGATTCGAGGTAAAAATTCAGAACCCAAGGTAGAAGCCAAGAGCAATGCAAATACAACGACGCCGACACCCGCATAACAGAATTCTTTTTTGCGGGACATTCCAAAATCGAGGAGAAGTTTGTATTTTTCCGTGATGATGTCCCAATACTTACTGTGAAAAAAAACCGGATTCTTAAAGATGATACTCGCCGCAGCGGGAAAGGTAGTCAGGGAGAATAAAAGAGCGGCACCGAGCGCAAGCGCTACAGTAATTGCCATCGGTTTGAACATCCTTCCTTCCACACCTTCCAAACTCATCAGGGGAAGATAAACAAGCAGAATGATCGCGACCGAAAACGTGGCAGCACGGCCCACGCGAACGCAGGCGTCCGTAATAATTTCCTCCGCAGCAAGTTCCCTATCTCCCAATTTTGTCTGCATCTCGTAAAAAGAACGTTTTAAGATAAAACCGTGGAGAATCGATTCAAGCATCACGATCGTTCCGTCCACAAGAAGACCAAAGTCGAGAGCTCCGAGAGACATTAAGTTCCCCACAATTCCGAATGCGTTCATAAAAATCGTGGCGACGAGCATCGGAATCGGAATCGCCAAAGAGACGAGTAACGCTCCTTTCACGGTTCCGAGGGCAAGGATCAATACGACTACGACGAGCGCCGCTGCTTCGGCGAGATTCGTAAATATGGTGCCTAACGTTCTCCCGATAAACTCGGAACGGTCGTAAAAGGTTTCGATCCTCATTCCGGGAGGAAGCCTTTCCTTGATTTCTTGGATTCTTACTTTGACCTTTTTTACGACTTCAAGGGAGTTCTGACCCATGAGCATCATGGCAGTAGCACCGACCACTTCTCCTTTGGAATCCTTGGTCACGAGACCAAAACGAAGAGCTGGGCCGATTTCCACTTCCGCGATCTGGCCCAACAAAAGTGGAATTCCATCGCCAGCGGTCGTAACCGCCGTATTTTTTATATCTTCGATGGATTTGTACTGACTTTCGCCTCGGATCACGATCTGTTCCGAGTTCTTGGAGATGTAACCGCCCCCCGTGTTTTGATTCGCGGATTCCAGTTTTCTGTAAATTTGAGAAAGAGTGAGATTATGAACCGCGAGTCTTTTCGGATCAATCTTAACCTGATACTGACGAACCTGACCGCCGATGATGTTCACGTCGATGATCCCTTCCACGGACTTAACTTCGCGGGAAAGTTCCCAATCCATATAGGTTCTCAATTCTTCTGGAGAATGCCGATCCGATGTGAGAACGAATTCGTAAATATCGCCTAGACCAGTCGCGATCGGAGAGAGTTCGGGTCTTCCGTAGCCCGGAGGAATGATCGCCTCGGCTTGTTTGATTCTCTCATTTACGAGTTGTCTCGCAAAGTAGATATCCGTACCGTCTTTGAAAACGACTGTCACCGAACTTACCCCAGCTCTGGAGATGGAACGGATTTCAGTGACATTGGGAAGACCGGTAAATTCCATCTCGATCGGATATGTAATGAACTGTTCCACTTCGAGAGGAGAAAGAGCGGGAGAGGAAGTGACCGCGGAAACCTGAACGTTGGTCACGTCCGGAATTGCGTCGATCGAAAGATAGTACGCATTGTAAATTCCCACAAGGGTAATCATGAATGTCAAAACCAGAACCAAGGCTCTGTTTTTAATCGAAGCTCGGATCAGTTTATCAATCATGAGTGTGACAAATCTCTAAAAAAGACAATATGGACAGGAAAGCCATTTAAGTCCGGAGATGAAAGGTTTTTTTGAATAACATGAATTCCTGGAGAAAGTTTGGACAATCCAGTCCCGCCTGAGGACCATAGAAGCGAGACGCCTTGAGTTTTACAAAAATGCGGGAACTTATAGTTTTAAAAGAGATTTTACTGAATGTGAATTCGGCGTAAGAAATCCATGATTCATTTTTTTGGAAAAAGTTGGAATCTAAACTTCGTAAATCTACTTCTTAAATGTGGGAACTATCGCAAATCATGATGTCGCGAACAAATTCTAAAATTGTAGGAACTCCTACTTTTGAAAAATTCTTTCTCATTTTCAACCGCCGAACCCACATTACAGATCGCGCTCATGGTTAATAAAAAGCCTGATAAAAAAATGAAACGTAATTTTGAACCAAACAAAAAAACTAAAAATATTTTCCAACATTAAAAACGTTTGTGAAGTTCAAAGTTTGGACAAATATAGCAGAAATTCCAACGTTATAATAAAATATTTAAGCTATTACAGAAATATTTGACAATTTTTTGATTGAAATTAGGTCTAAGAATTAAATCTGTCGTTATCTTAGATAGAAGGAAGGTTTATGATTCAAGTCGGCAAATTTCCGGATTCAGTCAATGAGTACGCCGCAAGATCGGTGGCTGGACTCGTTTTTTTTCTCACGATTGCAACCTTGCTAACTCAATCAATTTGGCTGAATCTAGCCTTACTCTACGGATTTACGGCTCGGGTTTTATACGGACCAAAGTTTTCCCTCTTTGCGAGACTTGCAATTCACGGAATCGTTCCTCTACTAAAACTGGGAAATAAAACCGTGGCAGGGCCGCCGAAACGATTTGCTCAAGGAGTAGGGTTTTTATTTAGCTTAACTTCTTTGATACTTCTGGTACAAGGGCAGATTTTAGCATTTCAAATCACGTTGGGAATCCTCGTATTTTTTGCGGCTTTGGAATCCTTCGTGGGTTTTTGCGCCGGATGTTTCGTATTTGGCTATCTGATGCAATGGGGAATTATTCCGCAAGAAGTCTGTGAGAGATGCAATCGTCTTACATTTACCTCAAAAGAACCGAACGCTCATTGACCTAACATCCAAAAAGAAAAACTTAATTTACGATCCATATCGCTAAAAGAAAAAATCGCATTATGGTTTCAACACTTATTGAGTTGATATTCATTTCACTTCCGACACCCGTTCGAGTTTACTTGAATCAAATTTAGATCTTGAGCGAACCACGAAACGCTCTGACGGCATAGTAAGATTCTGCACTGTTGTGATACACGAAAACGTGTCCGTAACGGAAATCGGCAAAGATAGCCCCGCCAAGCCTTCTAATATCAGAAGGCGTTTTCACCCAACTCGACGTTTTCGTATCGAACTTTCCAAGCTTCTGTAAATCTCGATACTGTTCTTCTGTTAAAAGTTCAATACCCATGTTAGAAGCCATATCAATAGCGTTATCTTTGGGCTTATGTTCTTTCCTTGATTCCAACGCTTTGCCGTCGTAACAAACACTTCTGCGACCTTTAGGACTTTCCGCTGAACAATCATAAAAAATATATTCGCCCGTTTTTTTATCGTAGCCCACAACATCCGGCTCGCCGCCTGTTCTTTCCATTTCATTGAGAGACCACAGTTTTTTAGCATTGGTTTCCAGTTTTGTTTGTATTTTAACCCAATCAAATCCTTTATGGCGATTCATATTTTTCTCAAAACGGGCTTCCAATGTTTTAAATAGTTCTCGGCTTTGCTCTAATGACAACTGATTGCTATTAATGTTATTCATGCTTTTATTTGACCTCCATTAATGATATGTCAGGCGATCACTGCTTAAATTTATTTGAATCCGTGTGTATTGTCCTATTTTTCTTTGTCGCAAGGAAATTTAGAGTTTGTCCCAAAACCTGAAAAGAAATCAGTTACAATCATTTATGAGTTTCGTAATAAAATAGAAGAGTCCCCACATTCAGAGGTTAATGACAGTGTCGTGGCAATATCGCTCTTACAAAAGACAGTTTTGGGACAAACTTTTACTACTCGGAAGTATAAAAAGAATGCTGTAATAAGTTCGTTTTAAAAGTTAGAATTCTTATTCAAAAAAGCCAACAATTCCGGATTCAGTGCAATTTTATAATGAACGGCTTCTTGAAAAGAAAAAAGTATTTTAGAGAATAGAAATTGGTATTTCATAATTTTTTTAACTGTTTCGATCATACTGTTTGAAAAAAGAATATCGACTTTAAGCGACTCAGTTTTCAATAAAGAGTTTGGATGGATTGAAAAAATATTGACCCTGGCCATCGATTTTCAGCCTCTGGAAGTAAACGAACACTGTTACAGTTATACGACAGGAGCCGGTTCGAGTTGCGACGTTTGAAGCAGAGGGGAATACTCGACTACGATTTCTTCATCCGAGTTACGAAAAAGTCGGGCAATTTTTTCTAAGCTCAGAAATTTTTCTTGTTTGGTTACAACGGGAGTTTGCAAATTTTGATTGAAATAAAGAAGAGGTTTTCCTTCGTTTTGCCTGGTTTGTACGAAAAGATCGTGATCGTGTTTACGTTTTTCGACAATTCGATTGAGACTTTCGCCGAGAGAAGACAAGTTTTCGAACTGAGTTTGGAATAAACCCGGATTCAAATCAAATCCGATCGAATTCCTACAGTTCCCGATCGCCGCCAAAGTGGTCGTCCCAGTTCCTAAAAAAGGATCCAAAACGACATCCCCTTTTAAGGAATACATCAGTATAATTCTGTTTGCAAGCTCCAAAGGATATGCTGCACTTCTTTCTCTTCCTGCAAGAAGTGGGTTCAGACTCTGCTTTTTTCCCTTGAAATCCCAAAGGTCGGTAAACCACAAATTGCGTTCTTCCCAAAAAAACGCGCTTTGCGCACGGGAGAATTGTTCGGCTTTAGTCGCGAACTTTCTTTTATTATTTTTTCTAAATATTAAAATATGCTCATGTTCTAATGTCACGTACGCACCCGCCGGAAGCATTCCGGAACCCATAAACTTGTTGGGGGAGTTCGTTTGTTTTCTCCAAAGGATTCCTGGAAGACTTTGAAAACCAATCGAGTTACATCCTTGTAGAATTCTCGCATGATTCATATAAATCTGAAAACCTGCGAAGGTGTTTCTCGTTGCATCTCCGATATTGATTACGAGAAAACCTCCGTTTTTCAGAACACGGAAAGATTCTTTCCAAACCTTATCGAGTTCGATATGGATTTTTTCGTAAGAAAGATTGGGATCAATAGGAAAACTTTCTCGAATTTCTTTTGAAAAGCCAAAAAAAAGTTCGTCCCACATTTCGATCATCGGATAAGGAGGCGAGGTAAGAACCAAATCCACGGATTCCGATTTGAGTGGAAATGTTTGTCTCGAATCTCGAACTTGAATCCTGTGAGTTGTTGGGTTCATAACTATGAAAATTAGAATTTTGATTTTTATTTTCTTTGTCCACTCAAAACGGTTTCTTTTACAACAATACAAAGCCCATAAGGCCTTTCACTTTAAAACCTGTCTTAAAAACCTTAGTCACAATGATTCAGTAAATTCGTAATAAGATATAGAAGTTGCCATCAATTACGCCCCTTTGGTAGTTTACGAGCTTCAAGCATATTTTATAACTGTTAAGTTCTCGTCGAGGTTTCTATATTCTGAGGTTTTTAAGACACGCTCTTAATGTACCTAACTCATTCGAATTTCAATTTTCTAAAAATAAGATGTTACACAAGAGAACTCAGAGAAATATCTGACAAGCAAGATCACACGAATCACCAACATCTTGAAACTTGGAAATTCATTTTCCAAGGAAAGGCGAACTTGCACCCATAAATTTCAGGCAGAAGCGACAAACCTATCACAACTTTCTTAACGGAAAGTAAATTCTCTTTTGATATGCGGACGACTTGCAGTTCTACCGAAATATAAAGATTCCATTTTTATTTCACAAAAAACGTGGTAGGCTTTAGTAATCGAGTTTGATATTTTTGGTAAAGTTCGGGAACTGCCAATCTAAATGGAAATTTTACTTAGAACCCGTCTCAAAACCTTAAAAAAATATCTCTAAACGATCCAGCAAGTTTCTACAAAACGTGGGAGTTCCTACAGATTACTCACATTGGCGATTTTTCCTGTCGTTTAAGATTGTAGTAATTCCTACATTTTGAAGTTTTGAGACGGGCACTTAATGAGCCATTATCTTCAAAACTAATTAAACAGGAGTTCGTTTTTTACCAATATTAATCTAGTTTGACCCGGAATTCCTGGATCAAATGAATTAGAAAAGTCATGATTCCTGAAAAAATATAAAAGAAAATCAATCCGTAAATGAGCCAAGGCCAACGATTAAATCCCACGAGCATCAAAAGAATGGTAATCCCTGCGACGAGTAAAAACAATCTCGTAGGATTGAGTTTGGATCGGATCACGACCTGCGGTTTCGAATAACGTATGTTAGAAACCATCAATATCGCAATCGCTACAAATGCGGAGATCGTAATCCAATGAGGTGCGGAATTCGCGTTCAAAAAAATCGGAAAAAATCCCACGGTAACTCCCGCAACCGGAGAAGGAAGTCCAGTAAAGGATTTCGGATCGTGCGTTACATTGAATCTTGCGAGTCTGTATGCGGCACAAATTGGAAAGATCGCGGCGACGAGCATTCCGATCGGAAATAGGTCCTCCTTTCCGAAGACGTCGATCTTATATTCGCAGAGAACCATCTGATAGATCAAATAACCCGGAGCGATTCCGAACGCAGTCAAATCGGCGAGACTATCAAGATCAGCTCCCAGTTCAGAAGTCGCATTTAGTGCTCTCGCGGCCATTCCGTCCAACCCATCACAGAGTGCAGCAAGAAGAATAAAAAATCCCGCCAAGGTATAAGCCTGCAACTCGCTTGCACCCCTAGATCCCGCTTCTGATGCTACGAGCATCGCGCTGAATCCCATCGTGAGATTTCCGAGTGTAAGAGTATTCGGAACCCAACTGAGTTTGAGTTTCATGAAAAAATCTCCTGTCTGGATGGATTGACCGTAAAATCGACACCTTTTCTGTAACCTTTTCGGAACAAATGGTATCCCAATGAAGCTACCATTGCACCATTATCAGTACAATAAATTTTTTTCTTGGGAGTAAAAAGTTCCACGGAATTTTTATTCGCCCAAACCTGCAATCGATTCTGAAGAGTCGTATTTGCCAATACTCCTCCCGCCGCAAAAACTTTGCGAATTCCAGTTTTCGCCACCGCTCGTTTCAGATTTCTTTCCACCAAATCGAAAGCGGAATTTTGAAAGTTCCAACAGATTTGCTCCTTGGAAACTTCTTTCTGTTTTTCCAGCAAAACCATCACCGCTGTTTTCAGTCCGCTGAAAGAAAAAGATACCTCTTCCTGAGGCAGATTTCGTAATAAAGGAGGAAGAATCGGTTTTTCATTCGAGGCCGGAATGTACTCATTTGCTTTCGCCTCAATATGAGGTCCACCAGGATAAGGGAGACCCAAAAGACCTGCAACCTTATCAAACGCTTCTCCCAAAGCGTCATCCATCGTATCTCCAACAAGCTCCATCCTGCCAAATTCTTGTAAGGTATAAATGGCGGAATTTCCCCCGGAAAGTAGTAAGCCTAAAACCGGAAATTCTGCGGGAACTCCCTCAAGGTGTAACACGGCAAAGTGGGACTGTAGATGGCAAACCGGTAAAATCGGAGTTTCATAAACCATATTTATACAACGAGCCATCTGTACCCCGACCATCAAGGATCCAGTCAATCCGGGAGAAGAAGTAACTGCGACGTAAGAAAGATCCTCGAATCGAATCTTTGCCTCTTCCATCGCTTCTTCCAAGAGAAGATTGATCTTTTCCAAATGAGCGCGGGACGCAATCTCCGGTACAATCCCTCCATAAGGTTTGTGTAAATCAATCTGGCTAAAAATTCTGAGGCTGAGTAATTCTTTCCCGTCGCGTATGATTCCGATGGAGGTTTCGTCACAACTGGTTTCGATTCCCATTCCGATCATGAATTTAAGATTTTTTTTCCCCGTCTTTAGAAATACTGAGAATTTCGATCGCTTTACGAAGTTGTGGATCAAGTTCCAAATCAGGAATCACGTTCTGTCCTTCTTGACGGATTCTACTCTTGTATAAGAACCTAGCGACATCTGTGGAAAGTCTGATTCCTTTTTCCGCAAGATACTTTTCGAAAAGAGCGAGATTTGCTTCGGAGTAATTTGGATTTTTTGCAAGAAAGTTTTCGAGCATTTTCTTCTCGGCCATTTTGCGAATATAAAAACGATCGTCTTCGGTCGGCTCGATGGATTTTACGACCACGTCAGGTTGTATTCCTTTTCCATGAATTGACTTTCCGCTCGGAGTATAATACTTCTGGATCGTAAGCGCAATTCCAGTGTTATGCGAAAGAGGATAGATATTTTGAACGGAACCTTTTCCGAAAGAAACCGTCCCAAGGATTTTCCCCCTACCATGATCCTGCACAGCCCCCGCAAAAATTTCGGAAGCGCTCGCGGAACCTTCGTTGATGAGAACGACTAATGGTATATTTGTAATCTTATCATTTGCCGCTGTCGAACGAAAAACTCGAACAAGCTCCCCTCCTCTTCCTCGCACAGATACAATATCTAAATCCGGTTTTAAGAATAAGTCAGAAAGAGCAATTGCAAGATCCAAGAGTCCGCCCGGATTCATTCTTAAATCCAGAATTAGTCCTTCAGCGCCTTTTTCTTTGAGAGAATTCAGCTCCTTCTTAAACTCGGAAAGCGTATTATCTTTTCCCATAAACTGATTGAGTTTGATATAACCCAGTTTTTCTTTTTCCAAGAAAAAAGATCGAACATAACGGATCTTGATCATTTCTCTAACTAAAGTCAGAAGAATGGGTTCTTTCTGATTTTTTCTTTCGAGTTTAATCGAAACGGATGTTCCTACTTTCCCTCTCATCAATTTGATGGAATCGGAAAGAGAAAGATCATGGGTGTTCTTCCCATCGATTTCTATGATTCTATCCTGGGGGAGAATTCCCGCTTTCATCGCGGGTGTGTCTTCAATCGGGGAAATAACTACAATGGCTCCGTCTGCAAAAGAAACCTCCATCCCCAGCCCGCCGAAACTCCCCCGAGTTTCCTCTTGGAGTTGGGAAAAATCGTCCTTGTCCATAAAACGGGAGTGAGGATCTCCAAGAGAAGAGATAAGCCCTCGAATGGCTCCTTGGTAGAGTTTTTCCTCATCCACGGATTCCACATAATCAGAATGAATGGTTGACAATACCTCATGAAAAATTTGAAGATAAGATTCTCCGGTTTTGGAAATCCCTTTTACGGTTCCAATAGGGAAAATAAGCGCGAAACTGAGAAAGGAAACAATTCCGATCCAGACCATTCTTTCTTTATTTTTCATATTCTTCGATCAATGCCTCATATAAAACGGGGCTTTTCAATTTTAAACTTTTTAATACGCTATCCGGATCGAATCGGTACACAGAACAAGCTTCCAAAAAAAACGTGAGATCGTTAGGTGCAGATTTTTCGGAAGATGATTTGAGATTCGCGTTGATTCGTGCGATACTAACTCTTTCCAGAACCCTCTTTAAATCACCTTCGGTGATTTCTTTTTTAAGAGGGCTGCATTGAACAATAAAAAGAAGGATGATAAAAAGGAAAAAAATTCGTGAAAACACTCTGTCCGAAGTCTCAGTCGAGTTTCTCCCTCTGTCAATCAGTAAATTCGATACAAACCAACTAGCTTTCCGATCACGATCGCTTTCTTAGTCTTGATTGGTTTGTATTTCGGATTTCTCGCCTCAAGACGAATCTGATCCTGCTCTTTGTAATATACTTTCAAAGTTGCCTCGTCTTCGATTAGAGCGACTACAATTTCTCCATTTCGAGCAATGTCTCTCTTTTCAATGATTGCGATATCTCCATTGTCGATTCCGACTTCAATCATGGAATCTCCCTGAACTCGCAGAGCATACATAGGAACATTTCCCTTTGCCATCTCATCCGGAACAGGGATATACGATTCTATGTTCTCGTCCGCAAAGATCGGAAGACCAGCCGCAACCCTTCCAATTACCGGAATACTCGTAGCCTGAACGGGAATCGATTCCATCGGACTCTGGCGAATCAGCTCTATGGCCCTGGATTGGTTCTTAGCGGTCTTGAGATACCCTTTTTTTTCAATCGCTTTGAGATGATCATAAGCGCCCTTTGCTGTAATTCCAAATTCGTCTCCGATCTCTCGAATCGTAGGAGGAAAACCACGTTCCTTAATGATTGCGGCGATGAACGTAAGGACAGCCTGTTGCTTGTCTGTCAAATCTTTCATACTAAACAACTTAGTAGTGAATAAATGCTAAGTCAACACAAAAATAGTAAAATCGAAACGTAATCGAAAGACAACGTATTTGCAAATTAAATCTATAACGTGTCTTGGATAAATTTCAAGAAGTTCTAAAATCCCATAGACACAATAATCAATCGGGTTCATAAAAATTTCATCGTGTTGTCGTAAAAAAGACGATATGCTCGAATTATCCTTGAGGTTTAAAATTCTTTTTCAAACGACTATTTATCCAAAAATCATTAACACAACCCGAGCTGATATTTTCTTAAAAAACGGTTCTCCAAAAATTTTGATCTTCAAAAAGATTTTCTCGCAACTGTTTTCCGTCACAATCCCTATCTGTTTACTACTTAAAATCGCCCGAAAACGTCTGTCGGAGAAATGCGCAGGTCGCTATTCAGCATTCTGAGAAGCGTCAGATCATTGGAAATTTTATCTTTACTACAATACCGCGAAATTCCAAGTGGAAGAATGATTTCAGGTTTGAAAGGAACTCTTAAAAAATTAGAAGTCGGATTTGCACACATTGAGACCGGCGCAATCACTTACGAAGTAACGATCTCTTTCAAAACCTATCTGGAACTCAAAAGTCTTCCATCCCACAACGAAATTCAATTTCAAATTTTTCACGCAATGAGTGAAAGAGGCCAGAAACTCTTCGGATTTTTAACCGAACAAGACAAAGAATTTTTCAAGGTCATCAAAGGACTTCAAGGAATCGGAGAATTGACAGCCCTCAAAATTCTTTCTTTTTTTTCAGCGGAAGAACTTTATAGAATCGCTCAATCTGGAGAAGCCAAAGAACTCGAAAAAATTCCAAAGGTAAAAGGTAAAACCTCGGAAAAGATTTTTTTTGAAGTAAAACAAAATCTTAAAAAGCTGGAACTCTTTTTATCAGGTACTTCAAAAGAATCCTCGATCGCTCTTTCCTCTTTTTCGCAAACACCGGAAGAAGCCGCCATTTCGAGGAAGAGAGAGATCGCGATTTTGGGTTTGGTTCAGCTAGGTTTCGAAGAAAAAACCGCCAGCAAAGAAGTAGATAAAATTCTCAAAAGCTCTTCATCAGCCGACCCTGGAGAAATCATCCGTGAAATTTTAAAAAGTTTGTGAGAGTTCCCCACATCTTTATAAGAAAAGCTCTGCCATCACCTCAAGTTTGTATCAGTCAAAAATTTATGGGTATATTACGAATCGGAGCTTTCTCATACAAATTCATAATCTCGTTCCTTTCGGCTTTTCTAAGATGAAATTTGTCAATCGGCTTTAGCATGCCCAACACATTGGAATCTTTCCCGTCTGAATCCGAAAAAACATTTGAAACTGCCTCTCCAACCCTAAAACTTGGAACCAGAATGAACGACGAACAGATCGATACAATTATCGGAGACGATATCCATTTCCGGGGAAAACTAAAATTCAGCAATTCCCTGAAAATCAAGGGTAACTTCAAAGGAACCATCGAAACTACGGGAAAACTCGTGGTGGGAGACACCGGAGAAGTAGAAGCGGACATTCAAACCGGAATGCTGGAAGTGGAAGGAAATCTGAAAGGAAATGTTTCCGCAAACGAGAAGGTAGCGATTCGAAAAACCGGTAAAGTAATTGGTGATATCCGCACGCCCGATTTAGAGATCGAATCCGGGGCGAAATTCAGCGGAAATAGCGCTATGTAAAAATGCCCAAACTTTCCCCTTTTTCACACGGCCCGGGCTTACAGGAATTACATCCTTCCGGATTCCGTCAGTATTTGAGTCCTCTTCAACATCGATTCTACGAAACCCATTTACGGGAAAAATCCCACCCGGAACATCTTCTTTATCATGGACTCAGAGAACTCCCCTCCCCGTTCTTGTTGCCGGACTTGGAACCGGCCTTGGAATTACTGAAAGAATTCGTTCGGACCGAAAAAAAGATTCTTCTTTTCGGCGACAGGGACTGCGATGGAGTTTCTTCTACGAGTCTGCTCGGAGGATTTTTAAAAAAGATCCATCGGGGAGAATTGATCTTAAAAACTTCGAACGAGGAAGACTACGGACTCTGTCCCGCCGCCCTCAAATTCGTGAAGAAAAATAAACCCGATCTTTTGATCACTTTGGATTTTGGAACCACAAATCACGTTCAAATCGATGAACTCGCCTCTTTAGGAATCAAGGTCATTGTTCTAGACCATCACGAGATTCCAGAACGAATTCCCAATTGTTATCTCGTTTCCCCAAAAAGACAGGATTCCCAATATCCGAACGAAAAAATCTGCACGTCGGTTCTTGCCCTCAAATTTATACAAGCTTATCTCTATTCCTCCTTGGAAGAATACAAACACGCTACCTGGATCGGAGACGGAAATTCTCTATTTTCAGGATATTTAATATACCGAGGAAAACTGATCTTTCGAGGGGACAGACAGGAAGCGGAATCCAAATTTCCCATTTCGATTCGGGATGAAAGTTATACGTTCCAGTCCCCTTACCCGGAAAGAGAATGGTTCTATCAGGAGTTTTCAAAATACCCGGCGATCCTAGAACAGTATCTTCAGAACTTCGATTTGGCTTCGGTCGGAACCGTTTCCGACATGATGCCCCTCCACGGTGAAAATAGGATCATCGTAAGAGAAGGTTGCAAGATTCTGTTCAAACTACATCGCAGGGAAACCAGGCATAGAGAAGGACTCTTTCAACTCCTTCAGCTTATGGAACTCGCGGATAAACACGTGACTTCCAAGGATCTAGGTTGGGTACTCGGACCCATGATCAATTCCGCCGGAAGAATGAACCGCACCGAAGTCGCATTAAATCTATTGTTAGAAGAAGATCCGCAACGTGCTCAGACCGGCGCCAAAGAACTTCAAAAACTCAACGAGGAAAGAAAAGAAAGAACCAAGAGAAACCTATTCAAAGTGGACGGTTTTTTAAAGCG
Source organism: Leptospira mayottensis 200901116 (assembly GCF_000306675.2). Taxonomy (NCBI): domain Bacteria; kingdom Pseudomonadati; phylum Spirochaetota; class Leptospiria; order Leptospirales; family Leptospiraceae; genus Leptospira; species Leptospira mayottensis. Next base: position 2,506,848 of record NZ_CP024871.1, read on the forward strand.
AAAAAAGGAAAGAACCGAAAAATCGGTCCTATTCTGTTACGAACCGGATTTCGAACCGGGCGTTTCCGGTATCGTAGCCACAAGACTGGTGGAAGAATACAAAAAACCGGTTTTGTTCATCACTCCGGATCACGGACACGCGAAAGGAAGTATTCGTGCTTACGGAAAAGAAAACGTTTTGAATCTTCTTAAAAAAGCGGAATCCATTTTCCTACAATTCGGGGGACACAAGGAAGCGGGTGGATTTTCTCTTGATCTCGAAAAAATTCCAGAACTTGCAAAAGCGATTTTTGAACACGCAGATAATTGGCTCGAAGAAGAACAAAAACAAACGACTCTCGAACAAACGCCAAGTCTCATTTCGTTACAACCGGAAGAATTGAATCCTAAAATCTTTCAGGAACTTTCCATCTTCGAACCGTTTGGTCACGAGAATCCAGTCCCGTTGTATTCGATCAAAAACGCGAAGGTCTACCATACAAAACCGATGACGGACGGAAAGCACGTCCGTTTTAGAATCTTAGGTGCTCCCGAATCGATCCAATGTTTGATTTGGAACCGTGGAAAAGATTTTTTAGAACTACTCAGTAAAACCGAAAGTTTAGACCTTTGGGGTTCTTTGGAAGAGTCCACTTTTCGATCCAAAACTTCTC
>NZ_CP024871.1:2512500-2520000 GCF_000306675.2 Leptospira mayottensis 200901116
ATCCAACGCATCCATTTTCCCGACTTAGGAAGACTCAAACCGAAAACCCCAATCATTAAAAACGGAAATCCCAAACCGACTCCAAATAAAAACATCTTAAACGCGGCAAGAAGTACAGAATCAATTGAGATCGTACCGGAACCAACCGTAATCTGTAAAAGAATCGCGACCACGACCGGACCGACACAGGGAGAGGAAAGAAGTCCGGCACCCATTCCCAAGAAAAAAGTTCCGCCGCATCCTTGCGCGGTTTTTACCTCCTTGGATTGAAAAAAAGGAAGATGAATCAAATCCAAGGATCCCAAAGCCAATAAAAAAATAAGAATAGAAAGCGCAAGGTTAACGATTGGATAACGCAAGATTACGTTAAACGCTCCCCCCGAAAAACCAGCAATCAGTCCGAAAGAAGCATAAATTGTGATCAAACCGAGGTAGTAAATCGCAGGATGTAAAATTCTAGGAGAACCTTCTCCCCTAGCCCTTACGATTCCTACCGTAATCGGATACAATGGATATACGCAGGGTAAAAGACTTGCAAGAACCCCACCTGTTATCAGAAGAAATCCAGAAGTCCAATCAAAGGTTCCGCTGGAAATTCCTTCCGAAACGGACTTTCGAATCCCGGAAAACCAAGAACCGGATAGAGTTTCCGCGGAAAGAGGTAATCCCAAAGTCAGGACACTCAAAATCGCAAAACAAATTAGAAAATTCTTATATTGATAGATTTTCAGTAGCACGAATTAAAAGACCAAAAAATGAAACTTCGTTGCGAGAACTATGCTTCTTCTAAAAAATCAGGGGTCAACTCGTTTCCAGATGAAATAGCTCTTAAACTTGTAGTTTAGACTCGATACCGATTTCAAAAAATTATTTTTTTGCCGAGAAGAATCGGCTTTTTAACGATGATTCACGCAAAGACGGCCTTTTACTAATCCTATAAATTGAGTACCGTAATTTTATTGCAAAGCCCTGTTTCAGTGCAAAATATTGGTACTTATACTATGTAGTTCTTAAATAAGAAAGAATTCTCCAAAACGCCGATTTCTTAAACTTAAAAAAATATCCGATTCGAAATCCCGAAGAGTCTCTCATTTTCCGGACGTTTTCGCTCTCACCTAAATATTAGAATCTGCCGAAAATCACTTTGAATGCGCGTGGAAATTATCAGACCGCTCTACTGCATCCTTTTAGGGAGTCTTTTAAGTGTGGAGACAACCTCAATCTCCGCAGAAATCGACTTGGATTATAACTACGAATATGAAAAAAACGGTCCTCATACGAAATTCTCCGATTGGGTGCCCTATAAACTTCACAAATGGGAACCTAAATTTTTAGAAGATTATTACCAGCTCTACGGGCTCAAACTTCACTACGGAGAAAACGAACTCAGAAGAAACATTTATTTCCTAAAAGTCGGACTAAAGAAAAGATTCAGACATCCAAAGAACGCCCTTTGTCCTGTGAAAGACGAGGAAGAATATTATAAATATCGAAATCTTCTTTTTATGCACATCAATCTTCAAATCATGCGCTCTTACATGAGAATCGCGTCCCAATTTGATAAACGACATCTTTATTTTCACAACTTGGATTTTGCGTACGATCTGAATCGTTCCTTCGAAGTCGCAAACGGATTTTATAAGGAAGCAATTCCCTATTGGAAAGAAGCCCAAAGATATGCAGATCGTTCTTCCGAAATCGATTCCGATCTGGATTTAGGGACGATGGAAACCGAAAGATATGAAATCATCACTGGTAAGTTGGACTTCGGTAAAATCATCGAGGATCATCTTTTTCGTTTAGAAAAAAAAAGAAACACGGTCCAAGAATACTTAGCAAAACACCCAGATGCAAACAAACCGCTTCTCGAACAGTAGTTGTGGGAGCTCCTACATTGAGAATTTTTCTTGAAAATATAAGATTTTTCTGATAAAGAAAAGTCCGGCCGATTTTCTCGTGAGGCCGCGCCTACGAGCGAATCAATAAGTTACTCGGACGTCTTTTTACGGAAAAACCGTCAAAACTCCTACATTCCACTTTCAGTGAAAAGTTTTCTCAGTTCCAAAAATAAAAAAGCCCGAGAAAAATCCCGGGCTTTTCGATTCGTAATCCCAACGAGCGCCTCCCTGGCACACGATTTGATCAGCAGGAATACGTAGTAAGAAATTCGAACGGGTGAGGTCTTCCTTCCCAAGGCCAGATTTCAGTTTCAAACTTATACGCTTTGTAAGTTTGAATGAATTCTTCCGTAAACACGTCCCCTTTTTTGAGGAACTCTTTGTCCAAGAGCATGTGTTCCACGGATTCACGAAGAGTGTGTGGCATTTGTTGAATTCCCTTCTCGCGGATTTCATCAAGAGAAAGTTCGAAAAGGTCTTCTTCCCGAGGCGGACCTGGATCGATTTTCTTTTGAACTCCATCAATACCAGCCATAAGCATCGCTGCAAAAGCGAGATAAGGGTTTGCGGAAGAATCAGGAAAACGGAATTCAACCCTTCTTGCTTTGTCCCCATTTACGAAAGGAATACGGCAAGAAGCAGAACGGTTCTGGGCAGAATAAGCTAAAATGGAGGGAGCTTCGAAACCGGGAAGAAGTCTTTTATAAGAATTCGTGGAAGCATTTGTAAACGCCGCACAAGCTTTAGCGTGAGAAAGAACCCCGCCGATGTAATTCATAGCGGTGTCGCTTAAATTTTGGTAACCTTTACCTGCAAAAAGATTCACGCCGTTTTTCCAAATGGACTGGTGACAGTGCATACCGTTGCCATTGTCTCCGTAAAGAGGTTTCGGCATGAAGGTTGCGGTTTTACCATAATTATGAGCCACCATCTTAACAACGTATTTCAGTTTTTGAACGTTATCCGCCGCTTCGATCAAAGTTCCAAATTTAACACCGATCTCACCTTGACCTTGAGCAACCTCGTGGTGAACCACGAAAGTTTCCATACCGATCTGGTGAAGGGTCTTAACGATCGCAGCTCTCAGATCCACTTGAGAATCCACAGGAGCTACCGGAAAGTAACCACCTTTGGTTCCGGGACGGTGACCTGTGTTTGTGGAACCGGGAAAATCCGTGTGGGAATTCCAAATCCCTTCCGAAGAATCGATTTCGTAGTATTGAACGTTGATCGCATCTCTTACTTTGATGTTGTCAAAGATAAAAAACTCGTTTTCAGGTCCAAAATACGCAGTGTCAGCGAGACCAGAGGACTCAAGATACTTCAGAGCTTTTTTCGCGATAGAACGAGGGCATTTTTCGTAAAGAGTACCTTTGTAGATGTCAAAAACATCGCAGAAAACGACAAGAGTTGGATCGGCAGTGAAAGGATCTAAGAAAATCGCATCGGTATCCGGAATCAACTGCATATCGGACCTGTCGATCGGCTGCCAAGCAGGAATGGAACTTCCATCAAACGGTAAGCCTTTAAAGGAATCTTCATTGATGGCAATCGTATGATACGATACGTGGTGCCAAGCTCCTTTGATATCCGTAAAACGGAAATCGTAGAAAAGAACGTTATTCGCCTTGGCATATGCGATAACTTCACTAGGTGTTCTGGACATTCTATTCTCCTGTTAGTCTTCGAGTATTAATCGTTAATTCACGCATCATGCGTCTACACTTTTTAGTGCAAATATCGTACCATTAAACTGAAATCCGATGATTTCCAAAAAAAGAGCCGAAGTCCCTTTTTTTCTCCGTTTCAAGAACGAATCCGGAATCAAAGTAAAATTCCTTGAAAGACAGGCAAGCCCTAAAATACACTGCGGTTGCAGATTTTATCTTTTTTCCAATTCAATTGGCAACTAGCTCAAATTTCGTACATTATTCGTACCGATAATTTACATTCTGCATAAATATTATTCAGTATTTGAGAAACCAATGAAACAAATTCATTTTCTTACCGAAGCAGAATTGAAACAAAGATTAGATCGAAAAACTTTCGAATCCCTTTTTGAAAATTCTCATCCGAGTGAATTCGTTTTGAAAGAGTTTTATGATCAAGTGAGCATCTGGGCCCAAGAACTGGATGCAAAATACTGGATCGAATTTCCGGATTCTATTTTCGAAATATTCTCTAAACCTTTGGCATCTAAAAAATCGGTTTATCGTTCTGTCTCACTTCTTTCAGATTTTCGTTTTTCAACGTCCCAAGTTCCGTCCAAAATTTTCCCTGCTTATGTTTGGAGAAAATTCATACATTTTCCTTTTACTTCGAACGAACCCTCTCTTTCCTCTAAAATCGCAGCGATCGAAAAAAAAATAGAACTCGTTTCCGGCAGAAAAATAAATAAGAAAGGAAATACTTCCGTATTTCGACTCGAATTTCAAATTTTATCCCGGAGATCTATCGATCTTAAAAAAATTTTGGAATTACCAATCCCTGAAAATTTTACGGAAAGAATTATCGAAAAACAAGGAGAGTTTTTTCTCATTACTCCGAAATTAAACGGAGTTCAAAGCCTTTTTGCAATTTATGTTCTCTCCAGTATGTCGGGAAAAATCAAATTCAATTTTTGTAAACTAACGATCGATCTTTCCGAAAATCGGGAGATGATTCCGGTTTGGTTTTCCCGTTCAAGTGCAATTCTTTCGGCAATCGACTTTGAAAATTCTCCCCTTTATACAAAAAACACAGACGAAAAATTTTCCACTTTAGAGATCGCAGTTCCACCTTGGCTGAGCCCTTCGTTTTTATTTTTGATACTAGAATCTTCTTTTTTGGATGTTTGGGAAAATTTAAATATGTCTTCTTCGGATACAAAAATTCCAAATTCCTTTCCTCAGTTCGAAAGAAGCGAATCCTGGAGGAATATGACGGAACACAGATTCGCTTCCCGTGTATCAAGACATGTGGGAGAGGAAGAATCCTTCTTTCATTCTCTTCTTCAAAAAGAATATGAAACCGCCAAGAACGTCCTTGTTTCCACTTTAGAAAATCGAAGAAAAAAATTGGAAGAATTTGAAATTCCGGATCTTTTAAACCGTTTGAAAGTAATTCAGAATTTCTCCCAAACGATTTCTTTCGACGAAGCCGTCTCAAAAGATTGGAAATCTATACAAGCGGAAATCACAAATTCCGTTTTGGAAAAATGGAAGGAAAAAAAAGAATTAGAAGCGAAAAAAGTCGAAGATATTTCTTCGACTTCCACGTGGAAAATTCTCATCGAAATCTGGAAGTCCTCCATCAGAAGGAAACCTTGACAGGCCAATTCCCTCGAAAAAAATAGCACTGGAACCGATCGAATCGGATCCAAACAAAGCGGCGACGTAGCTCAGCTGGTTAGAGCAACGGAATCATAATCCGCAGGTCCGGGGTTCGAATCCCTGCGTCGCTAATCGTTCCCAAAGGAGTTGACGTTGAAACATCTCTTTCTATTGATCCTTTCTTTTCTAATTTCGACCGGTTCCGTATCGGCTCAATCTGCCGCTTGCAATGAAATTTGTGGTTTCTATTCCGGTTGTGTGGAACAAAACGCCCCTAGAAAATTGAGCGCAGAGGAAAAAACCAAAGTTAAAACGGGTTGTATCAATTCTTGTAAAAAACATAGCGCGGCTGTTGCGGCTTGTTTTGAAAATCACAAAAATCAATGCAAACCTTTTAACGAGTGTATCGTAAGCGCATACAATACGAATAAAAAATAAATTTTAACTTTCTTGTCAAAAGAATCGTTTTACCTTCCATTGCAAGCAGACTCGGTTGCGGTGATTTTAGTTTTCCAGTCTGAATTCTCAGCCCCTGGAAAAGGCCAAAATTCTTTCCATTCAGAGATCGTTCGATTGACTTTTGCCGCAATGATCGGATCGGATTGACAGAATCGTATCAAACGATTGTAATCGGAGATAGGCCCCATGATTCCCTGTCCGATTTCGGCGCGATCTTCCACATGATTTGTTGTCGCATAAAGCGATACGAAACCAGGTAGAGGATGTGAAAAAACCTGTGGATGTGGATTATTTTGTTGAGGACCGTAATGATTTCCGTACTGAAATCCGGCATAATTCAGTGATCCCCAAGCCGGATCAAAAAGAATAAATCCCAAACTTTTATCAACGGCATGCGTTAGTTCGTGATGGATAGTCCCCAATCGAGCATAATAGTCAAGGGGACTGATGAATGTTGATGTTTCAGAGTCATATATCCTCCTTTTACCTATTTCATCGAGTACGTTCAGATACATTATATTAGAAACCAAATCCATTGATCCTCCATCAAAGTTTCTACAGAGTTGGACGTATTCAACACCCGCCTTGATCCAATACCCTCTCGGATATCTAGAGATTTCCATTTTTAATAGCTCTATAAAAAAATTGAGATCTTCGTCGGAATTACTCGGATCACAAGGAATCGGAAATTCCTGTCCTCTATGAGTGATGATCTTTACGTCTCGATCGTAGTTCTCGGCTCGGTCCGGTGGATACGGTAGCAGGATTAATGAATACAGAAGTTTTGAGTCGTCCTCGTTTTCTTTATCGATATTGCCGCAAGTTTCAAATGCAATTAGAACCAAAAAACTGAGAATAAACTTTATTTTCATGTAGTATGCCCCACTGTAAATTTTGAGTACATCCAACTAACGATTTTACAATCGAATGTATATCAAAATTTTCTTGTAACGATCGGTGACAACTCAAATCAAATAATGTCAATTTAATATCGCGCGAGGCACATAAATATCAGGAGAAGATCGTAAATGTGATTTCAGTCGGTACTACTAATACTTATATAATAGAGTGTCTAAAATTCTGCGTCTAAACGTGGGATTTGTGCTCCAATTAACGGTATTCTATTTTATAGGATCAGTAAGAGACTCAACTTCAATCGCAATCTGATTTGAATTTAGCACCGGAAGAAAGATTTTCTATTTCGTTATTAAAATTAAGCTCCATTTTCTTCACTAATCACAGGGAACGATACACGAAGGAGGCGCAACGCAATCCTGTTCCACGCCATCGGTGGTCGAAAATAAACGATAATTTGGAAACAACTTCTACACGTAAAACGAATTAGAATTTCTGCATATAGTAACGCCGTATTTTTCCAAGTGAAAATTTTCTTTTAAACGGCCGCTTCCGCAACTTTTTCCGCGATAGAAACCGCTTCATTCAATTTCAAAGAAAGAATTTTGGAAATCCCCGGCTCCTCGTTCGTAACTCCAAAAAGGGAATTTGCCCTATTGATCGTAGACTGCGCATGAGTGATCACAATAAACTGAGACTTATCCTTAAACTTATCCAGAATTTGACAGAAGCGAAGTTTGTTCGCCTCATCCAGAGCCGCGTCAATTTCGTCTAAAAAGCAAAATGGAGAAGGTTTTACCATATAGATCGCGAAAAGCAACGCAATCGCAGTCATGGATTTTTCACCACCGGACAAAAGCCGTAAATTTTGAACGTGTTTACCGGGAGGTTCCGCCATAATTTCGATCCCGGCATTCAGACTATCTTCATTTTCCGCCAATTCTAAAATAGCACGCCCGCCATTGAAGAGAGTGGAA
>NZ_CP024871.1:2522500-2650000 GCF_000306675.2 Leptospira mayottensis 200901116
GCCCGGAAATCCGGACCTGATCTTTACTCTCAAACCGGCAAAAAATCCGGAAGAATGGTTTTTAGAACTCAATGGCCGTGCTCTCTCAAGCACTGTAGCACCTCTCACACAAGCACAAAGAATTCTTCAGGCTCAAAAAATTTCTCAGACGGATCTGGTAGCGGTGATCGGCCTTGGAAATCCGCATCTCATCTTTGAAGTCCATAAAAACTTAGAGCCCGGTCAGATTCTTCTTCTCGTAGATGAAAATCCAGAACTCATTTTTCCTCTTTGGAACGGAATTTTAGAGCCAGTGATGGATGTTCCGGGAAGACATTTGTTTCTAGGACATTCTGCTCTGGGTCTTCTTTGGAACTATTTGGAATCCCTTCCCGTGGAACGAGTTTCCGGAATCCGAATTTTCAGGAACACGGCAAGTATGTCTCTGAACGAAGTGTACTACGGAGAATTGGAAATTAAGATCCGTAAAATTCTTTCCTCTAAGATGAGTGACCTTTTGACCAAGTTCGAGTTCGAAAGAATCTGGGTTAGAAACACATTCGTTAACACCGCAAACTTTCCGAATTCCAAAAACCAGAGAACAAGAATTGAATTTCTAAAAGAAAAATTTTTGAACACTCCCGCGATGCTCGTATCCGCGGGCCCGTCCCTCAGAAGTCAATGCGAATGGATCTCTAAAATCAGAGACAAGGTGTTTTTATTTTCCTGCGATACTTCTCTTAAAGCCCTTTTAAAATTCGGAATCGTTCCCGACGGAGTCATTACTCTCGACGCGCAGACTCATTCTTTCTTTCATTTTATGGGAGCAAAATCGTCTAATGTTCCTTTGTTTGCAGACTTGGTAAGTTCCCCTTCGATCTTAAGATCACAAAAGTTCACAAAAATAGTCCATTCCCTAACTGCAAAGTACGTTGTAGACGCAAGCGGAGAATTTAAACGAGAAGTAACTGCCGGCTCCAAAACCGCTGAAAAACTTCTGGGTCCGATCGGAGACGTCCAATCAGGAGGAAGTGTTGCAACAACCGCCTTTGATCTCCTTCGAAACTTAGGTTGTAAGCCGATTTTTTTAGTCGGTCAAGATCTCGCTTATTCGGGCAGGGAAATTCATTCTACGGGAACACATCATAACGAGAAATGGCTCACTCTTGTCCGCAGAACACAAAGCCTTGAAAAAATCAACGAGATGATCATCCGTAAAAGAGATACTCGCCTGGTTCCGTCAGCAAACGGAGGAGAAGTACTCACAGATTATGTTTTGGATCTTTACAGGCATTGGTTCGAAGAATCGTTTCAAACCTTGGACTTTCCGGTCTACAACGTTAACAGCCGAGGTGCAAGGATCGAAAACTGTGAGAATGTTTCTTTGGAACAAGCAGATTTGATTCTTTCCTCTTTCCCTTCTCACGGTTTTTTCTGGAAAGAGTTTCTACCCTGGAACACCGAAAACCATCCCGAAATTTCCGAGAAAGCAGCCGAGGAATTCCGATCGAACCTTTTGAAAAAAATCCAAAACATCTTGGAAAAGTTTTCTACCCCTTCGATTCAAGACGAATCCTACGAGTCCATTCTTTCCGACTTTCAAAAAGGAATCGTAGAATGGGAAGACTTGGGCTACTTAGTTCGCAAAACCGAAATTTATATTTTACGCCACAAAAATACATTAGACGAAACCAGGAAAAAGAACCTGTTTTTGGGAGCCGTCCTCAAAGAATTTACGGGACTCAAACGTAAACTTTTAGCCGGTGGCTCCGTTTCATAGTAGCTCTCACGCTTTTTCAGTATCGTTTTTAAGAACTCAAGGGAGAATCCCCGCAAATTCCGTTTTTTTGAAGGATTTATTGCTTTTCAATAATGTTCTTTTTATTCAATAACCGAAAATTACACTTCTGTGCCGTTTGATTCCGAAGCTATTCCCTTTCAAAATAAACATAAGCTCCTTATAATGATTCACAAACATCTTTCCCAAGAACTAAACCAATGTAACATCAGTTAGTTTTATAATTTTAGTAATATAGTTCGCGAGTCTTTTATTTTGTTCATGATTGCAATTTTTTGAATATTCTATAATAGTTATAGAACTGGAATTGGCCCGCGACACATGTTCGCATCCAAAATTTTCTGATGTAGGCTATTTTCTTCATGTTTCCATCAGAAAATCTATTACAAGTATTGTTTTCTGGTCTTCTTTTGATTTCGATAAAGATCGGTCAAGCAACGACAGATTTTCGGGAAATTTGATCGCATCGCTACCGGAAGTACGGACATCACTGCGAGATACGAAAACTTGTCGAGCTTCTCACCGTCCTAAACTCCTTATATCATAAAAAGGCATTTTAGATTCGGTCTTTATTTGGTACAAGAAATTCTTAATTGTGGGTAATTGTAAGTTTGATTAGGCGTTTATCAATAATTCGATTGAATGAGGGAAATCTACGGAATTTATCAATTTATTTTTAGAGATTATCACTTACAAATTTGATGGCGGTTAGAAATAAATCTATATTGTCTTTAGAACCTAACCCGCCGTAAACATAAGCGCTACGTTTTGTTATAAACTTGGCTGCAAATTTCTTTTATGATCCGAGCTTAAGTTCAATAACTACGCATTCAAATCGATCAGATAACCGCGACGAATAGCTTGGTCATCCGTATTAACCCCTACCTTTGCTATGCTTCTCGCTCCCGAGTGTACGTTTTCTAATTCAGAAAGCGGGTGAAGACGATCAGGCATATTACGAAGAGTAAGTTCGGATTTGGAAAATTGCCTAGCCCCCGTAGAGCTTTGAACTGCAAAATTAATTTCTTTGAGCATGACTGCGAACTTCCTTTTTTATTCAACCTAACATAAAATTTAGAACCTTGTAAAGCAGAATCTGAAGCAAAAACCAGTGGGAACAATCAGCATTGACTTTCAAGTTGTTTACAAACCGTCAAAATTGAAATTTTCCAGATTTTCTTCGTACAATTCTTCATCTTCCGTTGAAATCTCGGTTCCCTTTTTTATTTCCCGTGCATGTTTTTTCTGCACTACCTGATCCGTTTCAGATGCAAACGAATCTACTCGTTCGGATAATTCCAATTCGGATTCTCGCTCTCCGCCCATTTCCATCAAGAGAGAAAATCCTTGTGGCTCCTTCACAAACTCGGGAAAGTATTCGTAGAATAATTTTGCGGACACGACTCGAAAGCTCGCAGGATACGTGCTTTTATAAGTATTCGAAAGCTCCACATCCGGCAATTGTTGAAATCCGATCCGGTCCTCAAAATCGTTGAATTCCTGTTTTGTGAACACGGGCATTTTTTCCGTGATGATATCCTTGAGAATGATCCAGTCCAATTTGAATCTCATTCGATATCCCTGAAATGCGGAAGACCTCTGCATCAGATTGACCAATCGTTTGAGAGGATAATCGCGTTTTACATAGGGAGTAAGATAAATAAGAAGATATCTTTGAGAAAACCCAAGCGGCTCCCAAACCCTCTCAAAATAGGGCTTACCTTCCTCCGCTTTCAGATCATCTAGTATGGACTGCAATTCGGGAACGACTTCGATCTGATCCGAATAGAATTCCTGTTTTTCAACCTCGCCGAATTCTCCATAATAGAGCCATTTGTATAAATCGACGACTTCGAATACGGGATGATATTGAAGGTATTGTTCTAAAAATTTTATCTTTTCTTCACGGGTTTTGTTATCGTCGATTTCTCTCTGAATCACCGTTTCGTTCCTCGTCTTCGTTTTTGACTGCGAACAATTCGGATCGGTTTAAGATCCGAAAAATATTTTCCCTATGGGTAAGTACGATCCCGATGGAGATGAACACCATGGTCCCCAAGACCCAATATGAAACCTCTTCGTGTAAAAGTATAACCGATGAAAAAGCATAAACGAGCGGAAGAGTAAGGGAAGCAAAAATTGATCCGAGAGATACGAATTTAAAATATTTAATAGTCACTAAAAAAACAAGGATCGCTCCAAGACAGGCAATCGGAGTCAAAACCAAAAATACGCCTAGTGTGGTGGCGACTCCCTTTCCTCCTTTGAAACCTAAAAAAGGCGAGAACATATGTCCTAAAACCGCGAGAACTCCGCAGGTCAATTGAAATAGAACCCCTCCTTCCGGAACATAAATTCCGGAAAGATAAACCGGAAATATTCCCTTAGCCACATCCAAGATCAACACCGGAAAGCCGAACTTCCAACCGATAGAGCGACCCACGTTTGTGGCTCCTATATTTTTGCTCCCGAACTTACGGATATCCATCTTCGCAAATCGAAGAGCAATCCAATATCCAAAAGGGATAGAACCCGCGACAAAACTAAGGAATACAAATATCGCGAAGTTCATTTTCGATCCGATCGAAATTCCAATCGAACCGGAATCCCCTGCAAGTCATAAGCTTCCGTAAGTTTCTTTTTCAAAAACGAAACCAGGTTCGATTTAAAGTATTCCACGTGATTTACGAACAGGATCAGGTGAAAGGGAGAAGTGGAAACCTGTGTGCAATAGAGCATCTTCGGAGGTTGATGCGCCGAAAAGGATCTCCCCGCCTGGCTCATCCAGTTCTTTAGATTTTTATTAAGCTCGGATGTGCTGACCTTTCTATGAGATCTGGACGCGAGATCGAAGGAAAGATCGATGAGTTTTTGGACCCTCAACCTTTCGGTTGCGCTAATCGTGATGATCGGCACTTCGTTTAACAATGGGAAACGACTGTAAAGTTTTTCCTTGTATTCCCGGAAAGTTTTGTCGGTTTTATCCTCGATGGAATCCCATTTGTTGACCGCGATCAAAAACGGTTTTCCCTTTTCTTGTAGAAGGGACGTGATTTTTTTATCGAAATCTCCGAATCCTTTTTTTGCGTCCAAAAGATGGATGACTAGATCGCTCGATTCAATCGCCTTTAGAGTTCTTTGATACGAATAATATTCCAATGCTTCAGCGGTCCTGCTATGCCTACGAATTCCGGCGGTGTCGGTAAGTAGAAGTCTTCTATCTCCGAATTCCAATAAAGTATCCACGGAATCTCGGGTCGTTCCGGCTACGTCACTCACAACCGCCCTTTCATAACCGCAAATCGCATTCAAAAGGCTGGATTTTCCAGAATTCGGTTTTCCTACAATTGCAAGCCGGAATTCGTAGTCCTCTTCCGCTAGAGGCAGAGGTTGTGCGTCTTTCTTTTTGGATGCGGAAATTTTTTCAATCCAGACCTTACCCGGTTTACTACTTAAGAAAAATTTAATTTTCTCAAGTAGTAAACCCAGATTTTTTCTTCCGATCGCCGAAATCGGCAGCACTTCGGCAAGACCCATTCTGTAAAATTCCTCCAGATCGAATTCGTCAAGCTCCTTGTCCGCCTTGTTGACACAATAGATGATCGGTTTGTCTGCGGGTCCGTATTCTTTTCTCAAATAATCGAGCAATGTATGATCGGCGGCGGTGATCAGATTCTTATCCAGCAAAAAGATGATTACGTCAGATTCATTCAATTGTTTATAAGCGACTTCTAATATGGATTGAGAAAGAGAATCTGGATTGTCGATGTCAAGCCCAGGAGTATCGCAGAGATAAAAGTCGAGATCTTTTTCTTCCTGATAAATCCTCGCCGAAAGAACGTCACGCGTCACACCGGGATAATCTTCCGTGATGGCGAGTTTTTTCTTCAAAAGAGAATTGAACAGAGTGGACTTGCCTACGTTCTGTCTGCCCACGATGGATACGACAGGAATTCTTTCTCCGGGTTCTTTGCGGGGAGCTTTTATTACCGGAACGACTTCTTCCGATTCTGCGGTTGGTTTTTTTCCGGCTTTAGCCATGTGATCCTAACTTTGTCGAGACTCATTCGTAGCGATTGGATGATTTTAACGCGCGGGCGATTTCTTGTTGCGCGTCTTTTTTCTGCATGTCGTCCCGTTTATCGTGGATCTTTTTTGGTTTGCCCACGGCGATCTCCACCTTCACGCGAAGATTATTCTTAAAATAAACCTTAGTAGCAACGAGAACTAAACCTTTTTCTTTTACCTGACGTTCCAATTTTTCGATTTCCTTCTTATGAAGGAGAAGTTTTCTCGGACGAATTTCGGGATGATTGGCATAACCTCCGTTTTTATACGGAGTAATTGAAAAATTCTCCAAAAACACTTCCCCGTTTTTGATCTTAGCAAATGCATCGGTAAGATTCCCCTTCTTTTCCCGAAGGCTCTTAACTTCAGATCCAGATAAAACGATTCCCGCTTCGATGTAAGAAACTAACTCGAAGTTGAACTTGGCCTTTTTATTGACCAGGGGAGAATGTCCAGATTCTTCTTTTTTATTTGCCACGATATTTTATCCGAAGTAAATCCAGTTTTTCGAATAAAAGACTAGGGCCAAGTGAAAAACGATTCGTTTTACGAAGACGAAAAAAGGATAGAATTGCTTAGAAGGAAAGAAGCGACGCTTTTCGCCGCCTTTTGGAACGGAATACGACGAAAGGTTGCGTGTTGGTTTTTAATGTGAAACGATGGACGGAATTCCGGACAGGGAATAAGTCACATTTTTTAGGTTCGATTGCAAAGAAAACAATTCGCAGCTCGCAAACCTAGATACTTTTCGTCCTCTACGCCGATCTTTTATCCATTTTGATCGATGACAATACTATGTCTTTTTCTTTTATCAGAACCGGTCGGCAGAATATTCAAGTTCACTCGGTTTGATTTCTCCGATAAAATACAATTAATTGGATTTTGGAACACAGTTTAAAAGAGAACCAGTACCGATTTCTTTCAATGTCGGTTGTCGCAATCAATATGAATCGCCTCCTCGGATGATTCTAAAAACGTAATACTATCACATCCAAAAGAAATATATTCAAAGCCGAATATTACTTTTGGCTTGTTTTTGAATAATCTTCCTGTCCATTGGTGATCGAAAGGAGCAAGACTCCCTGAATAAACCGCTTCATAAACTTTACTTTTAGTTCGGCGATCCATCACTAACAATCGTCTGGCAAAAACGCTATTATCCTTGACTAAATCTTGCGCAAAATACTGCAAGTCGCCCGTTTCATATTTATAAGAGTCGCCTTTACTATATTCACTATCTTTAAAATATTTTCCTTCCATGCCGGAAGGGAAATATTTGGATTTGATTTTTTGCCAAACAATACGCTGCAGTTGTCCTTGAACGAATAGACTTTCTTTACCGATAAATACGAAGGACCTGGAGCTGGATAAAAGCTGTTCGTCCACCTCAAATCCAATCATAAAATCGCTTTTGTCATATGGCGGCGGCTCGCTATTCTCGTATATAGAAAGACAGGCCATAAAATTCAAATCGTTTATTTTAAATGTTTTTAATACGTCTTTCGAGTAGTCGTAGATAAACACATTCGCCGCTTCTGAAATTTTTTCTTTAGAAAGAAAATACTTTCTAAATTTCAATCCCAACTCAATACACCCAGAATTTTGAATTTTCCGTTCTTCTTTTTTAGTTAAATTAGAAATCACAAACCAATCGGCGTGAGGGGGCGAGCACCGGAAAGAGAAACAAAGCCAATATTTTTGTTTTTATTTCTTTGATAGGACATGAAGTCAAATATTTTCAATTCTTCAGCGTTCAACCTAAATGCTGAAAGGAGAACGAACAGGAATGAAAAAAATAATCTGAATTTCATATCTAAAATTTTTCAATCAACGCTTCTGATTTGGAATACTACAAAATTGCAAAGCGAGAATACGGATCTCGTTTCCTATAGCCTGAAATCTCTCAAAAAGCGTTTTTCGAATTTTCTCTTTTCGACTTCCGATTAATTTCTCATACTATGATTCGTGAGAATCAGCCTGCCCAATTCCGTTCCGATCAGATTCGGCATATTGTAAAAATTGTCCGAAGTGATCTGAATGGAATCTTGAAACAAATGTTCCGCAATGTATCTTCTTCCGAGTCCGACCCCTAAGAAGACGTAATTCCGATTTTGGTTTTTTAAAATTTCTGCATGTAGTTTGCGGTTGTCCCGAGAATTGATCTCGTCGGAAACGTCCGCCTTTCCTCTTTGTCCGCGAAAATCGGAAATCATTACCACAATTTTCGTTTGTGCCTCGGGTGAAAAATACGATTCCACTTTTTCAAGAAGCTGATATTCTTCCACGGAATCGCCTTGCCAATCAGTCCGTAGATAATTGAACATTTCCTCCTCTTTAGCCTCGTCATATTCTTCTTCCAGACGTTTGATCGGAATTAGATCGATTCTATCTTTTCTATTATTTCGGTCCGAATACGCGTGGATCGAAAAATCCACCTCGTGTTCCCTTAAAATATAAGCCGAAGAAATCATCGCAGAAATCACCGCGACCGCGTATTCAAAGTTAAAGATCCTTCTGGATTTGGAAACGAGAAAAGCGACTTCCACACCTTTGAGTTTTTCCTCGTTCTTATCGATGATGGTTCGATCAAATACCTTGGAATCCCCTCTTCCGGATAAGAAGGAAATATATTTTCGAGCATCGATCCGATTTCCTTCCATTCGATACATTCTAGTAATGTCAATTTCAGGATCGAAAAGACGATCCAGATTGAGTTCGATCTCTTCAAGACTTTGGCCGAACACTTCTTTGAATTCCTTCAAAGAAACCTGGATCGTGTATTCCCATAGAATCTTACGCTTGGCAAGAAATTGTTTATACAGTTCTTCGGTGCGGTAACCCCAAGCCCCACCTCCACCCGCAGGTTCGCCTTGACCCTTGTTACCGCGTGTGTCTTGTCCGTACCAAGCGTCCGCGCCTTCCTTCATCTGACCTCCCGTTTCCGGGGTATTAATTTCGATTCCTCGTTTGAGAGGATTGCCAGAATTGATCAGTTTGGCCTTACCAGTTAACGCTTCTCTTTTATGAAGTTCGGGATTCCACCAACGTTTTTTTTCAATGTCGGTGGCAGTTGTCAGAGTTTTTTTTTTCTTATCCTCAAGAACCTTGAAGAAATCCGATTCGACTTCGATCCCAGACATTTGAAAGTCCAGAATTTTTTCGAGTTCCATTCTTTCTTTCGGATCTGCTATCTGATTTGTATATGCGATCTTACCACCTCGCACCGCGGTTTCTTTAAGACCCGTTTCCCCGTTCTTCTCTTCCGCATAACGTAAAATATGATCCTTCCAAAAAAGAAGATTCGAAAGCCCGAAAAGATACGGTACAAGATTGGCGGAACCGATCGTTCTCTTTTTTGCGAGATCGCGGATCTTCATGTGAAAGTTTACCATCTTCAGGATCAGACTGTTGCCCGGAAGATAAAAGGAAACAATTTCGGTCAACGTGGATTCGTCTTCAAGATCCGGAAAAAGCACGCTCGTAAAACGATTTCGGAACGCCCTGGAAATCGTCGCTGTAGACTTGGATTTACGAAAGAGTTTAAGTGCAAATATTCTGGAACCTTCGGTGAGTTGTATCGGCTCGTTTCTTCCCGCCTCGGGAGGAAGAGTCAAAGATCTTGCATCATCCGTAAGCATATTCAATTTTTCTACTAGTTCCGCGCCTGCGGCTTCCAAGTTCGTAATGAGAATGTTTCCACCTTCTCGGATCCCTCGAGTCAGGGGACCGTCCACCCAATCCACTTTGGAACCGTCGATCGGCTTTAAGGCTCCGATGATATCGGAAGTATGAATTCCCTTACAAAGACTGACCGTTTCGAGTGGAAGCCCCGAAATTTCGGTGAACAAGGGAAGTAGAATCTGCGGATCCTGTTCCTCCGAATATTCGATCAGAACGTTTTCCTGAAATTGAATCGCGGTAAATATCTTCTCGGAGAACTCTCTCAGTTTGAGCGGCAAAGGTACTTCGCTTAACAATCGTTTGGCTTTGCTTTCGTCTCGGATCGGAATTTCCTTATCATTGCAATATAAAAATCCTTTGTGAACCTGAAAGCTCGGCTCCGGAAGTTCGGGCACTACCTTCAGACCAGATTCGCCAAGTAACAATTCGATTTGAAAATCCCTGTCTTCTTTCTTACGGAAAGGTTCGACGTAAAAATTCCAGAATTCCCGGAATTGAAGTTCACTCGTATCTGCTTTTAAACCCAAAAGTCGATTGCAGAGTTTTTTCAAGTTTCGGATGTTGAAGTGGTATTTTTCCAGATCTCCTTTTCCGAGTTTTCCGGTAACGACTCTGGTTTCCGTTTCGAGAGAAATTCGAATACAGGATTGAAGCAAAGATTCGCTCAATGCGGGATAAAGTTTTTTTAAGATATATAAAATCTCGTCCGGAGTATGAGGATCGATAAAGACAACGGAGAAAAAACGGGTGATGTCGAAAGGCAGAGGTTTCCGTCCTTCAAAACCTTCAGCAGGATTCTGCGTTCCGATAAAATTAAAACCTTCTCCACAATAAATTCTGGAACTATCCCCTTCGATTAACTCCAAATAGGCGGACTCGTACACCGTCGAGAACCGTTTGATGATATGAGGAGGACAAAGATTCATCTCGTCCGCGACAAAACTATGACCCGAACGAATCGCAGAAGTCAAAGGTCCGTCCGACCAAGTAAACCCTCTTCCGTCCATCAGAATTCGATACGAACCGATTAGATCTTCAGGAAGTGTGTCCTCGTTAAAACTGAATCTTGCGGTGGGATGTTTTCTTTTGTAATTGATGTAATAGATAAGTGCATTTTTCCCAACTCCGGCATCTCCGACGAGTAACACCGGTTTTCCCTCAAGCAAAGGATAAAGAATATTGGATAGATTGCGAACGGTAGAATCCGTCTCAACAAGATCGGATCCCAAACTTCCTGGATTGAATTTTGAAACGGGAACATTCAGGCCGGCGATTTTTACAGTTTCCATAACTCAAAGTTTCTCCTTTAGAATCCTCTGGCAACCTCAATTCCCGATTTTAGTAGAACATCGATTGAAAGTGCGTAACCTTCTTTTCTCTTTCTATCATTTTCAAAAAGAAAATCAAGCTTTGTGGCAAACTGTAACTTGAATGGTTTGACGAACCAATCAAGTTTTTGAGAAGATTCTTTTTTAAAAAGAAGTTTTGCAGTGGTTCTCTTAGATAGAAATTGTGATAAGGATTTAGTATGAGTCAGAGTACGTTAGAATATGTTTTAGCAAATCGTATCCAAGGTTTAGATACTTCCGCCATCCGCAAAGCGTTCGAGCTTGCAGGTACATTGAAAAACCCAATCAATCTTTCCATCGGTCAACCTCACTTCCCTTGTCCTTCCAATATCATAGATGCCGGTTGTAAGGCTCTCAAAGACGGTAAAACCGCTTATACACTTACGGGAGGAATTCCAGAACTCAGGAGCG
The DNA here is from genome assembly GCF_000306675.2 of Leptospira mayottensis 200901116. Classification (NCBI taxonomy): domain Bacteria; kingdom Pseudomonadati; phylum Spirochaetota; class Leptospiria; order Leptospirales; family Leptospiraceae; genus Leptospira; species Leptospira mayottensis. The sequence continues at coordinate 2,533,787 of NZ_CP024871.1, forward strand.
CTCTCGCCGAAAAATACAAAAATGGAAACGGAATTTCCTACGCAACCCCCGAAAAAATCCTCGTTACTTCCGGAATCAGCTCCGCGTTTCTGCTTTTATTCAACGCGTTGTTGAACGAAGGAGACGAATGTTTGGTCGTAACTCCGCACTTTTTGATGTATCCGGCGTATATCAAAATCTACGGCGGAAAAATGAATTCGATCCACGAATCCTTCGAACCGGAGGCACTGAAAGAATTTACTAATAAGAAGTTGAAAATCATCATATATTCTTCCCCGTCCAATCCTACGGGAAAAATTCTTTCGCGCAAACAACTGGAGGCTCTCGCCGATCTCGCAGAAAAAACTGGGGCCTATCTAATCTCGGACGAAATATACGAACTTTTCGACTACGACAAAAAATTTATTTCCGTCGGCTCTTTTTACGATAAGGCAATCACTCTTTCCGGTTTTTCCAAAACCTACAGCATGACAGGTCTTCGATTGTCTTCGATTCTTGCGCCAGAACACATTATAAAGGCATTAACTACTTTGCAGCAATACACTTTAGTCTGCGCTCCTTCCGTAACCCAGTGGATGGGTCTTGAAGCCCTAAAGACTGATATGAATTCTTACATTGCGGACTACAAAGAAAAAAGAGACTTTGTATTTGAATCTTTAAAAAATCACTACGAAATTAACAAAAGCGAAGGCGCATTTTACTTTTTCGTTAAGATCAAAGAAAAAGACGACGACTTTATTGTTAGAGCCGTGAAAGAGAAAGAATTGATCCTGGTTCCGGGTTATATCTTTACCGAGTCCAAAAATTATATCCGTATCAGTTTCGCCTCCGAATGGGAAAATCTCAAACGAGGAATCTCCGCACTTGCCGAACTTGCCTGATTCTCCGAGCTTTTGGCTGTTCTTAAGTTTCGGAAGCTTCGGTGCGGCTTCTCTAGGAAGTTTTTACGTCACCCTAAGTTTTCGAATTTTAGAATACTACTACGGTAAAAACAGAAAATCGTTTTCGTTTTTCGAAAAATGGAAACGGATTTTTACCCATCCAAGTTCCTGCGATCACTGCAAAGCAGAGATACGTTATCCGAAATTGTTGCCTATTTTTGGTTTTTTCATCTCAAAAGGCAAATGTCAATTTTGCAACGGTAGGATTCGTCCCCTCTTTCCTTTGATAGAATTTTCCTTTGTATGCATTTTTATTTTTTGCTTTTCCTTAACCAAAAATCCTGCATTCAGTCTTATCTTTCTGTTTCTCTGCGGCCATCTTTTGATCTCCTGCCTTACGGACGCATTTCACTTCTCCTTGGATTACGAAAACCTTCCTTGGATTTTATTTTTCGGAATCACATCCGTTTTTTTATTCAACGGAAAATTGCCGGGTTTAAACGAACTTTATGTTTTGGGCAGTTTTTTTCTCGTGTTTCTGATCCTGTTTTTTTTATTTCCGGGTGGAATCGGGTTCGGAGACGTTTTGTTTGCTCCCGTTTACGCGTTGATCGCAGGTCATCCTTGGTGGATGTTCTTTTTAAACGCCTCTTACATTCCGGCAGTTTTGTTCACGATTGTTCTTCGGGAAAGAGGAAAAAGTTTGCGTAAAGCCCCAATTCCTATGGGTTTATATTTCGGAATCGGCCTAATTATCACTTTTTTAAGCAAGGTTCTTTTTGATTCCAATCTACTTCCATTTACAATCTTTTCCGAATATTCAAATTCTGATTGATTCTTATTTTTTAGAACTTGTCCCAAATCAAGATCTAATTGTCATTTCGTTACTTAAGAGCCTGCCCCAAAACTATAGGAGCCTCGATGAGAACTTAACAATTATAAAATATGCTTGGAAGCTCGTAAACTTCCAAAAAGACATAACTTGTGGAACTTCTATATTTGATTACGAACTTACTGAATCATTGTAACTGATTTCTTTTAAGGTTTTTAAGACAAGCTCTAAAAGAGCACAATAGTTCCAATAGACTTCATCTTTTTTGAGAGTTTATAGGTTACCGTCTTTTCTTCGTTAAACGAACAAAAGTCCTTACAATTTCTACGGAAACAAGAAAATGAATTCAAAAAAGATAAACTTGCAGCTGATTCCAAGATAAACTCATAACATTGGAATTTTATGACAGGCCTTAAAAACCAACGATTCAAAAATACACAACCCTCATATCCATACCGCCGTGAGTGACATGAATCGTATCCGTTTTAATTCCCATATTACGAATCAAAACGGACCAACACTCTTCGTTCGGGCAAAGTACAAAACCGCCGATCTCGGAAGGAAGTTCCCACCAATGTGTCAATCTTTCACCCAATTTTTTATAAAAAGCGCTCGAAGAACCAATTCCCAACCTAAGTCCGTAAGGCGGATTGAGAAACATCCAGATTCGTCGACGTTTTCCTAAGGTATTCCAAACCTCCTGCGGGGAATATAGAAAAAAGTCACCTTCATTTTGAACAAAACCAAAAGAATCAAAAAATCCATAGTACTTTAGAAAATCTTGATATAAATTCATTCTATTTTTAGTATATTCGAAAGTTGCCCCGTTCAATTCGTTCCACCAGATTCCAATCGGGCTCCCGATGGAATCCTTCAGCGTTTTTTTCTTTAAAAAATCCCAAGTCGCTCTCGGAAATTCCTCCATATCCTGAAACAGATAATCTCTCAAATAATGAGGAAAACAGATTCCTAAAATCGAATCCACAGATTCCCGAATGAATGTCCCAGTTCCCGCAAACGGAACCAAAACCGCGTCTGGATTAGGGAGGATTTTGTGCATTCTCTCGACCAAATATCTCGCAAGGTCTTCTCGAATCGGAGCAGACTTGGAGAGAATTTGAAAATTTCCCCTTTGATTGAGAGGCTCTCCGGAAAGACTAACGCTTAAAATGATTTCGTCCTCCACCAAAAGCGCACTGAGTTCCGTAGTTCTATGATTTTCGGAATTCGCGGTAACTCCTTCTGTTTCCCAAAGCCTCCTTAAATCCTCAGGAGTCCATTCGGCTCGTCCCTTAACCTGAGGACGAAGTTGGAGATTCCATTTCTCCGGAAGAATTTTAGATTTTCTTAATGAAGATTCGAATTCTCGAAAAGAAAAGGACCGTTTAAACGGATACATTCCCAAATTCAATCGAAAATCCCTTGTCCAAGGAATTCTTATTAATAATTCGAGTGCCTGTCTAAAGTTCGCATTTTCGAGCAATATCTTTCCGGGTAAAATCTTTAAAAACGGAGTTTGTGCTTTTGGAAGATAAGGATCCGAGATAATTTTTTTCGCGATCTGTTCGGTTTCTTTGGAAGATCCCGTTGGAAGTAGATACTCCCACCTTCTCAACTGACCCGATTTAAACTTTGGAAACTTCCAGCGCATAAGACGCAGAATGAAAAATGAGGATTTGAATGCCTATCTGAAAATTTTTTCCGCTTTAGAAGTAGTCAGACACGTTCCTTTTTTCCGCTTTTTTTGAGCGTTTCGAATTCTTTCAGAGATACAACCTGTCCGTCCACAAGATGGATCTGTCTTTTTGTTTTCGAAGCAAAGTCCGAATCGTGAGTGACCACAAGAATCGTAGCTTTCGTTTCTCGATTGACCTTTTCGAGAATGTTCATAACCACCTTTGTGTTCGTCGAATCCAAGGCCCCTGTAGGTTCGTCCGCAAATATGTATTTCGGATTCATCACAAGTGCGCGTGCGATCGCCACTCTTTGTGCCTGACCTCCAGATAAACGATTAATTCGATAGTCCATTCTATCCTTTAGATCGAACTCCTCCAAAAGATATTCCGCATAACTTTGACATTTCTTTAAAAGCCCGGCTTTTCTTGCGGGCATCAAAACGTTTTCGATCGCGGTGAACTCAGGTAATAAGTAATGAAACTGAAAAATGAATCCCATTTTCTTATTTCTAAAATCGTGGATTTCTTCCTCATTCATCCGATAGATATTTTTTCCGTCGACCTCGACCGTTCCAGAACTCGGAGGATCCAAGGAACTAATCATATACAAAAGCGTGCTCTTTCCGGAACCGGATTTTCCCGTTAGAGATACATAGTCTCCTTCCTCGATATCCAAACTGACCCCTTTGATGATTTCCGAATTACCGAAAGTTTTTCTAAGATCATTTACGGAGATTCTAGCACGGCTTGCAGTTTGCATTCTATTCTCCTCGTATGATTTCGATCGGTGATAGTTTTCCGGCGGATCTTGCGGGAATCCAACTCGCGATCAAAGTGGCGATCATCGATTGTGCAAACGCCTGCATGTAAATCGCAGGAGCAAAAGAAACGACCATCGTTGTAGCTTTTGCAGAAAAAAGCGGATTGGTAAACGGAAGCGTTTCGATTCTGATACAAACCAAAAATCCGACCAATAACCCTATGATTCCTCCGGAAAGTCCTAAAATCAGTCCTTGTAAGAGAAAAATCATCAACACTTCATTTGGTCTGTAACCGATGGATCTAAGAATCGCAATCTCCCTTTTTTTCTGATTGATAATCACATTCAGAATATTATATATTCCAAATCCGGCAACCGTCAAAATAGCAGCCGTCATGGAATATCTAATTGCGTCCTGAAGTTTAAAGATGGCAAAAAAACTTGTATTCGCTTCCTGCCAGCTTACAACCCTTTCGTCTCCCACATTTCTCCATTCTTCCGCTTTCTGAAGTGAAAGATTTACGTCCTTCAAGCGAACGGCTATATCCGTGACCATTCCAGACTGAGCCGTCAAAAGTTGAACTTCGGATAACAATCCATAGGCGATACTATCATCGAGAGCTTTGTTTCCGGAACGAAAAATTCCGGCAATTCGAAACGGAGTTTTGTCTTGATAGCTGGAAGAAATCCATACCGTTTTGTTCAACCCGAGGCCGAGAAATTTCGCAAGCCCATCACCTAAGATGATTCTATTTCCCGCAGACAGGGACTCCACACTTCCTTCCGTAATATAATCGGCGAGAGGTGTAACTTGAACCTGTCTGGACGGAATAATTCCTATGATCTTTCCGGTTTCCTGATTGGAACCGGAAAATAGAAATACTCTTCCGCTCACCTGCGGAGAATATGCCTGCACTTCTTTATCCTGATCCAATCGTTCATACCAGAGACTAGCTTTGCTTAGATGTGTGGAACCGCGTTTTCCGGAAGGAGGGGAAAGCCAAAATACGTTTTCTCCCGGAAACAAATCGTCCATAGAATTCGGCTGAATGATTTCTTGTCTAGGACTGATTCGAACATGACAATCAGCGTTGATCAGTTGATCAACGAGATATCCTCTAAATCCGAGAAGAACCCCGGAAATGATGATAAAAGCGGCCGTGCCCAAAACGATTCCCGAAAGTGTCGTCAGGGTTTGTTTTCCTCTAACGAGCATTTGCCTGACTGCGATAAACAACATTATGGTACCTCTGAAAGTCTATCTCCGGCTTGAATATCCCCTTCTTTCACTTCAATAAATTGCTCCGATTTTAATCCAGGCGTAAAAGAAATCTCTATCGATTTACCATTTCTGAATATTATAATTTTACGTTTCTTTTCGTATTTCCTAGGGACAAGAACCACGTTTTCCCTATTTCCAATTTCGATCGCGACATCCGCACTCATTCCGGGAAGAACACCTTCAGGAAAATATGTCGTTTCTATCCTTGCAAAGAACTGACCGGCTCGCGAGAATGTTCCCTGTACACGTCCTTGCGTGACCTCGTTTGGCTTCCCTTCAAAACGGATCAAAGCCTTTTGTCCCTTACGAACCGAAAGTAAAATCTGTTCATCAAGCGCTACGATAAGATATTTGGATCCTGTTCCCAGAACTTCGATCGCGAGAAGATTTTGAAAGGCCACTTCTCCCTCGTGATAACCGACGTCAGAAACGACCCCTCGAATCGGAGAACGAACAACGGTCGCTCCTTCAAGTTGAAGCAAAGCTTGACCCGGTACCACTTCGTCCCCTTCCAAAACAAAAACCTTCGTAATTTTAGTCGGAACTCCGACTCTGAATCGAAACGTATTCAAAGAATGAACAGTCCCAAGCCCGTAAACCTTCTCCGCAATCGGCCCGAGAACGGCTACGTCTTCCGCCTTATTTTTTCCCTTCATAGATAGGAATAGAAACAAAAGCAAAACAGGAAGAAGTGGCAAAAGAATTCGAAACGGAAAACGTAAGGATCGATATACAGAAAACCAAAATTTTATTTTATCAATTAAGACATTCATACAAACTTCTGATAAGAATCGGCTCCGATATTAAGATTTCTTTTTTTTCACTTTCGTCGCTACAGGAATAGGTGACTTCTTTTTAGCTTTAGGTTTTAAAGCCAATTCCTTTTTTGTTTTAGGCTTAAGTCCTCTTGCTATAAACTCGATCGTTCTCTTCAACTCTACATCCTGATCCGAGTAGCCTTCCGTTTCTGGTCTATAGAGAATTTCCGTAAATAAGACGTATCCGGCAAGGTTAGACACAATTAAACGGAATACGGAATCGATCGGCATATCGATAATCATTCCCTTTTCTTGAAAGCTCTTAAGACGCTCCTTAAGTTTAGGTGCCAGTTTTTCCTTGAAAACTCGCTTCAAAACGGTTTGAATCTCAAACGTGATAAAAGCCTCTTGAAAAATGATTCGAATCAAATGCTTATTTTTTATTATGAACGCCACCCTTTCTTCGAAAATCGCCGTAAGAAATTCTTCTAAAGTTGAAAACTCCTGGGCAAAAATCGCCTGCAGCCTTTTGAGCGAGATCGGTGCAATAAAATCTTCTAGGATTGGCAGAACTAAACTCAGAAGAAGTTCCTTTTTACTCTTAAAATACTTGAAGATCAGCCCTTCCGCAACTCCGGCCTTTTTGGCTATCTCTCCCGTAGTTGCGGCAGAAAAACCTTTTTGAGCAAATACTTCAACCGCGGCCAAAAAGATTTTTTTTTGCCCTTCCGGCCAATCTCGTTCGAGTTCGATACTGTTTTGCACTTCTTCTTGTGCTTGCAAATTCATAGTGAGTGATTACTCACTCATTATTGAGACGCATAAAAATTTGTCAAGACCCAAATTCTTTTTGATTCCCGATTTTTCACGACTCAGCTTCAAAAACTCAAACTCAATTTTTGTACACTTGTAACGACAACAGAAGTAACGTACTGATCTGTTCGTGACAGCAGAACTCAAAGAAATGTATTTTTTGGAACCGTATTCGAGCAAAATATTTTTGACTTGAGCGTCCACCTCCACTTAAACCTATTATAACTATAAGTTTTGAGAATCCGATTTCAATTCTCAATCCATATCACACGCAAAAAGAGTCAGAATGTTTCAACGTATCCCCACCCACTTAAAACTCGTCTTAGGTTATGTTCTCTACTTCGCTTTTATTCTCTTCCTGTACAAGATCGCATTTCTTTCGGTGTATTGGTATCGACTCCAAGACGTTCCTTTCAAAGAAGTCTTACTCGCGTTTCTTCTAGGCTTTCGTTTCGACCTCGTCGTGATCGGAATGACCTTGGGATTGTTCGCTCTTCTTTCCGTATTGCCGTATTTAAATCGATTCAAACTATATCGCTTTTTTTGGGGATACACTCCGATCCTTTTGGGAATTTGGATGATCGCACATCTGATCGCGGACATCATTTATTTTGAAAACGCAAACAAACATATCGGTTATGAAGGATTCGTATTTCTCGGAAAAGATTTAGGCGTGATTCTTAAATCGGCCTTGGAGCAAAACACGGTTACGTTTTTGATCGGAATTGCATTCCTACTATTTTTTCTTCCCTTATCGACATGGTTATTTCTTAAATACAACCCGTACCGATATCGGGAAGAATCTTGGAAATCCACACTGTTTCAGATCTCGGCCGTTTTGGTCGTTACGATCATCGCAATCCGAGGAGGCATTCAAGAATCTCCCATAAGAGCTACGAACGCAATCGTTTCCGGAAACAACTTCGTAAACAATATCGCACTCAACGGCGTTTTCACTTCGATCATGGATTTAAAAAGCCAGTCCATCCCGAAATTCTTAAAATTGGAAACGGAGGAAGCAATCGAGATCGTACGAAAAGAAATTTCCTATCCGGGCTCAGAATTCGTCAGCGATAAATATCCGATCTTACGCGTTCAACAAGAAACCAATCCCGGAACTCCTCCCAATGTAGTCTTAATTATGCTTGAAAATTGGACGGGAAAATTTATCAAACCGATCTCGAACGGACTTGTAGAGGGAAAGGAAGTCACACCGTATTTTAATCAGCTCTTAAAAAAAGGAAGATTCTATAATCGATTCATCGCCTCCGGCGGAAGAACCACAAATGGAATGATGTCGATCCTTACAGGGATTCCCGACCGTCCAGGTCTGACCGTAGTGAGAACGCATCAGGTTCTCGGAAACTTTTCTGGTATCGGTAATATTTTCAAAAGAATGGGTTATGATACTTATTTCGTGACCGGTGGAGATTTAAGTTTCGACAACAAAAGTACTCTTATGCCTCACTGGGGCTTCGATACCGTACTCGGGGAAAAGGAAATCGCAAAGTTAGGAAGATTTCAACTGGGAGCCTGGGGATACGACGACGCAGACGTATTACAATTGTTGCATGAACGAATTTCCACTTCTAAAAAACCGATTTTAGGTCTTGCCCTGACCCTGACGACTCACTACCCCTATAGGACTCCTTCAGAAAAATTCAGGATTTTTGATACTTCCACAAGAGATTACGATTTTTTGAACGTTTACAATTACGCAGATTGGGCGATTCATAATTTTATTACCCAGGCCGAAAAATCGAAATACTTCAAGAACACTATTTTCGTTTTCGTTGCGGATCATACCCATCACAGATATCTGGATTACTACGAGGACAGAAATGTTCCATTTCTGATTTATGCTCCGGGAAGAGTCGTCCCTGCGTTAGACGAAACTATCGCTTCCCAATTGGATGTAATTCCGACGATCCTGGGGCTTGTTGGTAAGAAGGCCGTTTTTTCCTCTATGGGAAGAAATCTTTTAGCTCCGGGAAGAACTCGAACGGCCTACTTTGCTTATGGAAATTTATTCGGCTGGATTGAAAATGATCTTTTTTATTTGAGATTTTTCGATGGGAAAGAAGATCTTTCCTACAATATCAATCCGCCTCGTGAGAAGAACAACTTCTGCGACTTGGATCCGAAGGTCTGCGATGAAATGAGCAAAAAGGCAAAGGCATACCTAAACTTAAGTTACGAATTGTTGAATCAAAATATCGTTTTTCCTTCGGAAACCGAATTACAAAAAGTAGTATCTACTAAAACGAATCCGTAAACAATAATAGAAAGATTCGCTCGCAATATAATAATCGCTTTTGCATTTGTTATACCGAACTCTCATTACTTACTAAGACAAAATGGCGCCCCTTCTGGGCTTGAAAAGCGTGGGTTAGATGCAAGCATTTACCACAAAACAAGAAAACCAACAGAAGGAACGTAATGAAAAGAAAAGTATATGTAGGAATGGATGTCCACAAAGAAACGATTAGAATTGCGTGTTTAACGAGCAATACAAAGGAAATAGTAAAAGAACAGCAGATAAAACATAATGAGGTTCAGATCAAAAAGTTCGTCAATAAACTAAAATCAGAATGGAACGAGATACATAGTTGTTACGAGGCGGGAGTAACCGGTTATCCACTTTACAGAAATCTAAAGTCTTTGGGAGTGAACTGTATCCTTGTAGCGCCAGGAAAGATACCAAGACAAAGTTCGGATAAGATCAAAACGGATAAGAGAGACGCGATCAAGTTAGCAAAATTATTACGAAGTGGAGAATTAGAATCGATTCATGTACCGAGTGAAGAGGACGAAGCGGTAAGAGATTATTTGAGATCCCGTGACAGCCTTCGTTTGGATTTAGGAAGGAATCGTCAAAGGTTAATGAAATTCTTATTAAGAAAGGGTATAACTTACTCAGCAACAAAGTATTGGACAGTCAGTCATAACAAATGGTTGAACAATCTACAGTTTAACAACGAGATCCTTCAAGAGACGTTTAACGACTATTATAGTCGGGTAAGAGTTCAAGAAGAGAATTTAAAAGCGATGGATAAGAGGATACAAGAGATAGCGAAAAGTGAACCGTATCGAGAGAAAGTAGGAATATTAAGATGTTTCCGAGGAGTGGATTATCTAACCGCAATGTTTTTACTTTGTGAGGTTTGTGACTTCAAACGATTCAAAACAGCCGGTTCGTTCATGAGTTTTTTAGGACTTGTTCCGGGAGAATATTCCAGCGGTTCCAAAAGAAAACAAACAGGGATAACAAAAACTGGAAGTCCCAGACTTCGAAGAATATTGACAGAAGCAGCTTGGCAACATCGTTTCCCTGGAACGGGAAGTAAGATTGTAACCGCACGTAGATCGGGACAACCTGCGTTAGTTGTTGCTTTGGCGGAAAAAGCATCTCTCAGATTACACAAGAAGTTTCGTAATCTACAGCAAAGAGGAAAAACTCCTCAGGTAATGATAACGGCAGTTTCAAGAGAGTTATCCGGATTTCTTTGGGCAGCGATGAATCTGGTTGCATAGAGTTAGAGTAATGTTTCATCCAATAATTGAATTCGTTAGAGAAGATGTACGATAAAGGAGGAATACTTGTTGGCTCAGTGTTGAAGCAAATTTGAATTTCAAATTTGACCTTCGTTTTAAGACTAAGAACAGCTCCCGATGTATAGATTATCCTGCGGTATCCAACCCGCGAATATCAGTCTGATCAATCGTCGCGAATGCTTTTCTCTAACGAGTTAAATTATTGGGTGATTAAAAAAAAATGCGAAAAAATATTTACAGCTCCGGATGGGGGCGCCATATCAGAGCCCGTCTCAAAATATAGGAACCTCGATGAGAAGCTTAACGGTTATAAAATATGCTCGAAAGCTCGTAAACTACCCAAAGGACGTAATTTGTGGGAACTTCTATATTTTATTACGAACTTACTGAACGATTGTAACTGGTTTCTTTAAAGGTTTTTAAGACAGGTTTTAAATTAAAAAAGAATGTTATTTCCTTCTATCGCGTTTTCAGAGAAAATTCCCAATCAATTAGAAAAGGGTCACAAATAGCAAAAGTTTTCCGTAAGAATCAAAATTTAATTCCGGAAGCGGCATAAAGATCATAACAAAGACCGCATTCATCCAATTGTCTACGAATCTCTCGTTTTTCTTCTAAACTCAGGCCGGGCCAGAGATTCTTTTTTTCATATGGATCCGTTCGAATATCATAAACTTCTTCATCGGGTGGAAACGAATTAAGACGAAGCATATAATGCAAATTTCCTTTGATATAACTCATTCCAACTCGATAAAGAGAAGTTTCGTTATTATTCGCGATAAAGATACGACGACCTTCCGGAAGATCCGAAAGAAGAGAAGCCCCTTCCAATTTTGAGAGATAACTTTTTATCTCGGGTTGATTAGAAACACCTAATATTTCCGCGACGGTCGGTATTAAATCCGTATTGGAAACGTTTTTATCAATATTCCTTTTCAAACGCTCCCGAAAATGATTTTTCTCCTCCGGCAAGAAAAATACCATTGGAACCGCCAAAGTTTCGATATGATTACTTTCTATATGTCCGACGTAGTTGTGTTCGAAAAGCGCCTCTCCATGATCGGAAACGAAGATCACAAGAGTATTTTCCATCAGTTTTTCTTCATTCAAAAAATGGAATACTTTTTCCAAAAGATGATCCAAATAACGGACGGAATTGTCATACGGTGCGTAGGTATCCTTACCGATCGGAAAATAAACAAATTCTTCCGGAACGATATACGGAAAGTGATTCGTGTTCAAATGTAAAACTCCGGCAAAGTTGCGACCCTTGCTTTTGAGAAGTTTCACCTGATTTTGAAATTCAGTCACCGTTTCACGATCATCAATCCCTATATCATTAAAAACACCAAGTCCACTGATTTCCTTATTCCATAAAAAATCGATTCCCGCGTTTCTAAAAAAACCTGAAAAATTATTCCAACGGAAACTATGACTCGAAATATAAAATGTGGAAAGCCCCGCAGCCTTTCCGTATTCCCAAAATAAAGGAAAACTATGAGTCATGGAAACAGGTTGAATCGGAGACACACCCGACAACAAACTCGGAACCGAAATCAAAGTAGAACTTGCATTCGAATACGCGTTTTGAAAAACCACAACGGATTCATTCCGAGCGTTTTGTGTCCAACGATTCAAAAACGGAGTCGTGTCCCTATCGTAACCGTAAAGAGCCATATTCTTTCTACGAAGACTCTCACCAAGGATGATTAAAATGTTTTTTCGAAACGGAGTAGGACTTTTGTTCAACTTCGGCTTATTTCTCGATTGTAGTCCCGCGGAACCGAGTCGATCTCCCGTAAGAACATTGTAAATGTTCCGATTGATAAACGAAATCGAATTCGTGTCCGAAACGTAAATCTGGTCGTTAAATCGTGTATTATTGTGAAAAAAAGCGGTAAGAATAAGAACCCCAAAAAGCAAACCAGAATAGATACTCCTCGTAAATCGAACCGGCTTAAAATTTGCGGACACAACCTTCAAACTAAGAAATATCAAAACGAAAATAAGTAAGAAACCTATCAGACTCGAAATCGTCAGTCCACCCTTGAAGATGGTCCAACTATTAAACGGTTCTTGAAAAATATAAGAAAAAACAAAGAAGTTCGGCATGATTCCCGCGTATAGAAAATATCCGTAAGAACCGATTATACAACTCGAATAACCGAAGGCGGAAAATATCAGTATGCTCCAATACGCTTTTTTCTTTGATGCAGACGAAAGAAAAGCAAGAGAAAAAAGCAACAGAGAATAAATCAAAATCGAATAAAAGAAAGAAAGGAGATAATAGTACCACTGTAAAACCTCCATCTGACTTAGAACTTTCCACCGTAGTCCGAGATCTACGAACAGGATCAGAGACGGAATGAGAAAAATGAAAAAAAATCTGAATCTGGACTCGGAAATAAAAGAATGAAAATCATCCCATTTTTGTCTGAATAAAAAAAACAAAAAATACTCCGTTCTTGCTTGAAATAAGACCGATCTTACCTTAATACGAAATTTTATTTTTTATTCGGATCATAAACCGGAAGAGAAAGAAACATCCCAAGCTCCATATAGTAAGCAATTGCTTACATGTTTATCTTTAAGAGCGCCTTAGAAATCAAGTTTTTTTCAAATGGATTTAAAAAAATACTCTTCCCCTACAAAAATAGGAGTCTCCTAATTTTATAATTGATTTAAGGAAATCTGATATTCTATCTTGAATTGGTTAGCCGCCGTATCGATAACTCTGAGCAAATTCCCCCATTTAAGCGAACGGGGCCGTACATGAATCAAGGATAAAAAAGCGTAGCTCATAAAAACACTATGATAAAAACTTTAAAAAAATGCCGTTGAGCTTTTAACAAAGACAAAAGAGTCATTAACTTTAGTTTCAAAAGACTTGGAAATCTCGGTAAATACGTTAATAAATTGGAAAAAATATCCAATAACCGTTTCAGGATTAGGGAATGAGCGCTGAAAGAAAGTGTTAGTCGAAGTGCGCAAGGGAGATCCTAAAAAAATCCGCATTCACGGATGTTTTTTTCTTTCAGGTCAAGACGACATCACATTTCTGTCTGTTGGAATTTTATAAAATTTCAACGCGCGATACCGATAGATTCTCCGTTTAAGATTCAAACTCTGTTTCAAATCGTACCCATTTGCGTTGATTCCTAACAACTTCTTAACTTCGTTTTCCGCTCTTTAACCCGAGCGCTCTTGACTGGGAAACGAGTCCATGATTCACTATGAGCATGAAGAATCCGAAAATTTTCACGTTCAACCCCGTATTGAAACGGACACATTCAGGAAACGATATATTATGAATCCGAAGACAGTTTTGGCCTTTGGCATGGGCGGACTTTGTCTTGTCTATTTGGTTTATTCTATTTTTAAACCGGAGAAATTCTAAGGAGATTTTATGGCCACGGAATGGATTCAACTTTCGATTTTTCTTTTTTCAATCTCAGTCTTTTCTCCCCTATTCGGTCTTTGGCTGCATAAAATATTCACCTCATCGGAGGCTCTAAAATTCGAACCGCTTTTATACAAACTCTGCGGAATCGATCCGAAACGGAATATGGACTGGAAAGAATATACGATCTCACTTTTGTTATTCAACCTATTTGGCTTTATTCTTCTGTTTCTGATCCTGCTCTTTCAAAATTTTCTTCCTTTCAACCCTTCGAATTTTGCGGGACTCGATATCTATCTTGCGTTCAATACCGCCGTAAGCTTTACAACCAACACAAACTGGCAGGCTTACAGCGGAGAATCGACTTTGAGTTATTTTTCACAGTCTGTCGGATTAACGGTTCAGAACTTTCTCAGCGCGGCGACGGGGTTTTGTGTCCTTCTCGCACTTTCAAGGGGGCTTTCGGCGAACTCAAACGCATTCGCGCTCGGAAATTTTTGGAAGGATTTAATCCGAGGAATCTTATACGTTCTTTTTCCTTCGGCTTTTGCGCTTGCTTTAACGTTAGTCGCAACAGGATTGGTACAGACATTTTCGAGTTACGTGACCGCAAACACATTGGAGGGTGCAGAACAAATCATCCCGTTAGGACCCGTAGCCTCGCAAATCGCGATCAAACAATTAGGAACAAACGGGGGAGGATTTTTCGGAGTCAATAGCGCACATCCTTTCGAGAACCCCACTCCCCTTTCTAATTTCTTTCAGATGTTTTCCATTCTGATTCTTCCGGGAGCATGCGTATTTTTATACGGAAGAATGATCGGAAATCTCAGACACGCATGGGTGATCTTCAGCGTAATGTTCACGGTTTTTTGTATCGGAGTAATTACAGTTTGGTTCTCCGAATCCTCCTACAATCCTATTTTCGATTCGTACGGCTTTTGGGAAGGAAAAGAAGTCAGGTTCGGAATCTTAAACAGCGCGGTCTGGGAGGTAGCCACCACAGTAGCGTCTAACGGGTCCGTCAATTCCATGCACGACAGTTTTTCTCCGATCGGCGGTCTAATAGGAATGTTGAATATACAACTAGGGGAGGTAATATTCGGAGGAGTCGGAGCCGGTATGTACGGAATGGTCCTTTTTATTCTTCTTACCGTTTTTTTGAGCGGCATCATGGTGGGTCGTAGTCCGGAATATCTCGGTAAAAAAATAGACAAAGTAGAAATCCGAATGTCGATCTTGGGAATTCTTTTACCGTCTACCGTCATTCTTCTTTTTACAGCGATTTCGGTGAGTTTACCGGACGCCTCATCCTCGTTGTCAAACCGAGGACCACACGGACTTTCCGAAATTCTGTATGCGTTCTCATCCGGAGCCGGAAACAACGGAAGCGCGTTTGCCGGTTTGAATGTTAACACTCCGTATTATAATTCCATGTTAGGAATCGCGATGTTGATCGGAAGATTCGGAGTCATTCTCCCCGTTCTTGCGATCGCAGGAAGCACCGCGGTCAAAAAAAGATCCGAGGTCGTTTCGGAAGGTTCCTTTTCCACGGAGGGAGGAATATTTTACGTTTTACTTCTTTCCGTAATCGTGATCGTAGGCGCGTTGACCTTTTTTCCCGCACTGACAATCGGACCGATACTTGAACATTTTCTAATGTTACAAGGCAGAACTTTTTAAGGAGAACCGGATGAGCCGTAAATCAAAAGGTTTCTTCGAATCGGGAGTCTTAAGGGAAGCCGTCGTAAACACATTCAAAAAATTGAATCCACTTTCTCAAATTAAAAATCCGGTGATGTTCGTCGTTTTTTTAGGGGCGCTTTTTACGATCTGGATCTTCTCCAAAGACTTATACCACGGAATTTATTCCTCCTTTAACCTGCAGATCGGTTTGTGGTTATGGTTTACAGTTTTTTTCGCGAATTTCGCGGAAGCGATCGCGGAAGGAAGGGGGAAGGCCAGAACCGACAGTCTCAAAAAAACCAGATCCAATGTCGTCGCCAAAAAACTCGTAGACGGTAAGATCCGTCCGGTTCCCGGAACATCCTTAAAAATCGGCGACTCGGTGTTATGCGAACCGGGGGATCTGATTCCGGGAGACGGAGAAATTATAGAAGGAATCGCGAGCGTGGACGAATCCGCGATCACGGGAGAATCCGCTCCCGTAGTAAGAGAAAGCGGAGGAGATCGAAGCGCGGTCACCGGCGGAACTAGAGTGTTAAGCGACAAGATTATAATCACCATCACGGCTGAGCAAGGAAATACTTTCTTAGATAAGATGATCGCTCTTGTGGAAGGCGCAAAACGGCAAAAAACTCCGAACGAAATCGCACTTACCATGCTTCTTTCCGGTTTGTCTTTCGTATTTCTGGTCGTGGTCATCAGCCTGCCGTTCTTTGCGGAATTCGTCGCAAAGGAAGGAGGACAAAAAGCCGATCTATCCGTCCCCGTTTTGATTTCTCTTCTTGTCTGTCTTATACCCACGACGATAGCCGGGTTACTTTCCGCAATCGGGATTTCCGGCATGGAACGCCTGATTCGGTTTAATGTGATTTCAAAAAGCGGAAAGGCGATCGAGGCCGCAGGTGATATCGACATTCTTCTTTTGGACAAAACGGGAACGATCACGTTAGGCAACAGAGAGGCAAGGGCATTCTTCCCCGCACCAGGAGTGGAGGAAAAATATCTTGCGGACATCGCACAACTTTCCTCTCTTGCGGACGAAACACCGGAAGGAAGATCCATTGTCGTATTAGCAAAAGAGAAATTCGGGATCCGAGAAAGAAATCTTACCGAAATGGAAGCCGAATTTATTCCATTCAGCGCCTCTACGAAAATGAGCGGATTGGACCTAAAGAAAGAAGGAATAGTGACCCGGAGAATCCGCAAAGGGGCTGGGGACGCGATCAAGGCCTATCTCCAGAACTTCGGTCAAAAAATTTCCTTCGAAATGGAAGACGTCATTCAAAGGGTTTCACAAAAAGGAAGCACTCCGATTCTTGTCGCGGAAGACGACAAACTTTTGGGAGTGATCGAACTCAAAGACATCGTCAAAGGCGGATTGAAGGAAAGATTTGCGAGTCTTCGTAAGATGGGAATCAGGACCGTCATGATCACCGGAGACAATCAACTCACCGCTGCCGCAATCGCCGCAGAAGCGGGAGTGGACGACTTCTTAGCCGAGGCGACTCCTGAAACAAAACTGAAAAAAATCAGAGAACAACAAAACAAAGGTTATCTCGTTGCGATGATAGGAGACGGCACTAACGATGCGCCGGCACTCGCTCAATCCGACGTAGGAGTTGCGATGAACACGGGAACTCAGACCGCAAGAGAAGCGGGTAACATGATCGACCTAGACAGCAATCCGAGCAAGCTCATAGAGATCGTTGAAATCGGAAAACAACTTCTGATGACGAGAGGCGCTCTGACAACTTTTAGTATCGCAAACGACATCGCAAAATACTTCGCGATCATTCCTGCGCTCTTCGGAGCTTTTTATGCTACGGCCGACGTTGTGGACGGTCCTTTATCCGTTCTCAACTTAATGCATCTCAACTCGCAGAAAAGTGCGGTGCTCAGCGCGGTTATTTTCAACGCGTTAGTCATTCCGGCCTTGATTCCTTTAGCGCTGAAAGGTGTGACTTATAAACCTCTGGGAGCGGACAAAATATTAAGGCGAAATCTTTTGATCTTCGGTTTTGGCGGTATTCTTACTCCGTTCTTAGGAATCAAATGTATCGACATGATCCTAGTCTTATTAGGGCTCGATTGAGGAGAATTTCATGTTAAACACGGCATCGATTGCGATCAGAACCCTTTTATCTCTTACATTTATCACCGGAATTCTTTATCCGATCGTCATTACCGGATTTTCCGAACGCTTTTTCCCGTCCTCATCAAACGGAAGTTTGATACGAGTCGACGGCAAAATCGTAGGTTCGGAACTGATCGCCCAAAAGTTTACAAAAAACGAATATTTCTGGCCTAGACCCTCAGCCGGAAATTATACAACGGTGGCTTCGACGGCGTCCAATTCAAGTGCGACTAACGCTTACTTGAAATCGAAAATCGACGAAAGAAGAAAGTTCCTTTTGGCGAAACATCCGGATCAGAAGAGCGTTCCTCCCGATCTATTGTTTGCTTCCGGTTCCGGGCTCGATCCTCATATCAGTCCCGCCGGCATTCAATTTCAGAAAAATCGGGTGATCGCTGCGAGAAAATTGACTCAAGAACAGATTCTTCTATTTCAAAAAATCATAGAACAATCTCTGGAGCGGCCCACACTCGGATACATCGGAGAAAAACGCGTCAACGTACTTCGATTGAACTTGAAATTGGATGGTGAATTCGGAAGAATCAAAGAATGACCGACTGGAGCGAAAAATCCAAATTGGATCCGGATGAACTTCTTCGTAAGATCCAAGCCGAGGAAAAAAAATCCATTTCAGGAAAACTGAAAATTTTTTTCGGCATGGTCGCCGGAGTCGGTAAAACCTACGCGATGTTAAACGCCGCACGCGCGCTTAAAAAGGAAGGCGTGGACGTGGTGATAGGTTACATAGAAACCCACGGAAGAAAGGAAACGGAAGAATTATTGGAAGGATTGGAAACTCTTCCGAGAAAAAGTATGGAACACAGAAAAATCCGATTCGAAGAAATGGACATAGACGCCATTCTCAGACGGAAGCCCGAAGTCGTATTAATAGACGAATTCGCGCATACGAACATACCGGGAAGCAGACACGTAAAACGTTATCAGGACGTCTTCGAAATTTTAAATCACAGCATCAACGTATTCACAACTTTGAATGTTCAACACTTGGAAAGCCAAGTGGAGACCGTCGAAAAAAATACTTCCGTAAAAATCAGGGAAACGATTCCGGATTCTGTTTTGGACGTGGCAGACGAAATTCTGTTGATAGACCTTTCTCCGGATGATCTCAGAAAACGTCTGCAGGAAGGAAAAGTCTACATTCCCGAAAAAGCGAATATAGCCGTGGATCATTTTTTTAAAAAGGAAAATCTGGCGTTTCTTCGTGAGACGGCACTCAACTACACCGCGAGACACGTGACCACCTCGCCCGATTCCACGAAATTCAGGGAAAAGATCCTCGTCGCGATCGGCGCAAATCCGAATTCTTACTCCTTATTACGTTATGCGAAACGTCTTGCTTACGAAAGAAACGGGGAATTGTTCGCGATCTATAATCAAACGAGGGAAAATCTTTCTAAGGAACATCTAAGTCGACTCGAAAAGAATCTAAATTTTGCGAGAGAACTCGGCTCCGAAATTCTTTACGCCGCAGATGAAGATCTGGTGGAAGCCGTTCTTCGTATAGTCGAGCAAAAGGGCATAACGCGTGTGGTTTTGGGAAAATCTCCGATGTCTTGGTGGAAAAAATGGAACTCTCCATCTTCCAAACTCGCCAGGATCACGTCGAACTTCGAACTCTGCCTCGTTCCTTATGATCATACTTCTTTTTCGGAAGAAGAATCCGCACTGGGGCGATTCTTAAGAACCTCATCGGGTGGGAAACAATACGTCGCTTCGGTCGCATTCATTTTATTGGCGACTTGTATAAGTCTTTTTCTGGAACCTATCACGGGTTACTGGAGCATTTCCTTTTTGTATCTATTTTTCGTATCGGGAATCGGATCCGTTTTCTCCAAAGGCCCAACGGTCTTGGCCGGTTTGTTATCCGGAATCTTTTGGGATTTTTTGTTCATTCCCCCCAGATACACTTTCTTTATCGAAAAACTGGAAGACGTTCTGATGTTCGGTTCTTTTATTTTTATTTCGATCATCATCGGAAACGTCACCTCCAGGTTGAGACAAAAAGAAAAAGTATTGATCAACCGCGAATTACGTTTGACCACGTTATTCGATCTTTCCAAAGAATTAGGGCACGCAAGGGATATCCGTCAAATCGCCCGGATCGGAGCCGATTATCTTAAAAAAGTCTTTCAGACGGACGTTGCGATTCTTCTGGAAAATCAGGGAAACATAGATCCGAATTCTTCCAGGGCCGGAAATTTTTTTCCGGACGCGAAAGAAACCGCAGTCGCAAACTGGACGTATAAGAACAAAATCTCCGCGGGAAAATTTACGGATACTCTGCCCTTATCCTTAGGAACCTACTTTCCTATGATCGCTCCCGGAAAAATCATCGGCGTGATCGGTATTGTCCTCGGTGAAAGATTGAATCTCGATCAGGAAAATCTTTTGCTCACCATGGGGAATCAGATCGCGCTAGCGTTGGAAAGGGAATTGTTATCCGAAGAGACCCGGACCAGATATCTTGCAAATCAATCCGAACGTTTATATACAATTATCTTTAATTCCCTTTCACACGAATTAAAAACCCCTCTCTCTACGATCCGAGGCGCAGTTACGGCTCTTTTAGAACCGGAAATAGACAAATCATCCGAAGCCCGCAAAGAATTGTTAAACGAAATCAACGAAAGCAGTATGATTCTGAACCTTCTTCTCGGCAATCTTCTGGACATGAGTCGTTACGAATCCGGTTTTTTGAAGTTGAGAATGGACTGGCACGATCCTTCCGATCTCGTGCACGTCGTAGTAAGAAGACTCAGACAAACCGTGAAAAACAGCCGTTGTGTGATTCATCTTCCCGAAAATCCGATCCCTACTTGGATGGATTTCACTCTAATGGAACAGGCACTTTTCAACGTAGTCTTCAATGCGGTTCAAATTTCTCCGGAAGGATCTCCCGTAGCCATCGAACTTCTTCCCGATAAGGATAAGATGAAATACGTCGTGGAAGATAACGGTCCCGGAATCCCGGAAGAAGAACTTGATAAAATCTTCGAGAAATTTTATCGAAGTAAAAATCAAAGTCACATAGGAAGCGGCCTTGGTCTCTCCATCAGCAAGTCCATCGTGGAAACTCACGGAGGCACTTTGATCGCTGAGAATCGAAAGGAAGGAGGAGCCAGATTTTGTATCCACATTCCGATAAAACCGGGCTAACCGTATGAATCCTAAAATTCTGATAGCGGACGACGACGATCGTATCCGTAAAATGATAAGAATCAGTTTAAGCGCTTCCCATTACGACGTAATCGAATCGGCGACGATTGGGGAAACCATACTCAAGGCCGCAAAAGAATCTCCGGATGTCATTCTTTTAGATCTACAATTTCCGGACGGAAACGGGATCAAGGCTCTTAGAGAGATTAGAACCTGGAGCGAAACCCCCGTCATCGTGTTATCCGTTCTGTCTTCCGATCCAGAAAAGATCTCCTTGTTGGACGGGGGGGCCGACGACTATATTACAAAACCATTTAGTATGGGGGAGCTGCTCGCGAGAATTCGAGTGGCGCTTCGCAATAAAACACAGGAGCCGGGTTCTCCGATTTTTATTTCCGGAAATTTATACGTGGATCTATCGAGTAGGAACGTTCAGGTATCGGGAGAAACGGTGCATCTTACTCCGATTGAATATTCTTTCCTATCTCTTTTAATCCAACACGCCGACAAGGTTTTGACTCAGGAACAAATCATCCGTCATATCTGGGGGCCTTTCGCAAAAAACGAATCGGGTCCTCTGAGAGTTCACGTAGCAAGCTTAAGAAAAAAAATAGAAACGGACTCTTCCAACCCGGAATTACTACTGACCGAACCGGGAGTAGGTTACAGACTGTCCGTAAATGTATAATAAAGTTTCGGAGTTCCTATATTCCAAGATCTTAAACCTCTTGTTTTCGTTATACCCGCGCTATCTTCGTCTATCAATTGTTAAACGAATTGATTGGCATAACTTCAGAAACGAACATTCCAGCACGTATGAATTACATAATAATCTATTGAATCCTTATTTAAGGTGAGTTCGGTGGTTCGAAATGAGAAAGCGATTTTCTAAAAGTAGGAGTCCCTCTTACTTTTAGGATTTGTTCGTAAAATCGCAATTTGTTGTAGTTCCCACATTTTAAAATAGATTTACAAAGTTCAAATTCCAACTTCCTACAAAAAAAATGAATCAGGGATTTCTTACGCCGAACTCACGTTAATCTACAGATCCCAGCATAACCCTCGCTTTCGTATTTGTTAAGCCGAACTCACGTTGTTTAGGATCGGAATCCGACTGCACGTTTAGATTTCCATCGTTTTTCAGCAGAAAAATTCGATCTGTAAAAAAGCAGTGAGGCGTTGTCAGTTTTTTCTAGATTCTATCTCGTCTACTTCCTTAGGAATCATCGAAGTCAAGTTTAAAGGATTAGAACCTTGCACAAGAACGTCGTCTTCGATTCGAACTCCAATCCCTCGGAATTTTTCCGGAATCTCAAGATCGGTAGGATCGAAATAAAGCCCGGGTTCGATCGTAATCACCTGACCACTTTCTAATTTTTTAGAAGATCCGTTCTGATAATAAGCACCCACGTCGTGAACGTCCATTCCCAGATAATGACTGGTTCTATGCATATAATACTTTTTGAATATTCCTTGTTCTAGGATGGAGTCGATCGAATCCCGCAATAAACCTAGATCCTTCAAACCTTCCACGAGTGTTCTAACGGCTTGATCGTGAATCGCGACAAATTCGACTCCTTCCTTTGTGTTTGACACAGCCTCCTTTTGCGCCTTTAAAACGACTTCATACACTGCTTTTTGTTCAGAAGAAAATTTTTTACCCACAGGAAAATTTCGAGTAACGTCCGCGGTATAATATCCTTTTTCCGCACCGCTGTCCACAAGAACGAGTTCACCGTCGTTCAACTTACAGTTGTTAGACGTATAGTGTAAAATTGTAGCATTCTTTCCACCGGCGACTATATGTCCGTAACCTCCTCCCCAGGCCCCATGTTTTAAATATTCGGATTCTAAAATGGCTTCAAGTTCGTACTCGTACATACCGGGCTTAGATTCTCTCATAAGCCTTTCATGGCCCAAAGCGGTAATCCTAGCGGATTCTCGAAGCGCATCAATCTCCGCTGGAGATTTAAACATACGCATCCAATGTAAAAAATCGGGAGATTCGATTCTTCTCGGCCCAAATTTTCCCTCCCTGGATCTTTGATTGAGAGAATAAATCCATTCGATGAGTTTCGTATCCCGAACGAGATTTTTTCCGAAAAAATGATACAAGGTATGTTGATTGAGGAGGATCTCGTCCAGTTTGGATTCCCACTCCGTCGTATCAAACGACTCGTCGAGCCTTAAAAGCTCTTTTGCCTTTTCCTTTCCGACTCTAATCCCGGTCCAAATCTCCTTTTCCTTATCCTTGGGAAGAACAAAGATAGATTTATAAGAATTTTTTAATATTAGAATCCCGTCGGATTCGTCAAGGCCGGTGAGATAATAGTAGTCAGAATCCTGACGAAATTTATAGTCTACGTCCCGATTTCGGATTAAATGAGAAGCCGCAAAAACGATCAAAACCTCTCCGTCTTTGAGCTTTTTCTGAACTTCCGCGATTCTTTCTCTATAAAGGGTATGAGTCATTTTACATTTCCTTTTTCTAATTGGATCGCCGCTTTAAACATCTTATCCATATCCTGTTCCCTCATACAACGAAAATGTCCTTCCGGACAAACCTTTCCACCATGAATCCCACAAGGACGACAATAAAGCCCCTGGATCTCGGAAATAAAGAAAGAATCTGCAAGAGGAGTATAACCGAAATCAGGAATAGTTGCACCAAAAACCGCTAATGTGGGAATATTAAACGCAGAAGCAAAATGAATAGGAGAAGAATCATTGCTGATCATCAAGGCAGTTTTGGAAACCAAAAATGAAAGCTCGGGTAAGTTGGTTTTTCCCGCAAAATTAATTCCGTAACCAGCACCCACTTCTTCACAAAGATCGATATCCGCTTTGGAGCCGATAAGAACTACTTTTTTTCCGGATTCTTTCGCAAGACGTTCTCCTAAAATTCTAAACTTAGAAGCAGGCATCCGTTTCGTTTCCCAAACCGAACTCGGCGCGAGTAAAACGTAATTCCCTTCTTCGAGCCCATTCTCTTGCATCAAAACTCGAACTCGAAAGATAGATTCTTCGCGCCAAAAAAGTTCAGGACGTTTTTGTATTTTAGAATATTCCTCTCTGTCGTATAACAAAGAAAAAAGTTTTTCCACCTCGTGCATTCCTTGAATAGACCTCGGAATTTTTTTTGTGAGTAAAAAAGAAAAACCCGCGGATTCGTAACCGATTCTCACCTTGGCCCTACTAGCAAACCCGATCAAAGTGGAACGAAAGGAAAAATGTGGGAGGATACAAAGAGTATAACGTTCTTTTCGGAGACTCCACAAAAAAGAAAAAAATTTCCACAAAGATCTTTTAAATTCTTTCTTATCCAGAGGAATCAGTCTGTCTATATAAGGGTTAGCTTCCAGCACACTTTCGGTCCCTTTATTGACTACGACCGTAAGGTGTGAATTCTGATATTTTTTTTTGACTTCCCGAAAGAAGGAAGTCGTTAAGATCAGATCCCCTAAAAATGCAGTCTGAACCAGAAGTATTTTTTCATTCACCGTTAAATTCCATTCTAAACTTTGGAAAGAATCGTCGCAAAATTGTTTATCCCTAATCCACCAATCGAAAGAGCCAAGCCGTTTTGAAAACGTTCCTCTTTATACATCCAAGTCTGTAATTCCGCAATTTGAGCAAGACCGGAAACTCCCACAGGATGCCCCCTCGTTTTCAAACCACCCGAGGCATTGATCGGGAGTTGTCCATCAGGATGAGTTTTACCTTCCCGCACATAACGCAGAGCCTTTCCTCTCGGAAAAAGTCCCGCGTCTTCGGCACCGATCAACTCGAAAGGAGTAAACGCATCGTGAAGCTCGGCAATCTGAATCCGCTCCGGTTTTAAATCGGCTTCTTTATACGCTCCCGCAAACGCGGAAACACTGGAAGGGAAACTTAAAAAACCCGGAGGAGAAGAAAGATCTCCGATCCCGTGACCGATTCCACGAACCTCAAGCCGTTTGGGAGATTTCGTTTTTTCAGAATCGAGTAATACCGCACAACTCCCGTCGGAAAGAGGAGAAATATCATACAGACAAAGAGGACTCGCAAAGAGAGGAGAATTAAAATATTCTTCTTCCGTAATATTCTTCCGAATATGAGCCTTTTCGTTCCTCAGTCCGTTGTCGTGCAACTTCTTGGAAAGAGCGTATAAATCCTTACGGTCGTATCCGTACTCGTGCAGATAACGTGTCGCTATCATTCCCCCACCTTGAGCCATGGACATCGCAAAACCTTTCTGACGTTCAGACAAAACACTCCCTAAAAGAAGATTGTTTTGCTCCCTTTCCAAACGACTCATCACTTCGGTAGCAATTACAATTCCTCTTTGAAATGCTCCCGATCGCAGAAAGTAAACGGCAGTATGAAGAGCACTCGCTCCCGACGAAGAAGCGGTCTCCGTTCTAATAGTAAATAAATTCTTTAAACCAAGGCTCTCCTTAATTCTTGCAGAAAGAAAGATCTCTCCCGTGTATCTTTCGGGAGCCATCGCAGCAAAAATAAGAAACTGAGGTTCAAACTCAGAATTTCTTTCCAAAAGTTGAATTGCAGTTTGATAAGAAAGAGAATGATAATCAAGTGCAGTCTTACCGAAGTGACTGAGTTCCGAATCGAGAATAAAAACGGGTGCAGACATCAGAGTCTATGTTTTTAAAAATTGTGAGATTGAAAATCAAAAAAAATTAAATAACGCAAGTAAGACGACTTTTCATTCGAGTTTCTAAACTATCCTTGCAAAATTAAGAATGATTTTTATACTGAATTGATAACAAGGAGAAAACAATGAAAGGTAATAAAGAAGTACTTGAGATTCTCGCAGAAGTGCTTTCTGCAGAACTCACAGCAATCAATCAATATTTTATTCACGCAAAGATGAACAAGAACTGGGGTTTTAAAAAACTTGCAGATTTTATGAAACACGAATCCATAGACGAGATGAAACACGCAGACGAAGTGATCGATCGTATCCTTTATCTGGACGGCGTACCTGATCTTCAAAAATACATGAAGATTAACGTAGGAAAAAACATCGAAGAAATCTTAAAAGTGGATCTCGACTTAGAATACGCGGCTGTGGAAAGATTCAATCGTGGAATCGCGATCGCGGTTAAGAACAATGACAACGGAACCAGAGAGCTGTTTGAAAAAATTCTCGTCTCTGAAGAAGAACACATCGATTGGATCGAATCCCAACAAGAAATCATCCGTCAGATCGGCGTTGAAAACTATCTCGCGCAGCAAATAGAGTGACAAATTTTAAAAAACCAATTCCTAAAAAATCTCTCCGGTTAAAATCAAAAAAACCTGCTATAAAAAATTTTCCGAACGATCCAAGGCAAAAACAAAATCCTTTTAAATCGGAATGGGATTTTTCAAAACCGGATTCTTTCGAGTACCATGCATCTTGCCCGGACGGACTTTCCGGGCTTTTAAGAGAGGAAATCTTAGAGGCTGGTCTAAAAATTATTTCCGAAAATAGAGGCGGAGTTTTTTTTCAAGGTTTAGCGCACACTCTCAAGGAATTCGCACTTTCCACTGGAATCTCGTCCGGAATCAGCATTTCTTTAAAACACTGGAAAGTGGAAAATCCCGAGGATCTTTACGATCAGGCTGTCCAATTTCCGTTTGAGAAAATCCTCGGACCCGAACATTCTTTTCGAATCGATTCGACAACCAAGGATTCCTTGAAAGATTCACGTTATGCGACATACAAGCTCAAAGACGCCATTTTTGATCGATTTCGCTCCCAAGGAAAAGAACCCCCGAAGGTCTCTCGAGACGAACCCGATTTTTTATTCTATCTTCGTTCCCATTCCGATCATGCAAAACTTTCCCTGGGACTCAATACAAGACCTCTTCAACAAAGAGGACATGGAAGAATCGGAGGACCGGCTCCTATGCGGGAAATTCTCGCATCCGCTTTGGTTCGATATTCGGGATGGAACACCAAATCATCGTTATATGATCCGTTCTGCGGTTCGGGAACCATCGTAGTGGAGGCGGCTCTCAAACTTTTATACAGCGGTTATACGAATTACAGAAGCCTGACGGCTTCTCTTCCGTTTAAAAAACTCTTTGGGGAAACGAACCTCAACGTAAAAAATTATTCCGAAGTGAAAATTTTCGCATCGGACAAGAACGAAACAACTTTGAATCTTGCAAGACAAAATGCAAAGAACGCAGGTGTGGATCACTTGATCACTTTTTTTGAATCGGATGCTACTGTTTCCGAAAACGAGAAAAAAATTTCCGGCGGTTTTATCGTGACCAACCCTCCTTATGGAGTTCGAATAGGTACCAAAGAAGAAGCCAAGGAAATTTATGTTGTATGGGGCAAAAAGCTCAAAGATCATTTTGCGGGAAATATCTTGGCACTCGCTTGCGGAGATACCTCACTCTTAGGTTTTCTCAAATTGAAAAAAGATAAGGAGCAATCCCTAACGATTGGTAAGCTCGAAGGAAAATTAGTTGCCTACACTTTGGGCAAATAATCCAATCGAACCGGAATGAAACATCAAGAAATTTTCCTTAAACTTTTGGAAGTCACAGATAATACTAAGGATTCGTTTCAATTTCTAAAACTTTTCCGTTCGATCGAACCTGAAAAGTTCGCTGTGATCTATGCGGATTCCGGTACACTTATGGAGTCCGCAGAAGCACTCCTTTACAATCTCAAGATTCTTCATAAGTTAGATTTATATCCGGTTGTCGTTTTAGACAAAGACGGAATTTCCTACACCAATCTCTTTTATAGAAACCATAACAAAGAAGAATCCCCGTCGATTCTCCCCGGAAAATTATTCCGACATCCTCAAAATTTAGCGGGTGCGGTCATTTCGGCCCTTTCGGAAAAAAAAATTCCGGTTTTTGTCACGGGGGAAAAAGGGCCGCCTCTTTTCACATTCTTGACTAAGCTCTGCTCCACTCTGCATACGAAAAAGCTAGTTCATCTTTATTCGAGAGGAGGAATTTTCTGCGAAGGGAATAAAATTTCGATCTTCGATGTCGACTCTTCCATAAAACCAGACCCAGAAGATGCTTCGCTTTTGTTTTTTTGTTTAGAACTTTATAAAAATGTAAAGGATAAGGAATTCGGAATTGCGGTTACATCCGCTTCCTCACTGTTGAAAGAATTATTTACGATTAAGGGAAGCGGAACTCTGATCCGTAGAAAAAATAGAATCGACTTCATCCCGGATCATCGTTCGATTTCCAGAGATAAGTTGAATCTTCTGATTGAAAAAGCTTTTCAAAGATCTCTGAAAGAAAATTTTTGGAGTCAAGAGTTTGCTGGAATCCTTTTAGAATCCGAATTCAAAGGTTGTGCGTTGGTAAAAAAAACCCCTTTCGGAACATTTCTTTCCAAGTTTGCGGTAGACGAAATTGCCAGAGGAGAAGGTGTCGGAAGAGATATTTGGGACGAAATGACCCGCAAATTTCCCGTTTTATTCTGGAGAGCAAGAAAGGAAAACACGATATCCAAGTGGTACATGAAAGTCTGTGACGGAATGCAAAAGGAAGGAATCTGGATTTATTTTTGGATTGGAGTCCAGGAAGAGCATATTCCGGGTATTTGTTTCTTTTTAAGAAATTATCCGCAAGATCTATCGAGCGATCCATAGAGAGCGAGATAGCCGTAGATAGCGAAAACATTACCGAGCGACCGTAGAAGCGAGGTTGAGTTAATCGAAGGTTCTTAGCGCAGCTAAGATGAGCGATCCATAGATTAGTATGATTCTTGGATGTGAGGCAGTTCCGAGTATGATATTCTTGAATCGACGGAGTTAAGAAGGCCGGTGGCAGATTGATCGCTCTGCCAGTCGTTTGAAGAGGTTAAGACATCTCGCTCCTGAACTCGAAGTATAACGCTCTCTATTTCTCACAATTACTTGGATCTCTTCCGACAATCCTCTGTGAAACGTGCGCGCCCCACCCGCGTTTGGGTGGAGGAGGAGAGGTGGCGGGAAGACTCCGGTGATTTTTCTCTATCAGAAAATCAGACTTTTTGCAAGTAAAAAGCCTCGTTCTTGTCGGAACACTTGAAAAAATATGTGTTTTGGAGTCTTACTATTTCAAAATTCCTCTCAACTTGTAAGTCCGCCTTCTGAACTGAAGGTCGCAGAGCTTTCTCATGGGTCGCTCTCTTGGGGTGATACCTCGATCCATAGATGAATCTCAATCCTTCAGAATCGCAAAAACGATATTAAAAGTTCATAAAGAAGTTCAAGTGATCGTATTGAATCCGGGAGACCTTGCTACAATTTACCAATCCTTGAAAAAGACGGATAAAGAAGACTCGCTCAAGATCACAAGACTCATACAACGTTTTCCGATAGACGAATTGCCGGTCGTTCCGATTCCTTCCGATGAAAAAAAGGACAAAAGAAAACTATGCACCGAACAGTAGAATTGTGTAAAACAACTAACACAAAACAAGAATCGGCTTCACAGTTTATTTACTCAGGCTGGTGTGACTCAAATTACAAAGAAACATTTACGAACTAAACTCTCAAGAGAATTCTACATAAACTTGCTTCCTGAACGATACAAAAAAGAAGCAGAAAGAATTTTAAAAGTTTAGGCTTAGTAGAACTAAATCTAAAACTAATAGAAGAAGAAGAGGTTATCTCAAAAACCGTCATCCGTGTAGTCAGATTTAAAATTTCTTGTACTTAAACTATAAATAATATAATTGATCGTTATGAGCTGATTAGGTGACTAACGAACGAACAATGCAATTTGCTTTGCGATTGACTTGTAGAACCCGAAGCAAGAGATGACGGTAAAGGTCGTCCGCGTGTAAATTCAAGATCGATTTTGGACGGTATATTATGGATTCTTCGCACCGGTGCTCCGTGGATGGACCTACCTGATAGATATCCCGCATATCAAACATGCCATCGAAGATTCCAAGAATGGCGCAAAAATGGAAGCCTGGATAAAATTTTAGAAGCGCTTCTTCATGACTTAGAAATAAGAGGCAAGATGGATTTAAGCACGTGTTTCATTGACGGGACTTTTGTTCCTGGAAAAAAAGGGGCCTACGTATTGGCAAAACTAAACGGGGAAAGGGTACAAAAGTCATGGTTATCGTCGACAAAAATGGTATTCCTATCTCCGCCGGGATTGAAAGTGCTTCGCCGCATGAAAGTAAGCTCGCGGAAGGTGCAATCATCCGCAAAAAAGTCAAAGGCAAAATCAAAGATTTAGTCGGAGATCGTGCTTACGATTCTGATCCTTTAGATGAATATCTTAAAAAGAAATATAAAGTAAATTTGATCGCTCCACACAAATCAAATCGAAAAAAGAAAAAGACACAGGATGGACGTAAGTTGCGGAAATATCGTGGAAGATGGAAAATTGAACGAACTTTTTCTTTGGCTACAGAACTTCAGAAGATTTGCAACTCGATACGAACGAAACGATCAAAACTTTTATGGAATTCTGATACTCGCATGTATCATGATCGTTATTAGGAGTTTTTGAGATAACCTCAAATTAAAGAAGCCTTAAAGAAAAACAAGGCTTATGCTCAAACGATCCTTTCGATGTCAGGAATTGGCTTGTTCACTTCTTTAGAGATCATGAGTTATATGGGAGATTGTAAAAGATTCTCTTCGGCTAAACAAGCCGCTTACTACGTAGGTCTTGTGCCGAGGGTTGATATTTCTGGAGACTCCGTTTATTACGGCAGAATTGTCAGCCTTCAATTCGAAGAGTGATCGTTCAGGCGGCCTGGAGCCTTGTCCGTTGTCAATATGGCGGAAAGATAAAAGAATTCTATCAAAGATTATATCCTAAAAAAGGTCCTAAAAAATCAATCATAGCGACTTCTCGCAAAATGATCGAAATTCTTTATACAATGATTAAAACGGGAGAGCTTTTCGATTCTATGCCGGATAAGGTTCTCAATCGTAAGTTGATTTATTATGGTCTTATATAAAAAATAGCGGAGGGGACTTGACACAAGAAATATAGGAGAGAGAAGGATAGTCGTAGATAGCGTAATCGAAGACTCTTAGCACAGCTAAGATGAGCGATATAAAAGAGTAACTTTTCTAATACTGAAGTAACTTAGGCGAATTCGATCTATGATATTTTAAGAAAAAATGGATTGAAAATAAACAATAAATTACAATTCTATGAAATGTAAAACGCAACAATGATTTCTCCAAATTTTTATTAGAATTGATCTCAAGATGGATACCCGAGTTTTTTTATACGATGGAGAGTGTTCGTTTTGCTCCAACCTCGCAGCCAAACTGCAAAATCTGAATCTCGACCCCAAGATCAGATTTAAGTCCTTTCGCGATTTTTCAGAAAAAGAATTGAGAGAAATCCATCCGAATTTGAATATCAGCGTCGCAGAAGGAAACGTTCAAATGATCGCAAACGGAAGGAGATATCCCGGATTTTTTGCGGTCCGAAAGCTCAGTCATTCTTTAAAAGGGTACCGTTGGATTGCACCACTTCTTTATCTTCCCTTGATTCCAATTTTAGGAATGATCGGAATGAATTTTCTAAAGTCCTTGAAAAGTCGTTAGGCCATCGTAAAACACAAGTCTTGCATCTAAAGCAAGCCTGCTTCCTTCCATTATTCGATTTCTTTTTTCCTCCGTGTCCGCCACAATTTCGATTAAGCGAAAAAGTTTTTCGGCGTGAGATTCGTCCGCATTTAAATTGACTTGAAAAAATTTTCCTTCCGGCAAACAAATTCGCTTCTTTAGATCCTTGTAAGACTTAAACATTCTAGAATATTCTAATTTAAGCAAGTATTCGTTCGCTGGACCAAGCGCACCCAGGGCAGAGTAAAAATCCGTGGTAGTTATCCTCCGCATTAAATCTATATAAGACTTTGTTTCGGGAAGTCTATGTATATCTTGCACCACCTCGCCCATATCCGAAAGAAATTTTTTTAAGATACAAACGTGAGAATCTTCCGCATTACCCTCGCCCAATTCCTCCCAAATATTAGAGACAAGAACGATTTTTGCGTCTACAGAATCACTGATCGCAGCCGTATTTAAAAACCAATTTACAAAGTCTATGCTGACGAAGTATTCCTGACGAAGCCAGAGAAGAAGGTCTTCCTTTTCCATTTTCTTTTCCTTTTTTTCCAACCAACAATTGGAAACCAGGACCGGATGATTCCGAACCGATTCTTCCAAAGAATTTCGAAAGGATTCGGAAGTTTGAATAGGGATCACTGTCTGCATAAATCCATGACTTTATCTTTGACTTGATAAGGATCTGATTTTCTTTTTGGCATATAAAAATCGATCAGTCTCAAAATCCAAACGGGCTATTTTTAGAATCTCTTGCAACAAGTTTTTTTCGTCCCCTAGGCTCCAACGATAACAAATCGGAAATGTGGAATAAAACGGAGACAAACCGGGAGTAAGATTTATCTCAAGAAAATAAGGATTTCCTAAAGAATCGAGTTTCCAATCCAGTCTTGCAGGACCGGAAGTACCAAGGAAACTACAAAGTAATCGACTCCGTTCCTGAAGGAACATCTCCAAACCGGAAGGACAATCAAATATGAGAGCTTCCGGCATTACACTTTTAGATTTCGTTTTTTCCCCGTAAACCTCTTCTACTTTGAGTTCGTCCCGAAGGAGCAATCTTCCCGCAGAACTGACTCTATAGCCTACAACATTAGATCCCATTACGGAAATCGTATATTCAATTCCTGTTAAATATTCTTCCAAGAGATAAGGAAAAAATTCTTCCGGCCTGGAGGATAACTTAAAACGAAGATCTTTTTCATCGTGAATAATACTTTCCTCTCCGATTCCGAGACTGGAACCTTCTCCAGAAGGTTTTAAAAATCCGGGAAAGGAAAACTCCTTCGAAACCGTAAAATCCGTCTCAGAACGAATTAAAAATCCGGGTACAATCGGAATACCCATCGACTGAGCGAATATTCTCGTTAGATTTTTATCCAAGGACACGTTTTGAGAATAAACGTCCGAACCGGTGTGAGGAAAACCAAACAACTCCGCCGCGGCAGGAATCAAGGACTCCCTGTTTCTGGAACGAAATCCCTCCATCAGATGAAAGAGGACCGGGCGTTTTGTAAAATCCAAGTCGGAATAATGTTTTAACTTTTCTAAAAGTTCATTCGGAGTGGCGACAAGTTCGACTCTTTCCCCAACTTCGCTTAACAATTCTAAAATAGCGTCTACAGATTTCGATGATTCCCATTCCTGTTTGTAGATTTCCGGAAATTCCCCTTCAAACTCATGAAGGTCCGCGTAAACAAGAACTGTCGGCGTTGCATCACGCATTCAATTTTTTCTCTTGGGCACCGAACGCGTTTGGAGAAATTCTTTCCCAAGTTTCCAAAGAGATCTCCGGATAGATTTCTTCCATCGTGGAATCCGGAGGTTCCGGACTTAGATGATAAGATCCGTGTAAAGCGGATCGAAATACGTGCATCCTTTTCGGTTTGTAAAAACCAAGATACCAATCCGGAGTCAACGTAATTTTTCCACCTCCTCCGGGAAGATCATTTACGAACTGCGGAATTCCCATTCCCCCTATTTTTCCTCTCATATAGGAAATGATTTCGATACCTTTTGCAAGCGGGGTTCGAAAACCTCTCGAACCGGGAATCAGTTCCGGATCATACATATAATAGGCACGAACCCTCAACTCTAACAGTTTTTTATGAAGTTCTAACATAATTTTCCCGGAATCATTGATTCCTTTTAGTAGAACACATTGATTTCCGACACTCACTCCGGCTTTGAGAAGTTTTAGGATCGCTTCTTTCGCCTCGGAAGTGCATTCTTTTGCGTGATTAAACTGGGTATTACAAAAGATGGAAAGCCGATGAGTATTGTGAGATTCTATAATATTACAAAGATCTGATGTAATTCGAAACGGAAGCGTGACTGGATTTCGGGTACCAAGCCTGCAGATCTTTACGTGTTCGATCTTTTCCAATCGTTCCAAAATCCAGTCGATCTTGGAATCGCTCAGATTTAGAGGATCTCCGCCGGACAACACCACATCGGTCACTTCCGGACATGTTTCAACGTATTCAAAACAAGCTTCCAAATCCTCCGTAAGCATTCTCTCTTTAGAATCGGAAACCTTACGACCTCTCATACAATGTCTACAATAAACCGAACATTCGTGATTGGTAAAAAGAAGAACTCGATCCGGGTACATGTGAGTTAACCCTTTGACCGGAGACAATCGTTCCTCGTGCAGAGGATCGGGAGATTCTTCCGGAGAAAAAATAGACTCTGCTTCTCTCGGGATGATCATCTTTCGAATCGGATCGTCCGGATCTTCTGGGTCCGTTAGAGAAATGTAATATGGTGTCGCGGAAACATTGAGACGAATCGTATTCTCGATTCCGACTTTTTCACCTTCCGTCAAATCGAAGTAACGCCCCAGCTCAAAACCTTTCACACGATTTTGAAGCTGAGCTTTATAATCGTTCCAATCAAAAGAAGAAAACAACTTGGACCGATTTGCAAAACTTTCTCCCTTAGATTTTTGCGCAAACAGATGCGAATTAGAAGTCTTCATAAGAAGTTCTTCCTATTTTCTCCGACTCCGAGGAAAATCAAGCAAAGGGAAAAAGAAAATGTCAAAAGAATCCGTTTTCAAAAGACTGTCCTTTGATGACTGGTTTTTCCGTCGATTCTCTCAAAGCGCTTGCATTCGATGTAGATGGAACCTTGTTTTCGTCCGAAGGAATGATACTCGAAGTCTACAGAGACTCGATTCAAAATTTTTCCAAAACTTTCGAAATCCAAGTCGATCTTCCGTCCAGAGACCAACTTATGATGGAAATCGGAAAGCCTGTCAAAACCATTTTCCGCAATCTCCTTCCACAATTGAACGAAGAACAAAGAGACTCCATTTCCGATAGTGTGCTTCGTTTTTTATGCGAGAGAATCAAAAAAGGAGAGGGAGAACTCTACCCCTCGGTCAAAGAAACAATCGAATCCCTTGTAAGAAAAGGGTTTCGAATCCTAGCGGCTTCAAACGGACGAAAGCCATATATCGAAACCATCTTGGAAGTAGCGGGAGTTCTTTCCTATTTCGATCCGATTCTTGTCTTAGACAACGAACGAATCAAAACCAAGGGAGAAATCCTGAAAGAATACGTAAAACGAAACGATCTTAAACCGGACGAAATTCTCATGATAGGAGACAGACTTTCAGATCACGAGGCCGCCCGTCAGAACGGTTGTCCGTTTGCGTTTTGTTCGTACGGACACGCTCCTACAGGAGAAATTCCGGACTTTGAATTGGAACTCAAAAACCTCTCCGATCTGAACACAATCCTCTGATTTTTGCCTGTATGGATTCCTCTTTTCTTCCGAAAATGAAAAAGTGCCAGATTCCGAAAAAAGAAAAAATCTCATTTTCATTCTTACCGGAATTATTTTTACGTTAGTACTTTTAGATAAAAGTACAGGATCTGGATTTTCACTTTCCGGAATCGAATTCCGAAATATCGGAAAGATGAGTCCGGAATCCTATCCCAAAGGAAATCTCAATCACAAAGAGCTTATGGATCAAGCGGAAGACGAAATCCTGGGAGAACTTCTTCAAAACGGAAACGTCTCCTCCGAAAATGAAAATTCCATCGAAGAAGATCTTAACGAAGACGACCTCGTTCCAGTCCTCGAACATCCACTTGCATCCGTCAATTTCGAAAACGA
Source organism: Leptospira mayottensis 200901116 (assembly GCF_000306675.2). Lineage (NCBI taxonomy): Bacteria > Pseudomonadati > Spirochaetota > Leptospiria > Leptospirales > Leptospiraceae > Leptospira > Leptospira mayottensis. The sequence goes on from NZ_CP024871.1 coordinate 2,569,428, forward strand.
ATCCCCCCCAACCCCGATACCTACGGACAAAGGAGAATTATCTCTGTATTTCTTGAAATTTTACGGCAAGGGAAACAAAAGTCATTCCAGACTTGTAAAGGTCCTCCGACTTTCCAAGGGCGGGGATAGGGTCAAACTAATCTTAAATTCTCTCATTGCAGGCCCGGTTTCCCAGGAAAAGGAAAAAGGAATTCTAAATTCCATTCCGCAAAACCTACATTATGACGGAGATTATAGAATTGAAGAAGGGATTTTAAAACTCTCTCTGAGCAGCGATTTAGAAAGAGGGGCCGGACCGGAACTTTTAAAAGACCGGATCGATCAACTCACTTATAGCCTCATGGAAAATCTTCCAATTCGAGGCATCCAGCTTAGGATCAACGGCAAATTCGTACGATCTCTCGGTGGGGAGGGAGTGCCTTTGCCCTCTCTTCTGACAAAAAACCCTAGAAAGATCGTCGTTTTTTAATCGTCAAAGAACGTATAGTACAAAGTCATTCAAACGGATTTATAAATCCTGATTGTTTAAACAAAATCGCTTCTAAAATGAGGAGGTTAGATCCTATTTGGTCCTTTATAAAACACATGAGATTTTCGTTAGGAAACAATCAAAAAATAAAGTTACTTGCCCGGAGAGTTTTTTTTAATCCGCTTACGGATGATTATTTGAGAATCTATCAACCGGAAATCAAAAGAGCCACGGTCATCTATTTCTTTTTTTGTATTGGAATCAGTCTTATCGCAGCTTTGGTCCCGGACGGAGAATCCGGGCTCGGTAAAGAAAATCGAATCCTTGCCTATTCGCGTTTAACGGTCGTCCTTTTGTCCGCTTTTTTCGCATTTTTGCTTATAAAATGGAAATTTTTATTCCGTAAAAAAATCGAGAGATATAGCATTCTCTCTTCGGGAGTGATCGTGCTTTCTATTCTCCCCTACGTCTTCTTTGATTCGGGAAGAATGGAACTTTACTTTCATTTTTATACAACCCTAGTCGTAAGCGGAAATATTCTTCTTTGGTTCACCGGAACGACCGTAATCTTTTTCAACGTATTTTTCTATCTTTCCCTGGTTTTGTGTACAACTCTGACCGGAAACGCAAAAGCGTTACAACACGATTTGGCTAACGTATTGATTTATCTTTTTACAGGTGTATTCGGAAATCTTTTGATCAACTTCTGGAGAGTGATGGATCATCGTGCAAAGAAAAAACTGCAAAGAGCGGTGAATAAGCTCAGGGAGAAGAACATCCAAATCGAAAAAATTTCCAAGGTGGACGAACTCACCAGACTTTACAATCGAAGATATCTAATTGAACAATTCGAACTTTTTCTCAAAAGGGCGCAACGCTATCGATTCTCTCTCGCGATGATCATCTTAGATATGGATTATCTCAAGGAGATCAACGATTCTTACGGACATTTGGCGGGAGACTTGGCGCTTCGTACAATTTCAGACGTGATGAAACAAAGAGTAAGGGCAACCGATATCTGCTCCAGAATTGGAGGAGATGAATTTTGTATTCTTTTGGACGCGATCAAAAAGGATGATCTCGTTCAACTCTGCGAAAAATTAAGAATGGAAGTCGCCGAAAAAGAATTATCCTATCGGACTCCAAGTGGGGATCCAGTTAAAATTTCCGTTTCCATCGGTGCCTGTATTCTCAGTCCGATGGAAGAGTTCAGTTTCGACGATATTTATCATTCTATCGATTCAGCTCTTTACGAATCCAAGAAAAAAGGAAGAAATCGAGTTTCTTTTATCGAACCGGGCCACTACTTTCCAAAAATGAATCCAGGAACTACGGCTGCTTCTTAGGAACGGGAAGTTCGTAACGAAACGTGATTTGGCAATAGGCTCCGTCGTCTATATATTTCGTGTCGATCGCTTCCATAAAGAACAGTCTGTTCTTTTGTTCGGGTTCCAATTCTTCCAATTTATGCCCCGCGATGGATTTTGCGGCAGTACAAGAAGTATTCTTCATTTTAAATAGATCGTTCTCTTCCACGGAACTGGAAGAAGCTCCACCAATCGCAACGAGCCTATATTTGTGAGGACCTAAGATCTCTACAGTCACTCCCGTATCAACGTGAACTCTTACTTTCACTTGCTTTGTACAGGAAGTAAACGCGAACAAAAACACAAGCATACAGTTTAGAATTTTTATCATCTTATCTCCCTAAAGACATTCTTCAATTTTTTAAAAGCAAATTTTCTTTTTAAGACTCTCCTCGTACCAAAACGGATCTCATTTTCCATTCGGAAAAGTTCAAACGATCAGAGGGTCTGCGTCAATTCGTTTCCATAACGATCATAGTTATAGAAAAGATCTCTTCGTTTCGGTGTAAATCCACCTTCTTTCAAAAACTTAATCGCTTCTTTTTCGGTTTTGAGTCCGTAAGACCGAAGAACGTTTTCCTCGATAACCACGGAGGATATATCGTCTGCACCACTCGTGAGAGCCAATTGTCCAACTCCTTTCCCGAGAACCATCACCGAAGTTTCGATATGTGAAATGTTATCCAAAAAGATTCTGCAAATTCCCAGTACCTTTAGATATTCCTGAGTTGCAACCGCGCGGACCTTGAATCGTTTCGTCTGTGGTTGAAAGGTCCAAGGAATAAAAGATAAAAATCCCCCGGTTCTATCCTGAAGATTTCGTACAACGCTTAAATGTTCTATGACTTCTTCCTGAGTTTCTTCGGAACCGAATACGATGTTTGCGCTTCCGGGAAGTCCCACTTCATGGCAGGTTTCCATCGCACGTACCCATTCCTCCGTAGTCGCTTTTTTCGGTGAGATGATGTTTCTCATTCTATCGGTTAAAATTTCCGCTCCGGCTCCCGGAACAGAATCAAGTCCCGCTTGTTTTAGAATCCGAAGAACTTCCTTAAGTGAAAGCCCGGTAATCTTTTCCAAATTGATGATTTCCACCGGAGAAAAAGCGCGAATGTGCATGTCCGGATATTTTTTTTTCACGGAAACGATCACATCCAAATAATAATCGAACGAAAGATTCGGGTACACCCCGCCCTGAAGAAACATCTGATCAGCCCCTTCACCGACCGCATAGTCCATTTTCTCCAAAATTTGTTCCGTAGAAAGAACGTAACCTTTCCCGTTTCCAATCTCATCCATAAAAGAACAGAAACTACATTCTACATTGCAGTAATTTGTATAATTCACGACTCGAAACATCGTATAACTTGCATGTGTACGAGGGAGAATTTTTTCCCGAAGTGCACGAGCCGTAGCCATGATCTTGAGATAATCCCCTTCCCGATAAAGAGTCAGAGCTTCCTCGGGAGCAATCCGATTCCCATCCAAAGCTTTTTCCAAAATCCGATCTGCAGGTTGTGGTGAAAAAATGGTTGCCACATTTGCTCCTTATGGGTTGTTCCAAAATCTGAGAGGAACCGATTCCGAATTTGCATCCTCTTTTTAGATTTTCATTTCAATCTAACCGCGGAGTACATTTGAAATTCCCCACAATTGTAAAGTTAAAAATCCCTTAAACAGAACGTCCAGTTCCAAAAGAGAATTTATTTCAAAATTTACGCCTTATCGTGTGGGAATCAGTAGTTTCCACATTTTGTTTTTACGAAAGAAATGAACCACATTAACGTAGTAGCCCGATTTTTAGAACTTGTGGAAATAACTACATTTTTGCAATTCCGATCTTTAGAACGAGATTTTCACATCGGGGCATAATTTCTCAAACTTCGCTAAATTTTCTTTGGGGAGTTTCAACGACACTTGCAATTCTTTTAATTTTTTTAAACCGACCAAAGGAAGAATATCCTGGATCGGATTGTCGGCTAACCAAAGAGTTTCTATTTTTGAAAGTGGAGAAAGCGGGGAAACATCGGAGATTTTATTTTTATTGAGATAAAGCGCATTTAAATTTTTGCACTGAGAAAGAGGAGTCAGATCCTTGATTGAATTATTCGATCCGCTAAAAACTTTCAAATTAAGAAGTTTCGACAAAGATCCAAGATGTCTTGATTTCTCTCCACATTCAATACAGCCAAGCCAGACGCTCGTTTGATTCCGTCCAAAGAAGAAAGTTTAGGATTCCCCAAGTTATACTATCAAAGTATCCAAAGCCAGCATTTTATCCAACGGAACCTCTGCTAAAGAAGTCAACCCCTCGAACCTAACTTCGGTACCTTGACTCAACTTTTCATCGGAAGGTGTAAGCGGACAAAACTCCGTCTTCCGAAAGAGAATATATGTTAGATTCAGTTGCAGAATCCCTTTCGTCCAAAATCCAGAATAGATATTTCCACCATTCATTTTTTCCCTGCTTGGGAACCGCAGTTTTAGCGTCAGGGATGCGTTCTGCGGATTTATTCTTTTGAGAAGACTTATTTTGATTCGTTTTAGCGCCTTTTTTTGCCAAGTAACCTTTTTTGAGTTTTTCGTTGAAAAGTTTTTGCGCTTCTTTCAAACACGCGGTTTCGTCTTTAAATTTCTTCGTCTGTGTTTGCCCCGCCCCTCCTATTTTACCATAAGTTATAGTAAATGTATTTCCAGTGATATCGATGCTCCAAAATTTATCCGACTTTTCGTCTTTGTAAATAGAGATCAGTAAAAGCAATGATTTAATTTAGATGGCTCGAACCAAAATAATAGACGACCAATTGACCTATCGTTTCATTCACTTTTTTTTGCAGTTGGAAACATCTTCTAGAAACGAAATTCTTTAACGAGACTGAAACTCAATCCGGAACTTAGCTCTAATACTCTGCTTTGAAAATTCCTCGACAAGTAGGTTCTCGATTCCTACGCTGTAAATCATTCACCAATTCACAAGAAAGGGTAACTCATTCATATGGCAATTTCACAAATCGCCTTTCATCTGATTTTCACAGTCCTATTCGTAATCGCGAATGTAGTTTTTATCCGTGCAATCCTCTACCGTCTGAGATTGATTTTCAGCGCGAGAAAAGCCGCGGGAACGGAAAACTTTTTGGAAAACCCGAACTGGATTTTCCGAATCAACAGCTTTATTCAAAACGTAATTCTTCAAAAAAAGAATTTCAAAGAGCCTCTTCGAGGAATCATGCACGCGTTTATCTTTTACGGTTTCGTCGTGTATACCATTCACACTACGAGTCAGATGATCGCAGGTATCATCGGATACGGAATGGATGATCCTTATAAATTCTCCCTGATCGGTTTTTTATTCGGAGAAAGCACGGGACATGCCTACGAGTCCATCGTCCAAGTCGTTTCCATCCTCGTTTTAATCGGTCTCGGCTTTTTCGCTTGGAGACGATGGATTCAAAAAGCGAAAGGGCTGGACGTTCATTCTCCCGCTTCCGCGATCGTAATCGGAATGATCTCTCTTTTGATGATCTCCACTCTTTTAGGAGAAGGGGCAAAAGCAGTCGGAGCAGTTTACGATAGTCCAACCGAAAACGCTTCTTTGATTGCGGCGGGGGTCGGCGCAATCTGGAAATCGATCGGCATAGAATATTCCTCTGCGGACGTAGTCGTTCAGATCATGTGGTGGATCCATATTCTTTCTGTGTTTTCCTTTATGCTTTACGTTCCTACTTCCAAACACGCCCACCTAATCTTTGCACCATTTAATTATTTTCTCCAATCCGATACTCCGAAAGGAGCTCTTTCTAAACTTAATTTAGAAGATGAGAATGTAGTCTGGGGTGTGAACCGTGTAGAAGACTTTCCTTGGCCTAATCTTCTGGACGGAATGTCTTGTATCGAATGTGGTCGTTGTCAAGTTCAATGTCCCGCTAATAGAACCGGAAAAGTTCTGAACCCGAAAGCAATCATCGCAGATCTCAAACACGCGCTTTTGGACAAGATGCCGGAAGTTGCAAAAATCAGAGCCGAAGAAACCGATGCGACTATTGCGGCTGAAAAAATCGCCGCTTTGGATACAGGAGTGATCAACAACTATGAAGGTCTTTCCGAAGAAGCTCTCTGGGGTTGCACTACTTGCTACGCTTGTGTGGAGGCCTGCCCTGTCGGAAACAATCAAGTCAATGCGATCATGGAAATGAGAAGACATTTGGTTCTTGCGGAATCCAAGTTTCCTGTAGAACTCCAAAACGCTTTTGTGAATATGGAAAACAATTCGAACCCTTGGGGCGTGGGAGCTCACACAAGAGCGGATTGGGCGGAAGGTCTAGGCGTCAAAACCATGGCGGAAGATTCCAACGTAGATATTCTCTATTGGGTAGGATGTGCGGGCGCTTTCGACGATAGAAACAAGAGTATCGCGAAATCTTTCGTTAAAATTCTTCAAAAGGCGGACGTGAAATTCGGAATCCTCGGAACCGAAGAAAACTGCTCCGGCGACTCCGCGAGACGAGGCGGTAACGAGTATCTTTATCAAACTCTCGCACAAGCGAACGTGGATACGATGAACGGATACAATGTGAAAAAAGTAGTAACTGCTTGTCCCCATTGTTACAACACAATCAAAAACGAATATCCTCAGTTCGGTGGAAATTTCGAAGTGGTTCACCACTCCGAATTCATTAACGATCTCGTGAAAGAGAAAAAACTCGACGTGAAAACTGCGGAAGACGCTTCTTCCGGTAAATACACGTATCACGATTCCTGCTACATCGGACGTTACAACGACAACTACGAAAATCCGAGAGACGTGGTGAAAAAAGTTTCCGGCGGTAAACTCGCGGAACCTTCCGATCACCATACGAAAGGTCTCTGCTGCGGCGCAGGCGGGGCTCAGATGTGGATGGAAGAACAAAACAACGACAGAGTAAACATTAAACGAACCAAACAACTTCTCGACACCGGCGCGACCACAATCGCAACCGCTTGTCCGTTCTGCGTAACCATGATTACCGACGGCGTAAAACACGAAGGAAAGATCGAAGAAGTAAAGGTAAAAGACATTGCAGAATTGGTCGCAGACAACATCTAACAACCAATTCTACTTTAGAATTTTCTAAATTAAAAAAGCCGCAATCACTTGCGGCTTTTTTAATTTTCGATCGCGGCACTCCTTCCTTTATTTCCCTCCGGAAAGGATAGAACAAACCTTCGGGATTTCTATCTCAAAAAACAATCCTTCAATCAAACCCAATCGCGATCAGAATCATCCGTAAAAACGCGCCGATTTCCAAGAGAAACACAATTAAAAATTTAGAATATACACTTTGAAGATCTGTTTCAAATTCCGAAACCGATTCATTTTTTTTCGTTAAGAAATAAAGATCAAAATTCCAGGACGGCGACGAGTCCGTTGTCGTTGAAAAATTTTATGTTGGCGCGAATTTGTTTGGTTAAGATATGAACTAACGTAAACCCTGTCGTCTTCTGCTTTCTCATATCTATGGGCAAAGGAATTCCGGTTCCGTTGTCCTTAATGGTCAAGTTATAGTTTTTGCTTGTTTTCGAAAAAAAAATCTCGATATTCGGCTCCTTCGCTTCTTTGAACGCGTGCGTAAAGGAATTGTTCAAAAGCTCGTTGAAGATCATCGCGCAAGGAATCGCAATTTCAATCGGAAGTTCAATTTGTTCGGAATGATTTAGAACGTTCACCTTGGAATCCTTGTGTTTGTTCTTTAGATTCTCCACGATTCTTGCAATGACTTCGGAAAATTCTATCTTATGATAGTTGTCCGATTTGTACAAATAGTTATGCACTTCGGACATCGCAAGAATTCGGTTCTGAAACTCGAACAAAACCTTTTTCGAATCCGACCAATCGTTTTTATGCAGATCCGCAAGTCCGCATAATACCTGTAGATTATTTCTCACCCTGTGATGAATTTCCTTGATCAGCTCGTCCTTTTCCTTGATATACAAATTCAAAAGATTGACCGTCAAAACGGACATCAGCGTAAAAAACAAAAAACCCAAGACGGAATCCACGGCGAAACTCGTCTTCAATCCCCCGTTCCCGTACATTCTGTAAAGAAAAATATACATTAGAAAAAAAGAATATAATGAAACGAATATGGTCGTCCGTATGTTCGTAAAAAGAAGAAATATGATGACGAGTATCGGTAGGCTCAATACATGATTTCCTTCCAGGTCTCCAAAAAAAATTCCGAGAGTGATTCCGAGTAGAACAGAAGCCAGAGTTATCAAAATGGCCCACCAGAAACGTCCGGAAAGGATAAGAGCGATTGAAATTCCAGAGGCGGTGATTAGAAGAACAAAACTCGGACGATACGTGAGTTCTCCTTCGTAGACGAAGACTGAAAACGTGATTCCGGCAAATACGAACGCGATCGTGTTGAAGATAAACAGATAGACAGCCCGTACTCGAACGAGAAAATTCTCCTCCGCATACATTTTTTGAATTCTTTTTAAGAACATAAATCCTCTCGCCCAATCCATCATAGACCGAATTTTTCGAAAAATCCTTCATTTTTAAAAAAGCGCCAACCTCTATTCTGAAGTTTCATTCTTAAAGATTCCCATAAAACCGATAGCTTCTTTCAAAAATAGATTCAGCGCAAATGTTTTCCGTCGAATATGGGATTCGACGACGAGCAAACCAATTGAGATTTACGATCCATCTTCTGAGAAAAAGCGTGTGCAAGGAAAATACAAAAAACAGGCGGGGACTTCGAAAGGCCGGATGGAATGAGAAGCCATCTCAAAAACATTTTAAAATATTTGGGATCAACATTGAAACAAAGATAAAGTATTTTTGAGATAGTTCACAATCGCCAAAACGAAAGTTTTTAAAACCTTATTCATAAAAACCAAGTCCGATTTAAGAAATCAGTTACAATATACCATCTAATCCGCTAAAAATATCCAATTCAAATCTATAAAGTTGGGCTTGTGACACATATTCAGTTCGTTTGAGCTTCTATCTGCTTTTATCCCCATAGAGTTTTAAGTAAGTAAAAAAAATCCAGATCATATAACATTACGAAAATCGTTCAAACGAAAAACCCGACTGCAAAAGACGAGCGAATGCAGTCGGGATTTCAAAAATAAATCTTACAACTCACATAAAAATGTGAGGCAATGAACAAACAAAAACCTTAAGGCGTGCACAATGACGGAGCTACCAGATAGGAGTTATCCAAATGAACATTGGTCAAACTATTATCGTTATAAATGTCTGCAGACACTGTAAAATTGGAGGTTTCAACCGTAGGAGGCTTATGACCCCAAGTATTGTTATTTGCATACAAATCGGGTAACCAATTGTTTCCGACTAAATTCGGATTTACAACCATATCATACATTGTATTGCAATAGAGCCAATTTCGTCCGACACTTCCCATAGTATCACCGCCTAAATCCAATCTAGAATCGAACGTATAAACTCCATAAGAGTTGTTATTGAATATATCCCTCAGCGTTCCCTTTACTTTGTTCGTCGACGAGTATCGTTACACCATCTGCAATTTTAATCGGAAATACTTCGCCTCATGTCGCATTATACGTTCCCGCCGCGACCAAGATACGTCCGCATTTACCGCTAAAGACGCGGCCTTTGTGATGGTCTTAAAAGGAAGAGAAGGTACAATTCCGGAATTGGAATCACTCCCAAAGCGTCGACGTAATACGTAGTACCAGAAAACACAATCGCAGACGATCCTCTGAAGATTATTTGTAAGATCCAACGAAATCTTACCAGAAAGTAACGTAAGCAAAGTGGAAACTTCTTTTCCCCCGTTGCCTTGTTCCGCGCATCCGTCTAATCATAGTAAGACGATAATCCAAATACTGAAGATTTGTTTCATTTTTTTCCTTATCAAGGGGGCGGAGTATAAAATAAAATTACAAATTTGTCAACACAATTCTAATAAAAACAAATATAGTTTCTGAATAAACGTATATCAATTTATAGAATTCTTTTATTAGGTCCTATAATCAGGCTTTTAAGATTTAAGATATATCTAACGTTCCACCACCCAATCGCTTTGAATACAAAACGAATGATCGTTTGTATATTCTATCTACACCCGAAGCGCTTGCAAAATTTTATGTTCGACCATTGCCTCGAAAATTCAAATCAACACTTGGATGAGATTTTGAAACGTATATCTATACTTTGAAAATTATCCAAAACCAGATCAAAATTCTAAAACGGCGACCAAACCACGATCGTTAAAAAGTTCAAAATTGGCTCGAATTTGTTTGGAAAGAATATGAATCAAAGTAAACCCCGTCGTATTCGGTTTTTTCAAATCAACCGGGGTTGCCATTCCCACTCCATTATCCTTTATGATTAATTTGTAATTTTCTCCGTTTTTAGAAAAACGAATCTCTATGTTCGGATCCTGCGATTCCTTAAAAGCGTGCGTCAATGAATTGTTCAAAAGTTCGTTGAAGATCATCGCACAAGGAATTGCCGTTTCAATCGGTAGATCGATTTTTTCCGAATAATTACGGATGACTACTTTTAATTCCTTATGTTTATTTTTCAGATTTTCTATGATTCTTTCGATCACATTTGCAAATTCTATACTATGATAATTATCCGTTTTGTACATATAATTATGCACTTCCGACATCGCGAGAATTCGATTCTGGAATTCGAATAATACTCTTTGCAAATCCGATTTGTCGTCTCTATGAAGATCCGCAAGTCCGCTCAGAACTTGAAGATTATTCCTCACCCTGTGATGGATTTCCTTGATCAATTCGTCTTTTTCCTTAATGTAAGAATTCAAAAGATTGACCGTTAAAAAGGCAAGAATCGTAAAAAGAAAGAAACCCAATACGGAGTCTACAACAAAAACACCGTTTAACGCATTTCTCAATTTGAGCTTGTATAAAAACAAACACATTAAAACAAGCGAATATAAAGAAACATAAATCGTCGTTCGAATATTTGTGAATAACAAAAATAAGAGGACAAGAATGGAAAGACTAGGCAGGACGTTTCCGACAGGATTTCCGAAAAGTAACGCCCAAGCAACCCCTATCGCCACCGAAAACAGCGTAATAACCAACGCTTTTTTATATTGTCCTAGCCAGAGCAACAAAATTGCAACGAACGATGCGGATATGAATAGTATAAAGCTAGGACGGTAAGTTTTTTCATTCTCATAGAAAAAAAAAGTAAATGTTAAACTAGCAAAAGTAAAAACTGCCGCATTAAAAAAAAGTAAGTATAAAGCTCTCACTCTTAAGATAAACGACTCTTGCGCGTAAATGCGTTGGAATTTTTTTAAAATCATATTTTCCTAAAAAACTGATCTTTTCCGAAATTATACCGTTCTAAAAATTCATTTACAATTCCAAAATTGTAATTCGTATCAAGTTGAATTTCAAGTTTTTATCCTTTCGTGTAAAACCTCTCTAAACCTTGAGAAAATTTTAAAACAATACTTTCGATGTAGTTTCTCTTTTTTCTTTAAAGCCATCTCAAAAACCATTCATTTACTCTCGAAAAGCTGCTCTTTATCTTTTGAAATCCATTCTTGAGTAATTTTCTACCATTTTTTCAAAATAACTCATTACGCCGTATAACAACATCTTGAAAACCGGTAAAAAACTTTTGAAGTAAAACTAAAAAAATAACCTACCGGTCATAAAACTCAGTTTTTTCCAATATTACATGTCTCACTCTCGTTCGAGTCTCTCTATATTTCTTCTGAATTTCATTGAAGGTTTACACGATGAAACAAAATAAAAACCAATTGCAGAGAGAAAGGTTGACGATTACGGTTTTCGCAATTACGGCATTATTCTTGGTTACAAATTGTAAAAAAGAAAAAGACGGACAATAACGAACTGTTGTTGATGGCCGCGCTTTTTTCAGGTCCGAACGGGACGGCGGAGTATGTACTGCATTTACCAAAATAAGTATAACGGGACTCAAGCGGCACAATGAAGACAGATCTTCGGATAAACCAAATCCCACAGAATGAAAAAAACAACTACGATCGAATCGGATTGGTCATCAGGACATTCAGGTATTATTTTAATCCGACTGATCTTTTCGAAAACGTGTACTGTTACGTGGATTTGATTCTGAACAAACCCGCTGCCTTCCGTGTTCCCTGGCACAGAAGGCGTCGCTTTTACGGAAAGAGGAGACGTTTCTAAGATACTTTTCTGGGATCTACCTCTGCGGACAACGTTTTCTCTCCTCAATTGGATACGGCAGAAGACCAAATGCAACAAGCGGAGAAGATAACCTGGCTACGAACGCCAGAAGAAACTTGATCTTTCATTTACCTACAATCCTAAGCGAAATGAAAGTATCCAAATATTAGAAAAACGGAAATAAAAACCCGGTAAAAAATAGGCGAAGGACTTCTAAAAGTATCTTCGCCTCAAAGACATCTGGTGCAAATACAATATCTAAGACTTCAAAAAAAATTGAATTCTTACTATCTTAAAAACTTTTTTCACCGTTCGAAAATTTCGTTATACAGTCGGAGGATAATCTAAAAGAGTTATTTCAGGATTTTTCTTCTGAAAATACCCCTTATCCCATTCCGTATCGAAGAGAAGAGCGGCCCTACCTCCCCGATCGGTGACCAGATTGGCCGAAGAAGGAACCTTTGCCAAGTCTTCCCGGCCGATCCAACAAGAGATTATATAAGGAAGAACGGTGATCGTAGAAGGGGCGTTGTATTCGTCCAAGAGTCTTCTTCGAAATACTTCGAACTGAAGTTGCCCCATAGCGCCGATAATGGGTAGACCTCCACCGATCGTCTGAGAAGAAAACAAATGAAGGATTCCTTCTTCGGCAAGTTGTTCGATTCCTTTTCGAAAGCTTTTCATACTCGCCGTATCGGTGGACGAAATCGTTGCAAAAAGTTCGGGCGCAAATACGGGAAGAGATTTTAAATCAGGAACCTTAGAAGAAGCGACTATATCTCCGATCGCATAGGTTCCCGGATTTACGAGACCGATGATATCCCCCGGGTACGCCTCATCGACCGTATTTCTATCTTGACCGAAAAAAGCAAAAGAAGAGGAAAGTTTCACAGACTTTCCCAATCTTCCATGAAGCACGTTCAGTCCTCTTTCAAACTTACCGGAAGTCACTCTTAAAAACGCAATTCTATCTCGGTGCTGACGATTCATGTTCGCCTGTACCTTAAAGATAAACCCGCTAAACGGAGTATGGATCGGATCCAAACGAGATCCGTCTTTTAACGGAAAAAATAACGGCGGGGGAGCAATTTTAATGAACTCATCTAAGAATAATTGAATTCCGAAGTTGTTCACGGCGGAGCCGAAGAAAACGGGAGTAATTTTAGAATCCAAAAAATCCTTTTGATTGAATTCCGAAATTCCACCTTCTACAAGTTCCAATTCCTCCCGAAAAGATTTGATAACCCAGTCTTCGAATCTTGAATCCAGTTCTGGATCATTTACACCCGAGGTTTGAAAGGAAGATTTTTGACTTCCTCCGGGAGTCTTATCATATGTTAGAATTTTCTTATCTTTGCGGGAATAAACTCCGCTGAAATCCACACCGGTTCCGATCGGCCACACCATAGGCACGGCGGAAATGCCAAGAACCTTTTCAATCTCATCCAGAAGAACGAAAAGATTTTTCGTAGGTCTGTCCATCTTGTTAATGAAAGTTACAATTGGAATTCCACGATCTCTACAAACTTTGAATAACTTGATCGTCTGAGGCTCGACCCCCTTTCCAGCGTCGAGCACCATCACCGCGGTATCTGCTGCGATCAAAGTGCGATATGTATCCTCCGAAAAATCTTCGTGACCTGGAGTATCCAATAGATTGAGAACATGTCCGTTGTATTCGAACTGAAGTGCGGCGGAGGTGATAGAAATCCCTTTTTCTTTTTCCATCTCCATCCAATCGGAGGTAGCGGCTTTCCGATTCTTACGAGCCTTAACAGCTCCTGCGAGTTGGATTGCACCTCCATATAGAAGAAGTTTTTCTGTAAGGGTCGTTTTTCCTGCATCCGGGTGAGCGATGATTGCAAATGTCCTCCTTCTTCGAGTTTCCTCTTCGATGGATTGATTTTGTTCTACTGTCTCGCTCATTACTTTGCCCCGCGTCTTTCCAGATTTTCTTTACAAAGTCGACTGTCAGCAATTAAAACGAAGCGATCCTTGTGGGAATTCCCACATCTTTCGTAAAACGATTCGATCCCACCCATGTGAGAAACCTTGGCGAATTTTTCTCTATAAAAAATTGAGTTTTCTTCAAGGAAAATTCCCACCCTAATTTTGTGGAAGTTCCCACAACTCCCGCTTTTATCCATTCGTATTGTTCGAGTAAATAGAATGTAACAGAGATCCGCTATATTCTTTGCATCAATACAAGGCAGGTAAACAGATGGAAAAAATTCCCCTTAACCCCTCAAGAGATCTCCAAGATTTGAAACTACAAATAGACGGATTCAGCGATCCTTTCGAAAGAGGGTTTATACTTGAAATCCAATTTCATCAGAAGACGCGCTTCCCGGATATTCTTATCGCTTTAGAACTCGCGTCTTGACCGGAATTTTCTTTTCTTTCCGTATTTGTTACTGCTTATAAGATCTGTATCTCAAGAGGCCTCCGAGCTTAGAGAGTGATAAGTATTGGGTTTTTGAAGTAACGAAGCAAACGCTTCTATAGAGAATCAGTGTGGTCAACTCAAACAAACGCCTCTCTAAGAGTCGGCGTTTACCTTATTTTTTGGTCTTTTTCATTTACGAAACGACTCCGATTTTGTTTTTTGTACATAAATCAGTATGTCTGAAAGTAACATAAAACACTTGATTTCCTGGGAAGATTGGTCGGATTCCGAAATCCTTGATCTGCTAAACTTTGCAATCCATGTAAAGAAAAATCGAGTCAACTATGCAGGCCATCTAAGCGGCCGATCCCTCGCCATGCTCTTTCAGAAAACCTCCACAAGAACCAGGGTTTCTTTCGAAGTCGCCATGACCGAAATGGGAGGGCACGGAATTTACCTGGATTGGATGGCGTCTAACTTTCAACTTTCCGATATCGACCTAGAAGCAAGATATCTTTCCAGAAACGTTTCCGTCATCATGGCCCGTTTGAAAAAACATGAGGATCTTCTTTCAATGAAAAACGGCTCTCAAGTTCCGGTCATCAACGGATGCGATAACATGTTTCATCCTTGTCAATCTCTCGCGGATATCATGACGATCGCGCTCGACGACCCGGAACGTCCCCTCGACCAAACGAAACTGACTTACGTCGGAGTTCATAACAATGTGGTTAACTCCCTCATAGGAATCACTTCCGCGCTCGGAATCCATCTCACTCTCGTAACGCCTATCAAAGAAAATATTCATCCCCAGACTGTGGAAAGAGCCAAGTCGAAAGGAACTCTTACTTGGGAACAAAATCTGGAAAAGTCGGTAAAAGATGCGGACTACGTCTACACGGACACTTGGCTCGACATGGAATTTTTCAACGATCCTTCTTACGTGGATAAGAAAGAACAAAGAATGGAGTTGATGATGCCATATCAAATCAATTCTTCTTTGATGGAAAAAACGAACGCGAAAGTAATGCACGATATGCCAATCCATGCGGGTTATGAAATCACAAGAGAAGTCGTTTTAAGTCAAAGATCCATCATCTTTCAACAAGCGGAAAATCGTTTGGATGCCCAGAAGGCAGTCATTCTCAAACTCCTGGAAACTTGATACTTCGGAAAATCGGTTTACAGAGGCCCGCACTTTCGAAACCTGTATTTAGAGCCTTTTCACCCTCACTTGCAGGCTCGAAACCAGAATTAAAGGTATCTCTATGTCTAAATTGACTCATCCAAGAGAGGCGCTCTTCGAAGGAGAAAAGCCTTTCCCTATCATTCCTGCTTGTGAACACTTTGCAGGTTCCGAAAAGCTGATTACAAAAGCGCTCGAACTCCAAAATAAACTCGGCGGTCTTTTCGACATCACGATGGACTGCGAAGACGGAGCACAAACCGGAAAAGAAAAAGAACACGCGGAACTGATTGTCCGTCTTCAAAATAGCGAACTCAACAAACACAAAATGAGCGGCGTCAGAATCCACGACTATACAAACGCATTCTGGAAACAAGATGTAGACATCATCGTTCCGGGCGCGGGAGAAAAAATCGCATACATCACCATTCCAAAACCGACCCGCGCGGCTCAGGTAGAGGAAATGATCACTTACATTCAAAAGTCCGTTCAGAAGGCGGGAATCAAAAGGGAAATTCCGATTCACGTATTGATCGAAACCAACGGCGCCCTTCAAGAAGTCGAAAAAATCGCGGCTCTTCCTTGGCTACAGGTTCTTGACTTTGGTTTAATGGACTTTATCTCCGGACACCACGGAGCAATTCCAGCTTCTTGTATGAAAAGCCCTGGGCAATTTGAACACGAACTTTTGAGGAGAGGAAAAGCGAACCTAGTCGCGGCGGCTCTTGCAAATGGAGTGATTCCTGCTCACAACGTGACTCTTGATCTTAAAAATCAATACCAAACGTACAAAGACGCAAAACGCGCTCATGATGATTTCGGCTTTTTAAGAATGTGGTCGATCTATCCGACTCAGATCCAGGCGATCCTTGATGCAATGGCTCCGGATTACAGCGAGGTTCAAACCGCTGCTGAAATCCTCATCCAAGCACAAAATGCGGAATGGGGACCAATTCAATATGCGGGAGATCTTCACGACCGTGCGACTTACAGATATTTTTGGGAAATTCTTCAAAAGGCAAAACTTACCGGAATTTCCGTCCCTGAAGAGGCAAATAAAAGATTTTTCAACTGATTTCGAATCGAATTTCGTAAAAATAAAAAAGCCGCAATTTATATGCGGCTTTTTTTATATTCCATTTTCGGATGAAGTTAAAAAACAATTTCTTACACTCGAACCTCTTACCGAGTTATACACCAATCAAGATCCAATTTTAGGTTTATTATTTACTTAACAAATTTCTCCAGAAGTTTGGAAATCAATTCGTTTAAGCTCCTCTCAACATGATCCCAAGACTTTTTATTCATCGGTTCCAGAGGCATTTTTTTATTAAGTTGTTTGTATCGATCAAAACTTTCTCTCGCATAATCCAAATATTTTTTCGGATCGACTCCGAGCTTATCTAATTGAACCTCATTTTTGATATAAATCGTGGCTATTTTTTCCTTATACTCGTCCTCTAAAAAGTAATATCGAATATCCAGTTTGACCTCGTCTATGGCCTTATAAATCTTCGATCCTTGAACCTCTTTTTTGTCCGTAGAGGATTTTTCGGAAACGTTCTCGAAAGCCTTTTCGTTGGGAACAGAAGACTTGGCAGAAGGATCCTTTTTCATCATCTTCTCAAGCTTTTCGCGTTTTAAAATATCGAATAAAGCGCTTTTCTTATTCTGAGTCACAATCACACCTATAATCTAATTATCTTATCGGAAAATATGGTTCTCTCTCTACCACTAATAGCTTATAAGACGAATTTTCCAGGAAAAAAATTTTCTTTCGATTGGAGCTCGAAAAAAGGCTTCAAAATCGATGAAGGATCTTGAAAATTGCACTCCGACCGTGTTAAAAACACATTCCTAATTAAATTATCCTGACAACCGTCCGAGAAAAATTATCTGAAAGGAAACACTTTAAGTTTGAACGAGACAAATTCAGAAAGATTACTTTTTCCTACATTCATCAAGTTATCCTTCCCAATTTTGTAGTAAACTTTAAAAATCACGAAAGAAAATTCTCCTTCCAAAAGAATACCGAATTTCTATTCCTGCAAAAGGTAAAATGATAGATTTCAAGGGAATCAAATTTTCCCGAAATCCGATTCTTGATCCGTCTTTAACTTTCTTAAAGCACAATTTGGAAGCCATTCACAGCGTAGACAAAAAGGGTCTTTTGGTTGGAAAGTAGGCGGAGGACATAAATTTACGTTCGTTTGCTGCAAAGGAATCAAAAAATTTTTCTTCTCAGAATAGGTGATACTTTGCGCAAGTTCGTTTAGCAATTCCAGATTCTTTTTCGTTTGAAAATCCAAATCCTCCTCCAAGGAGGAAGCCTTCGGTTCCGAAGGAGAATTTTTTTGAGCCGTTTTTTTAAGAAAAATTTTCCCGGAGTTAAGGAAACCGTCTTTCAAAATCCAAGGAGCAGCAAGAGTGGCACCGATCGCTCCTCCCAAATGACAGGAATTGCTTACCACAAAGGGAGAATGAAAATAATACACAGAAATGATATCCGCAATAAAACCACCTCCCACAAAAATCCAAGCCGCATAACGCGCTCTCATTCTAAAGAAGATAAGAAACACCTCCGTTTCGGGAAATAAAATTCCAAACAAAACGAGAATTCCGGTAACTCCCCCACTCGCGCCGAGTGTTGTAGTATGAAAGAGATCCATAGGATAATGAATTCCTAATATTTGAACGAACACAGGTGCGAGTATGACAGAAATTCCTCCCATTAAGATCGCCGCTACGTAGATAATTGTAAATTTCCAAGCGGGAATGTATTTACAGATCAATCCTCCGAACATCACAAATACGTACATATTGAAGAACAAATGTGCAAAAGGAATACCGTATGCCTCATGTAAAAATCCGTACGAAAAAATCTGCCAGTAGTATCCCTGAAAAACCCTTGAAGGAGTTAACGCAAAGTAATATTCTAAAATTCCAGTTCCACCGGCAAGAAGTTGAACTATATAAACAAAAACGTTCGCGATCAATAACAGATTGATCGGATGAAAAATGGAATAACCGAAAAGAGATATTCCGTTTCGGTATTTTCTTTTTGCCATATTGGATAGAATATGAATTGTGGTCAGAGAGTCAAGCAGGCTAAGCCGGGGCAAAAAACCGCCCCGGGTTTCCTACATTCTCCGGGAGTAAGGAGAATGATTTTTCAATCACATTCTTTAAATCGAAAAATCGGACCTCAACCTTTAGAGTCGGGAAGAAAAAAATGCAGGAATCAGGATTAAAACCTATTCTTTGGACAAACAAAGAACTGATCCTTTTGGACCAAAGAGCCCTGCCCGGAACCACTTCCTATTTAACGGCAAAAACATTGGAAGACTGCATTTTTGCAATCCGAGAAATGGTCGTTCGGGGGGCTCCCGCAATTGCAATTACCGGCGCCTTCGGAATCGCATTGTATTTAAATGGCCTATCCTCCAAACCAACTTTCCGCGAACTCAAAATAAAACTCGACGAACTTTTAGAATCCAGACCAACCGCAGTCAACCTTAGGCTTGTGATAGAAGAATTCTTTTCCCGTTTTCCGGAAACGGACTATTCCTCCGCTAATTTAAAAAAGATGCAGAAGAGCGCGGAAGAATTTGCGCTCTTTATGCTCGAAGAAGATTTAGAGAATAACTTAACCCTTTCTAAAAACGCTCTTTCACTCTTTCCTAAGTCTCCTTCTTCCTTAAATATCATTACTCACTGTAACACGGGTGCACTCGCCACTGCAGGACACGGGACTGCGTTAGGTGTTATACGATCTCTTCGCGACGCGGGACATTCTCTCACTGTTTTTGCGGATGAAACCAGGCCTTATCTTCAAGGAGCTCGCTTAACCGCCTGGGAATTGAAAGAGGAAGGAATTCCATCATATCTTATCACGGATAATATGGCCGGTTGGGTGATGTCTTCCAGAAAGATTCACGCAGTCATCGTAGGCGCGGATCGAATTGCTTCCAACGGAGACACTGCTAATAAGATCGGAACGTATCCTTTAGCCATCATCGCCAAACACCACGGAGTTCCCTTTTACGTGGCTGCAACCTCTAAAAGTATGGATTTTAGAATTCCCGACGGAAGTCATATTCCTATTGAAATGAGAAAAGAAAACGAAGTCACTTCGTTCGGATTTTTGAAAGACGCGGAAGGAAAACCTTTGTTAAACGAAGGTGTAATCGCTCCCAACGGAATAAAAGCCCTCAATCCCTCCTTCGATGTAACACCCGCCTCCCTCATTACGGGAATCATCACCGAAAGAGGAATCGTCTCTCCCGTAACGGAAAAAAATCTCAGAAAGACCTTTTTATAAAATCCGACAACGACGAACAAATACATTAGTTAAATCTAATTTATTGTTTGCAAACATTAACTTAACGCGAGTTCGACGTAGATAACTACTTATTTTTCCGTAAACAATCTATGAAAACTCCCGCGTTTGAGACAGACTCTGATTTTCTTACATCGAATCCGCATTAGTTTATGAATAAGACAGGTAATCTCGGTTTGAGCAAAAACCAATTGAAATCGAAAAAGGTCTCCCGTATCGTGAAATCGTTTTCGCTTTTCCAATAGGTTTTTGTAGGAAAATTCTACAAAAGAAATTTTACTTAGAACCCGTCTCAAAACCTCGTAATCTAGGAGCCTCGACGAGAACTTAGGGGTTATAAAACATGCTCGAAAGCTACCAAAGGGACGTAATTTGTGGGAACTTCCATGTTTTATTACGAACTTACTGAATCATTGTAACTGATTTCTTGAAAGGTTTTTAAGACAGGCTCTTATTCAAATACTTTTCTTTTCGAAAAATTTCTGTAGAACTACTTTGTATGCAACGCGACCATAATCGCTTTTTCCTGTCCCGGTTCGAATACCATCATAAAAGAAGATTGGAACTTTGTGATCTTCTCGACCTGTCTTCTATAATGAATCACCGCTCCGGGAAATGCACCCTTTTGAACAGCAAGTCTTACCGCGCCAGAATTAAAACGCGCACTTTTCAAACTGTCCTGTTTGAATTTCAGAAGATTCAATATCTTTAATTTCTTATTATAATCTTCGAATATCGTTTTAAAAGCGGTCTTTTTGTCTTCCGGAAGATTTCCTCGAGAACGTTGAACCATATGTTTGATCTGTTGGATCTTAGGCAGAATCTTTTCCATCTCCTTCTCACCCATCTGAATCTTCCTGCTGATCTCTTGAAAAGCGCGATCGTTTTTAAAATGAAATCCAAGCTCCACCGTTACGTCTAATTCGGCACTTGATCCCAAAGAAATAATGGAAATTCCTTCGTTGGTTCTGACCTTACTCGAAACTAAGTTTCCGTTCGATCCGCTTAGAACAATGGAACCCAAAGTATCAATCGTAGAATTCAGAATTGCCCCTTCTATAACGATATCCCCTTCCGTTTCAAGATATGCATTTTCGATAAACTTCGCCTGAATCCTTCCCGTAACTCGAATGATTTCCGCACCAGAACCTTTGATCCCCCCATGAACGATCAAATCCTGTCCAACCTTCACCTCATTGCTTTCTAAGCTTCCATAAACGATAAGAGATCCAGTACATTCCACAACGGAACCTGGTTCTATATCTCCTCGAACGATTACGTTTCCATCAAAACGAATGTTTCCGGTGGAAAGTCCCACGTTCCCGGCAATTTGAAGCTCGGGAGATACAGTAATTGATACTTCCGTAGCAAAGATCACTCCGTTACAAGAGGCGAAATATTCCCGAAGTTCTTTTCCTTCCTCAAAACCCGCCTTTTCATCAATATTGTTACCGATCACAAGTTTTGGTTTTTTAATCGCAGGCGCCGGTATGATATTTCCAAATACGTCAAAGCCGGGAGTTCCTGGAATTCCCTCAAACTTCGTAGCTAACTTTTCCCCTACTTTGACATTGATATAACGATCGATATTTCTGAAATCGGCCCTGCCATCTTCGAGCAGTTTAACTCGTTTCGCCATAGGATGATAAAAGCGGACCCAGCCGTTTTCCCCCGGAATCGGAACCATTCCTTTTGCGATTTCTACTTTAATCGGAGTGAAATCCCCTTTTTTGCCCACTTCCTCAAGCAGTGTCAAAACTCTTCGGACCTCATCGGTCAATATTCTTTCTTTGTGGATTCCCCAATCAAGAATGATATTCCAAAGTTTATCCTTAGATACGGTTTCTCCTTTCAGATTGTAAGGCCGAACTGTCATTGTTGCGGAAAGTTGATCCGGGGAAATCGAGATAGTTATCGCGGAATCAATGGAAATTGGAGAAACTTGAGATTCTGGCGTTGGTGTATTCATAGGTTTCTTGTTCGCATTCATGATATTTCAATCTTTAGTCATAAACTCATTCCGTTCTTATTTCCTAGTTTCAACCGAGAGATAAGAAATTCAAATGTAGTATATAGAAACCCCTTTGAAATAAAACTTATTTTTTACTTTTAATTTGTCAATTTCCTACCACAAAGAGAACCAAAACTGTAAAAACCATTACAGCCCTTTGAAATAACCAAAATAACGATGTGAATCGTGCCATGAGTGTCCCAAAGCTCAAAATAAGCCTTAACAGCACGACAAATCATAAGCGCCTCTCTCAAAACCTCAGAATATAGGAACCTCGACGAGAACTTAACAGTTATAAAATATGCTCGAACGTTCGTAGACTACCAAAGGGGCGTAATTGGTGGCAACTTCTATATTTTATTACGAACTTACTGAATCATTGTAACTAAGATTT
Source organism: Leptospira mayottensis 200901116 (assembly GCF_000306675.2). Taxonomy (NCBI): domain Bacteria; kingdom Pseudomonadati; phylum Spirochaetota; class Leptospiria; order Leptospirales; family Leptospiraceae; genus Leptospira; species Leptospira mayottensis. The sequence goes on from NZ_CP024871.1 coordinate 2,591,768, forward strand.
TTAAGACAGGCTCTGATATGGCGCCCCCATCCGGAGCCGTAAATATTTTTTCGCATTTTTTTTTAATCACCCAATAATTTAACTCGTTAGAGAAAAGCATTCGCGACGATTGATCAGACTGATATTCGCGGGTTGGATACCGCAGGATAATCTATACATCGGGAGCTGTTCTTAGTCTTAAAACGAAGGTCAAATTTGAAATTCAAATTTGCTTCAACACTGAGCCAACAAGTATTCCTCCTTTATCGTACATCTTCTCTAACGAATTCAATTATTGGATGAAACATTACTCTAACTCTATGCAACCAGATTCATCGCCGCCCAAAGAAATCCGGATAACTCTCTTGAAACTGCCGTTATCATTACCTGAGGAGTTTTTCCTCTTTGCTGTAGATTACGAAACTTCTTGTGTAATCTGAGAGATGCTTTTTCCGCCAAAGCAACAACTAACGCAGGTTGTCCCGATCTACGTGCGGTTACAATCTTACTTCCCGTTCCAGGGAAACGATGTTGCCAAGCTGCTTCTGTCAAAATCCTTCGAAGTCTGGGACTTCCAGTTTTTGTTATCCCTGTTTGTTTTCTTTTGGAACCGCTGGAATATTCTCCCGGAACAAGTCCTAAAAAACTCATGAACGAACCGGCTGTTTTGAATCGTTTGAAGTCACAAACCTCACAAAGTAAAAACATTGCGGTTAGATAATCCACTCCTCGGAAACATCTTAATATTCCCACTTTCTCTCGATACGGTTCACTTTCCGCTATCTCTTGTATTCTCTTATCCATCGCTTTTAAATTCTCTTCTTGAACTCTTACCCGACTATAATAGTCGTTAAATGTCTCTTGAAGGATCTCATTGTTAAACTGTAGATTGTTCAACCATTTGTTATGACTGACTGTCCAATACTTTGTTGCTGAGTAAGTTATACCCTTTCTTAATAAGAATTTCATCAACCTCTGACGATTCCTTCCTAAATCCAAACGAAGGCTGTCACGGGATCTCAAATAATCCCTTACCGCTTCGTCCTCTTCACTCGGTACATGAATCGATTCTAATTCTCCACTTCGTAATAATTTTGCTAATTTGATCGCATCTCTTTTATCGGTTTTGATCTTATCCGAACTTTGTCTTGGTATCTTTCCGGGTGCTACAAGGATACAATTCACTCCCAAAGACTTTAGATATCTGTAAAGTGGATAACCGGTTACTCCCGCCTCGTAACAACTATGTATCTCGTTCCATTCTGATTTTAGTTTATTGACGAACTTTTTGATCTGAACCTCATTATGTTTTATCTGCTGTTCTTTTACTATTTCCTTTGTATTGTTCGTTAAACACGCAATTCTAATCGTTTCTTTGTGGACATCCATTCCTACATATATTTTTCTTTTCATTACGTTCCTTCTGTTGGTTTTCTTGTTTTGTGGTATATGCTTGCATCTAACCCACGGTTTTCAAGCCCAGAAGGGGCGCCATTTTGTCTTAATAAAAAAGAATTTTACCACCACTTAAAACAACAAACGTTGATTTCTATTTTTTCTACATCCTGTTCCAAGTTTAGACATTTCCGAAGACAAATTTTTCGGAAAAAACAAAAGAACCGAAATTTAATTCGACAACTATGGGGAATGTAAAGCTCTAAAAAAATCCACGCTCAAAAAGAACGGTTCGCAGAAATAAAATATTCTCCCCAGAATTTCGCCATAGGAAAAATCTCACTCAAACGAGAATAAAAAGGACGATGATCTCCATGAGTCAAAAGACCAGTTTCCAAAAAAGAAACGGAAGAATCTTTGTTCTTTAAAATCAAATCCCTAAGATCCTTGGACTCTTGAGAAGAAATAACAGAATCGTCGTCTCCGTGTAGTAAAAAGCAAGGTCTGAAAAAACGATCCGCAAAAAACTCTGGAGAAGTCTCTTTCGCAAAACTTTCCGGGACAATTGCTTTGATTTCAAGCGCAACTTCCTTTCGAAAATCCGGATTTTTCAAAAACTTTTCTATAAAATTTTTGTCCCCTTCATCTAAACTAGAAAAGATCTTCGGGCCCCGAATCGTATCTCCCGTTCTGGAAAGTCCGTTATCCAAAGCCGATTCAAAAAAATATTCCTCCAAATTTTTCGATCGGGAACGAATTAGATGAATGTAATTGTACATCATCACATTTACCGCATAACTTTCGATCTCGTAATTTTCCAATACGAACGGTAAAGTTTTTCTGAAATCCGAAAACGTACCGATCAAAAACGCAGAAGTCAATACCTTCTGACATTCCTGATTTGCTAACGCGACAAAACCCATTCCGGCCGAAAAACTCGCGGATAGATAAGATACGGTACGTTTTTCCAAAGCGTGAATCTGAAGAAACACGGCGCGTATATTAGAGATCGTTTCGATACGAATCAAAAGGTTTTTCACTTCTGGAAGCTCCGGAAGATAAACGCGAAATCCTCGATTTGCAAGATTATTTCCAAGCGCGAGAATTCTCTCGTCATCAATTCCTTTAAAACTCATTCCATGTTGGAGATAAATTATTGGTTTGTTTGAGTTTCCCGGATTTTCTAAAACCTTCGTTCTCAAAGAGACCGAGTCGTCTAAATCCAAACTAATTTCCGTTATACTTGTTTGTTTAGGAATTTTTAAACCGGAATAATCGATCAAAAATGGTAATCCGCGAATGGCGCTGAAAAAGTTCATCGGCATTGCAGATTTTAATCTTCGGTAAAAATCTCCACAATTTTTTCGCCCCATGTTTTTTTAAATTGGGGTCGATACGATATCGTGTTCGGGTATCCTCAATTTTTTCTTTGTTAAGATTGCTTTTTAGTTTGTATTCTTCGGCTTATTTTCGCTGACTCAAAATGTCTTCGATTCTTAAATTCCAAAATCTTTGTCTATCCGGATTTGCGACCGCAGCCTTTCGAAACCAATCAATCGCCTCGTCTAAGTAACCGTTGTTTAGATAATAATATGCTATGTTTGCAAGCGCCCCCTCGGATCGATTTCCAGATTGGGCCAAGGCACGTTTCCAAACCTCTAACGCGCCCGGTTTTATTAAAAAAATTCCGTTGTTCTCATTATCTCCTTTTCCGAAATATTGGAAGCCTTCTTCCAATAATTTCTGCACATTCGGGTCAGAATCCTTCCGGATCAAATTCAGTCTCGTATATTCCCACTGAGGAAAAATCTTTCTTGTATGAGATATACCTACGTTCTTCAAGGCAATTTTTCCCGCTCTGATCAGATTTGGGCAAGTCCGTTGTCCAAAATCATTGTATCCTCTTTCAATTTCAGAAATTTCAAACGATCTTATCTTCTGATTTTTAAAATCAATCAGATATGTTTTGATTTTCACCTGAACTTCCATCAGCCCAGTCTCCTCTTCGTCTTCTTTATCTCTAGGATAGTAGGCACGCTCCTCGAACTTCACGAGTTCTTTATAAGGAACCTTTTCTATCTTACATTCTCCGAATTTTAGGTGCGCTTCAGAAATGAATACGAAGTCTTCATTGAATAATTTTCTAAATCGCGGCATCTCATTGCGAATTTCCTCGATCGAAGTACTCTCTAGAATTTTCGAAGTATAGGTTTGATTGAGATACTGAAACGAATAAAGACGATTGTAATAAACGGATGAAAACAGATGAAAAAAACTTTTAGCCAATTCTCCTTCGATCGATTCTTTCGGATGAGAAGGGACCACAATAGGTAGGATGTAGAATGGAATTTTTTTACGCGGAATATTCTGCAAAAGACTCCTCAAGACCCTGCCCCCTTCATCGTCTGAAAAGACAGGAAAATAAAGTCTCGGCCTAACTCTCAATTGATGAGTGTTCCCGTAAATGTAGCGCAGTGTAATTGGCAAAGAAGAAGAAAAAAAATCCTTTTTAGGTTCAGAAGCTGTGTCGACATATCTTACTTGAATATATGGATTTTAACAGAGTAAAGGTTGTATTTTTTCAAAAAACGTAATTAACATTTTACACAAGCTTTTTGGAAATCGGATCTATAACCTATCTCAAAGCCCTAAAAGAAATCAATTATAATCATTTTAGTAAGTTCATTATAAAACGACATCACGTCAAGCGGTTCAAACGGTCTTCATTGTTTTTAAACGCTTATAGAAGTTTCTACAATCCGAGATTTTGGGATAGATTCTTGTTTGAAAAATTCTTTTGATCAAAACGACCTTGAAAATCCCTAAAATTTTTTCATTAGGAGAATGAGATACACTCTTCCCAAATACTCTTTCGCCTTCAGATCCTTTAAAAAATAAATAAGGATGTATTGCCTATATGTTTCCAGATCAATCGGTATCAGTTTATGATTGAGCATTTCAGGCGGTAAAAGATCAGTTTCAAATCTTCCGAGTTTAATTTCAGAAATCAACAAACCGCAGATCTGATTGGCAAACTCCATCAGAATCGAAGGCGCATCTGTTCTTACCGTAGGATCGATGTGAAAGGATTTTGCCACCATAGGTAGTAGTTTCAATTTCGTATAGCCGTCCATCGCAAGAAATAACTTTCCTTCTATCTCTCCCTTGAATTCAACCATCGTACAATTTTCGTAACAGAGTCCCTCATTCTTGGAAGGACCAAACGCCTCTCTTACCGCGGTTACGTTTATTATTTTTTCCAGATATTCCGGAAAGATCTGGGAGATCGTAAGAATAAATTTTTCGTCGAGTAAAGGATCGATACTCACAGACAAATATACCGGTTCGGTCCTTCTTCGATGGACAATCCAAGCGCCTTTCTCGCATTCATCGACCATTCTTCCCTGTTTTCTTCCAAGATGGAAACTCCCAAATTGAGATCCACACTATGCCCGTCCTTTTGCAGAGATTCCACGAGTTCTTTTAAGTTTTTACTAAAATGTTCCCATTCTTCCGGAAGGACAAAGAATGCTATCCTGTCTTTTCGTATCCTATAAAAGCGAATCTGTCTGCGAAGTATCTTAGAAGTCCAGAGAGATATCCATTTTAGAATGTAAGGAGATGGAGAATCCGTCAGAATACTTGCAAATATTAAAATACTCTCATCGACTCGCATCTTATCCAATTCGAACGCGTGTAGATTTCCGAATCCGGTCTCCGGATCGGAAGATTCGAATTGTATGGAAATCTGCTCTTCGTATTCCTCTTTCCAGGTTTGAAACTCTCTATAGTCCAAACAATTCCATTCATTTGATAATATCTTGAGATAGCCGAAAGGTCGAACTCCGGTAGACAAAGGTATAAAAACAGAAGTATCGGTAAATTCAATTCTCCCTTCCCAGATCTCTTTTAAACTTTTTTCGGTCAGCATATTTTCTTCCGGAGATTCAGGAATATGAAGCACTTTCCCCTTACGAGATGCCAAAAGCAATGAAACGTCACCGCTTAAAAAATAGATTTCGACCATGCCAAGACGGGAACCAAGCCGCTCTAAAAATTTTCGGTGCGAGAGAATTAATTCAGGATGCGTAGGAATTTCCCGTTTCCAAACCGCACGAGTTTGATTCGACTTTGGTATGGAAGAAGAAAGGATTCGTTCCGCATTCGCTTTCCGCAAAAACTCAGCGCTACTTTGAAACGTCGGGTTTTCGATTTTCGTTTCTTCTAAACGAGTTTCCAACATTTGTGTTTGGGCCGTTTCAGTTGCAACTTGTATCGTCGAGTTCGTATTCATTCCACGATCTTCGCTCGAAATGCGCCGATTCGACGATGGCGATTTTTGAACACTTCCCTTCAAAACCAAACCGAACAGAAATAAAAGTGAAATAGAAATTCCCCCAAAAACCAAGGTATCACCGGTAAATAAATTTTTGGTTACGCCCGTCTGCCTTTCCAAAACACCGAACGAACAATTAAAAAAAACGAAAATGATTCCGAAATATTGGATTTTCATAAGCAGATTGCCGTTAATATATTTAACGGGCAAATTTCAAGACCTCTAAACCAATTTTTATGAAGTTGTACAATGAACTGGCAGAATTCTATTTCGATATTGAAAAGCCCGCACGTAAAATCGATTCTGAAGCCAAATTTTTAGATCGCCTTTTTCGAAAACACAGGATCATGACCATCCTTGATATGGGCTGTGGCACGGGAGAACACGTTCGTTATTTCCAATCTCTCGGTTATAGACCGAAGGGTATCGATTCTTCCTCTAGAATGATCGACGTAGCAAAAAAAAGATATTCCCATTGCAAGTTCGACGTGTCATCAATGCAAACCTATCAGTCCGGAGCTCTTCTCGACTGTGTCATCAGTTTGTTCGGTTCGTTTAACTACCTTTTGACGAACGAAGAAATAGACTCCACTCTCAAACTCATGGAACAAAATCTGAAACCCGCAGGTCTTGCGATTCTTGAAATCTGGAACGCGGAACCTCTTCGAGCAATCAAAAGAAAACCGATCACCCCAGTGACTCAGATCAAATCCCAAAACACTACGATTCAAAGAAACAGAGGCTTCCGTTTGGTCAGGGCGGATACTTCCACAATGGTGGAAGTGAATTATATCTATCAAATCAACGCCAGAGAAATTCGAGACAAACACGTTATGCGCGTTTTTTATCTTCCCGAAATCGAAAAAATGATTCTGAGGCATAAATTTGAAATCATGCATATCTATTCCGGATTCAACGAAGCCAAATTCAAAAACTCCGCGGGAAGAATACTACTCGTTCTGAAAAAAAAGAGCACTTAGCTCAGTCCCTGGATTAAAAGATCGAAAATATAAGAACCTATTCCAAAAGAAACTAAAGTGTCGCTCTCTAAGAATCGCTTCCTCAGGTTTTGGGACGCGCTGTAAAATACCAATAACTTGACCTCGCGTCGATCCCTTTCGGATTCGCTGGACCGAACTCACGTTATTTTACCACTCGGACACATGAAAAAAGTAAGTTAGACGATATTTCATAGGAGATATCCTGAACGAAATAACAAAAAACAACCTGAGCTTATCTTATTATAGTAATATATCTAATGCGTACCGCAGAAAAAGCGCGCCAACGTTGAAATCTCCGTTTGAGCTCTGCGAATTTCTTGATCGAAGATTCCACATGTATTTCCCATTTTTCCGAATCTGTCGGATTTATTCCGTAGAAATTTCTCATTCCCTTTGAAAAAATGAGTCGCTTCACTTCGGCTGTTACTTCTTTTCAGGAAAAATACAGCGTGATCCGGGAATTGATCTGCGCCATTTTATTTTTTACTTCTTCCTGGTTTTGTGCAATCGGGTTATTGCCGATTTTTAATTCACGCAACGCTTTCATTTCGGAAAGGAACTCCGGCAATTCGGATATCCGGTTATCGTTCATCCAAAGCTCCTTGAGCTTTTTCAGCTCTTTGAGAATTTCCGGAATTTCCGCGAATTTATTATTCTCTAAAGATAAGTCTTCCAAAGATTTCAATTGAGCAATAGACACCGGAAGAGAGGCAAGTCCGTTGTTACTAAGATAAAGACCTTCCAATTTTTTGAAGTTTCCGAATAGATCGGATAATTCTTCGAGCTGATTTCCATCCAAGTCCAAGGATTCCAAGTTGGGAAATTGCACGAGGGATTTAGGCAACTTGGAAATTCGGTTTTCTCCAAGGCTTAATTCCTTCACGGATTCCAATTCCACGTTCAGATCGGGCAAGTTTGAAATACGATTTTCCGGCAGACTAATTCGGATTAATTTTTTCAGGTCGACGATTTCGACCGGGATCGTTTCCAATTCGTTCCGCCAAACCAGAAGCTGCTCTAAATTGGGAAAATTGCGGATCCCCTCCAAAGAAGCCAGTCGATTTTCGTAGAGTCCCAGTTCTTTGACCTGGACAAAAGCGCGGGTTAGATTGGAAATCCCGGTAATGACGTTTCTCGCCAAATCTATCTTTTCAAGGTTTTTTAAATCCGCCAATCGTTCCGGGAACTCAATCAATTGATTGTCTATGACAATCAGTTCCTTTAACTTTGAAAGTCGGTAAACGAATTCCGGTATTTCTCCCAGAGCGTTGTTGTTTAGACAAAGTTTTTCGACGTTTGAAAAATTCGGTAGATTCGTTTTATTTTCCGTAAAGGGACCGTTATCGGTAAAATACAAGGATCGAAGCGAAGATATCCCCAGCAGAAAATCGGGAAACTCGGTTAATTGCACCTCTTCAATAGAAATAGTGCGGATATTTTTCAATTCGCAAAGGCTTTTCAAGGAAGTGATTTTTTTACAATTTGAAAGAGAGAACTCCTTTAGATTTTCGAAAAGACCGATGTCGCTAAGATCAATCTCTTCGGCTTCCAAAACGCTTATGGACTCACTCCCTTTGGAATAGTACTTGAAGAGAGGAGATTTGCCGAGCTTGAGCGTCGGATACAGATCTTTTTGTTCTTTCGTTGTCGAGTCGAAAAAGACAAAAGCGTCTTCGTCGTGATAATAGGAAAACATTAGAAAATACGGTTGTTGTTTCGGAATTCTTATGAAAACTTCCGTCTCGGTCGTTTTGCGGATCACTTCTTGAGCCAAACGGCAAAGAATATCCTTCACTATTGAAAAATCCTCGTCTCCCCAAACTTCGCGGATTTTCACCGGTTTTTGCTTCAGATGGTTTTTTATAAAATTAAAAAAATCTAGGATCGGAATATTTCGAATAGAACCATCGACTAACGCGCTTTCGGGATCGTTACTTTCCAAATCGTAATCGAATTCGATGCAGTGATCCGTGTTTGCGTCGTCCCATCGTATATCAAAAATGCCGACGGGAGATTTTTCGCTTTTACCCAGTTCTTCCCAATAGAGATAAACCGCGTCGAAAACTTCTCCGGCTAAAGTTTCCCAATTCATCTTTTGCAATAGTTTAGAATACGTCGATGATTCGAAATCTCCAACGCGAACCTTCAAGAATTTATGAAATGTTTCGGAAAGCAAAGAATCCGGTTTTTTTATCTCCGACTTTTTCTGCGGTGCATTTTTTTTTGCGACCGGTGCGGAAGAAGCTCGCTCTTCTCCTTCCATATATCCCTTCTTCAACTTCTCACTCAAAAGCTTCTTCGCTTCCTTCTGACATTCCCCTTTGCTGCCGAATGTTTTTGTCTGCGTTTGCCCGGCTGTTCCGGTTTTCCCATAGGTTACAGTAAAAGAAGTTCCGGAAACTTCTATGTTCCAAAATTTGTCAGACTTGTCGTCTTTGTAGGTGAGGTGGTGTTTCATGATTTATCTCCAAAACGAATTTTAGTATATTAGAATTTTATAAATATATTGTTGATTTAGATTATTTCTTACCCAGAAATAAGTTAGCTCATGTTTCTTGATTATATTTTCGTTTGAGCTCCACAAATTCCCTGATCGAAGATTCTACATGTATTTCCATCTTTTCCGGATCTGTCGGACGATTTCTCAAAGAATGGGAAGAAATCACCAATTCTTTGCGCGTTTTACAAGAGTTACGAATTCTTCGTCTTTTCTAAACGAATTAAACCAATTCGACATGAACCATTTTTTGGGGCAATCGAGTCTTATACCATGAGCCACATACTGTAAGAGCATTTTTTTGTCTTTTTGGACGGCGTAATGACGAGCTAAAGAAAAAGCGAGATTCTTATACGTAATTGAGGCTGGTACCATAGCGAGTCCCGCTTCGAGAATCTCATTATTCTCAAACAAAACACCTGCATCAATTGTGAGTGAGGCAATTCCTTCCCCTACACGAAATTGGTTGTAGACAAGTTTGTTAGGAAAGCCGAGGGTAGGGACAATCGCGAGATAAGCATCCAATATGGCCTTGAAGTTCTTCGGTTTTTTCTTTTCGTAAAATTCATCCATGCGTCCAAATACGTGGTCTATAATAAGTCCCTGGACTTTGTCGTCCGGTACAAGATCTTCCATCTTTCTGATGAGGGCACAAATTTCTTCTAGACTCTTCTTTTTTATGTAGTGTTCTACATTTAATTCAAAGTCCAATTGCTCCAGCAATTCCTTATTCTGCTTCGATTTGGGTTTTTGAGTTTTTTTAAGCTCGTTCTTATATTCGACAAATTTCTTCTTGTAAAACTTTTTCGCGTCGCTTTGTTTTAGTCCCGTTTCCTTTTTGATGCGCTGGCTGTAGCCCTCTTCCTCTTCGTCGGTTAAGCCGATGAGTATTCCATCACAGGCACTGCATAAGACTTCCAGTACGGTTTTTCTATCGGCGCCAGTCACGCTCGTCAGCAGTTGATCTCCTATGGCGATGATTTTGTGAAATTCCGACTCTTTTAAAAAATTGCTTAAATTGATCTCATTTTTCTTGTCTGTAGAAGCGGATTTCGTTTTAGCAAAATTATCTCCTTCCATATATCCCTTCTTCAACTTCTCACTCAAAAGCTTCTTCGCTTCCTTCTGACATTCCCCTTTGCTGCCGAATGTTTTTGTCTGCGTTTGCCCGGCTGTTCCGGTTTTCCCATAGGTTACAGTAAAAGAAGTTCCGGAAACTTCTATGTTCCAAAATTTGTCAGACTTGTCGTCTTTGTAGGTGAGGTGGTGTTTCATGGTTTATCTCCAAAACGAATTTTAGTATATTAGAATTTTATAAATATATTGTTGATTTAGATTATTTCTTACCCAGAAATAAGTTAGCTCATGTTTCTTGATTATATTTTCGTTTGAGCTCCACAAATTCCCTGATCGAAGATTCTACATGTATTTCCATCTTTTCCGGATCTGTCGGATCTATTTCGTAGAAATTTATCTTTTCCTTTGCGAAAATAAGCAGCTTCACTTCGGCTGTTAATTCTTTCTTTGTTGCAAAGGTGGTTTCGGTGACATTACCCGCCTCTCCCATACCCCCGCATGCTGCCTAAGCGTTAGGCCTTGAACGTTAAAGCGCCAAAACTTCGGTGAGTTGACCGGAGAAGGCGGTTTATTGGAATTGAAATCGTTTTTTACGAAGTAGCGTTCTTTTCCCTGCTCGTCTTCTTGCTTAGCTTTTTTTAAAATCTTGGCATCGAAATTTTGGAAGCCCTCTTCTGTCACGATGAATTTGTTTTTCGGCTCCTCGTACTCTGACCAATACGTGAGAGCAATAACAAAAGGCTTTTGGAAATTTGCCTTTTGGAACATCCGCTTTTGCAGCATCTTTTCAATGGCAAGATTCAACAAATTTTCGTTCTCGTCGACGCTTTCTATCCTTGTTTTAATGGGAAATTGGTCGAAATTGTCCGCGTTCCATTCTCTACAGAAATCAAAACTCAACCCAAATCCTTCGGAGTCTTCGAAAATAGTCGCGTGTAAGGCGACGTATATTTTGTTCAAGTCGGCGACAAATGTCTCTAGTTGCGCCGTGATCTCGTCTGCTTTCATATACTTTTCCTAGCTATCGAAAGTTTTTGCCTACACCTGGCCGTGCCTGTTCCCCATACACCACAGCGAATGAATTCCGAAAAACTTATATGTTTTAAAATTTATCAGATTTTTCGTCTGGTGTTTCATGACCTTTTCCTGAAGGTTGAGCTTTTTAGCCGACTTGCATTTCGATTTTAGCGTTTTCTCCCATCTCGAATCTGCATTATTATTTTCGCTCTACATCCTGGGACATTCTTTTTAATTTTCTTCATTTTTATTCGTCTTGATTTCAAGTCCGTCGCGGCATTTCCTTATTATCGTTTATTTCTTATCATATGTCGTAGACGAACAATGAGTCTTCATTTTGTGACAAACCTACATCTTCGTTTAATAATGAAGATAAAAAAACAAGTTATAGACAAAAATGATCAACCGAAAAGTTCTATTCTATCTTGGAAGAGTTTGAAAAAGTCCAGTTTTTCTTCCGAAGCAGAATCGTAATAAACAAGTCTCCGTCTTTTTCAACCGCTCTCGCGTCGTGCCTTAATAAACTTTCACGGTCTGATTCTGAAGCGGATACTTCCAAAACTCGGACCAAACAATAATTAGAACACCGAACCGTCAGAATCTTTTTTGTTTGTAACATCTTGGATTACGGGTAGCAGTCAAATTTTACGTTATGCGCGAAATGTTACAGAATCATTTTCTTGTCTTTTTGTGCGGCATTAATAGTTGGCCATCGAAAAGACAAAACCATACGCGTGGCCAAGGCGAGTATTATCGCAAGCAAGGATGAGACAGGATTTCGTATTATTACTATTTCGTGTAAGGTTTGAGACTATAAGTTATTTCAAAAATACTTTATCTTTACTTAAAATGCGGATGCCATCATTCTAAGATATTTTTGAGGTAACTTCTAATGCTGACTTGTTACAAAAACGTTAGCAAAATTTAAAGATATTAGATCGATTAAATCAATGAAGAAATGAATAAACTCTTCTACTTCACCTTCGAGTTCTTCGATCTCATTGCTATTGAACTGCAATAATGAAACCCTTCCATCCTCGCTATAATCTGCTCCGGCTTTAAATATGCTTCCACCAATTCTGGATCTTCCCATTACTTCATAATAATTCTCATCACCTTCAAGTAGCTCCTCGAACACTTTAAAAGAAATGGCTCTTTCGGTTAATGGGTATGTAATTTCAACATCGAGATGCTGGGAATCTGATGAAATTAAAGATTTTGTATCTTTTGAAAAAAGAACAGTGCCGTACTCGGTTGTATCATCAAGTTGACAAAAAAAATATAAAATTCCTTCTGATGCTATTTCATTATCAAATTCACCGAGATTCAATTGACATAAAAAAGGAATGTCATAGCCGTTTGCATTTTTAGGATAAGGTAAGCTCTCAGGCAAATCTGGCTTTCCTCCTAATTTTGATTTCCCCAATTTTCGTTCGCTTACCGGATCAAAATTCAGACCAATTGCATTCATTTTTTATTTTCCTAATAATGGAGTTTAGAATTCATTAATGTTGTAAGGAACTTCAAATCTTATACAATTTGGCTTTAGAGCTTCTATTTTTTCTTTAGCAGCTTTGTTGAAATATACCGTCGTACTTCTGTCCGCGTGGAAACATATTACTTCCTTTTGTAAAGGGAATTTTAATTGCTCAGAGCATTTAAAAAGCCAAAAATTAAAATTTCTTTTGGTAGGTTTATGATTTAAAATAACAGGTAACGCTTTAAAATCTTGAAACCCAAGTTCTTCAAGAATAACAAGTATTGGTTCGGACATGAGAAGGCAACCATCCGTAATAGGATCCATTGCAACAGGGTCAGAGGTTTTAGGGTTTTCTTTATTTGTCATTTCTATCCCAAGAATCTCGCGCTCTATTCTACCTTTTAATTTGATACTTTCACTTAATTCTCCAGAAATTCCTCGGAGAATACCGATATCCTTTTCTTTAATGTATAGATGTTCAAGGCCATACAGTTGATTTATTCCAAAATATTCTTTTGCCATAACATTCTTCCTTTAACCCTAAGGTCATTTGTTTGAACATAAGTTCCGCAATTCATTTGGAAGTCAACTTTTCAAAAATTGAAAATGGTGTAAATTGTGATGTCGCAACTCTTTTGAAAGTATAGTCGCATTAAATTTAAAAATAAAGATTCGATCTCTTAAGAATATCGCTTGAACTTGAAAGCATATGTTGTACGGCTCCATTATGCGACATTGTAAAAAGGAAATCGGAGAAAATGAATGGAACGAAAAAATGTGAAATCCAAGAAAGAATTCAAATTCTTTCTGATGGAATTGATTGAAGATTACCGACAAAACAAAGAAATGTGGGAGTGCTGCGATATTGAAACGTTTTTAGAAAATATACTTGCGTATTCCGAGGATATTATCGGGTTTTATAGAAACTCAAATCCGGATCTAAATCCTGAGATAGCGAGTTGGCAATTGTTCGCTGATATTTTATGTGGGGCAAGAATCTATGAATAAAAGAATCAGAGCTTGTCCCAAAACCTTAAAAAAATCAGCACAATCATATCATAAATTCGTAATATAGAGTGAGAATTCCCGCAGATCATGTTCCTTGGACAGTTTATCGGTTTTCAAATGGACCTATTGTTGGAACACTCCCGTAGAAGTCTCCTCCATCCTAAGTTTTGGGACAAGTTCTAAATTTAACTGCGGCTAATTGAGAAATTGATTTTTGTTAAATTTTTGATTTAACGGTTCAATAGCCTATTAATAAGATAAAAATAAATTTCATTAGTCGCAATTCAATGGGCAGGGACTTGTCACGACAGAATTTTTCCAAAAAGTCAAATCATTCCGGGTTTGGGACGGACTGAAAATTTTTAGGAATATCCATTTGATTTCAAAAAATTCTTGCCCAACCTTGATAAAAATCTATCCATAACTCCGGAGAATTTTATGCCAGAATCCTACGATCTCACTGTTATCGGAGCGGGCCCAGGAGGCTACGTCGCCGCAATCCGGGGCGCTCAACTAGGAATGAACGTATGTATCGTCGAAAAAGAAAGGCCGGGTGGAATTTGTTTAAACTGGGGTTGTATCCCGACAAAGTCTCTCTTGGAATCGGCTCATCTTTTAGATAAGATACGTTCCGCAAAAGATTTCGGAATCGATCTCTCCGGCGCGAAACCCGATTTTCCCGCAATCATTCGACGTTCCAGAAACGTCGCAGACAGTATGGCTTCGGGCGTGGAATTTCTGTTAAACAAAAATAAGGTCACCCGTAAAAAAGGAAGCGCAGTATTCAAAGATTCGAATACAATTTGGCTTCCAGATACTTCCAAAGAAGAAATCACTTCCAAACATTTTATCCTCGCCACCGGAGCAAGAGCCAAAGAACTTCCCGGTTTACCTTTTGACGAAACCACGGTCCTTTCCTCAAAAACTGCGATGATTCAGGAAAAAATTCCGGAATCTCTTTTGATCGTAGGTGCAGGCGCGATTGGGGTCGAGTTCGCAGACTTTTACTCTACGATGGGAACAAAGGTCACGTTAGTCGAAATGATGGATCAAATTCTTCCCGTAGAAGATAAAGAGATCTCTGCATTTTTAGAAAAGTCTTTCGTTAAAAGAGGAATCCGAGTCCTCACCGGAGTTGGAGTTTCCAACGCCGCGGTTGAAAACGGAAAAGTAAAAGTTCTTCTGAAAGGAAAAAACTTTCCAGAAAGCGGCGAAATATTGGAGACCGAGAAAATTCTGGTTTCCATAGGTCTCGTTCCGAACACGGACGCGATGAATCTGGAAGAGATCGGCGTCTTTTTACAAAAAGGTTTCGTAAAAACGGACTTTCAATACAAAACGAGTGTTCCTCATATCTATGCGATCGGAGATTGTAACGGCCCTCCACTTCTCGCACACGTCGCGTCTATGGAAGGTATTAAGGCCGCCGAAGCGATCTCGATTCTCTCAGGAAATCCGCACCTTCTCAACTATCTTCCGATCAATTACGATGCAATTCCGGGTTGTACGTACTGCCATCCCGAAATCGCTTCCATCGGATTCACCGAAAAAAAAGCGATCGACATGGGCTACACGATCAGTGTCGGAAAATTTCCTTTTATCGCCAGTGGTAGGGCCAAAGCGATGGGAGACACGGGAGGTTTTACGAAAGTGGTCGTGGATAAATCTTCCGGAGAAATTTTAGGAGCACATCTCATTGGTCCCGGGGTTACGGAACTTTTACCCGCAGTCGCTCTTGGTATCACTCAGGAACTGACCGCGAAAGAAATCGCATCCACAATCTTTGCACATCCCACACTTTCAGAAACCGTGATGGAATCCTTCGGCGCGGCTTTGGGAGAGGCAATCAATCTCTAGTGAATCAAATTCCCAGTCAGCAAGATATCCGTTTTGCTGACCTGAAACTCCGCGGGAAGTTGGGAATTGAGTGAAAGTAAAGAAGGATCTATATCGTGAAATTTCCCGTTTTTTACATCGAAGAAATGATAATGATCCACGATATTACTATCATAGACCGATTTTCCCAAACAGGAAAATTTGAATTCTCTCAAAAGACCGGCTGAAACGAGAATATTGAGCGTATTATAAACCGTTGCAAGACTCATCTTAAAAGAACGACTATCAACCCATTCTTTGACTTCTTCGGCGGTGGGATGATCGGCTTCGCAAAGAACATACCGACAAATCGAAATTCTCTGCATGGTAGGTTGGATGGAAACGGATTTCAATCTCTGTTCGATCTCCGTCGGGGTAAGACATTCTTTTTTAGCGAATAACGCTTCCATTCTTCTTAAAATCCCGTTTTGGGAACCCTCTTCCCATAAGACATCCATAAAGCACCTTTTCGCACAATTTTATTCGCATTTCGTTACGTTCAAATTCCAAAAAATCCAGATACTTGAGCAATAGATAATTTCCGTGCCTAAAAGCGAATTGTGCTAAAATTCAAGGCGTACGAATCAGTGCTACTTAAAGTCTGTCGAGCGATCATAGAAGCGATGCAGCTTGAGTTTAACAAAAATGTAGGGTTTTAGATGTTAATAGATAGTTCTGTAAAATCCTAAAATCAAGTTTACATAAATAAATTTTGCAAACGATCCATCCAATAGTTTGAACAGAAAACGTTTTGAAACCTTGCTTAGACCTACTATAATTTCGATTTTTTTATTTTATAATCCGATCCCTAACTTAAATACGAAAAATTTTGGCATTTTTAAATACCGTAAACCGTTGGCTATAATAGAGTTATTGAAAAATTCCATTGTCTAGATTAACAAAACTGCTTCGATCGATCGTTTCCATGAAACGGGAATCAATGAAGAATTCATTTTTCAACAACTCGAATACATCCCTATGAAGCGTCGAGGTTATCCGTATGAAGGTAAAGTTCGTTCTGTGTTTTTTGATTCTAATTGCATTGGTCTCCGCCTGTGAGAAAAAGGACGACTCCTCGGAGGAAGACCTTCTACTTGTATTAACGACGCTGCAACCTCCGGATCAAGTGTCGAGCTACGATCGAGACGTACAAATCATTACCCGTACCACGCAAGGATTTCCGATTACTTGTGATGTGGATTATACCGAGGAGGATCTCAATTATTACGTGGAAATGTTAAAAACGGAAATAGCCAGATATCCAAGGGGTTATTGGATCAAAGCAGGCGTGGAAAGCGTTACGCTTTGTAGAAATTTAAAGGTTTTGGGCGGGTTCTCCCTTGGAGCGACTAACTTTACCGGTTCCATGTTTTTGAATGTACAAGATCGAATTGCATCCTATGACCGCGCTAGGATATTCGATGATAGCACTGGCACCTGGATAAATTACCTTGATTCTGATCTTGGTTCTGATTGGGATCCTCGGGGTACAATCCATCACGAACTAACACACGCAGTGGATCATCACGTCCCAGGTTTTATCACGTTTTTCGATCCGGAATGGGACAAGTTGAATTATCCCGGATTTCAATACGGAAATAGCTTTGATCCCAAAAATCTTCCTGCTCCTAAGATCAACCCTGTTTCCGGTTTGGTATCCTATTACGCGACAGCGAGTCGTATAGAAGACCGAGCTGAAATTGGAAGGGCAATTATGGCACGTCGGAGTACGTACAACCGATTGGTTCGAATCTGCCAAACCGATCCAATCGTTGCAGCAAAAGTACGTAAAACGGTTTCCGAATGGAACCAGTTCTGGCCCTTTCCAGGTGCGGAAAATACGGAGTGGAAAACAAGAATGATCCAAGCAGAACAGGATTGCCGATGAGGTGATCAACGAACAAACGCGTGCTCCACAAGGACTGATGACATGTCGCATGCCGCTCTACAAAAGACAGTTTTGAGACGGGCTTTTAGTTGTGAGCTTGTTCCCAAACTTCAAAACTGTAGGAACTCTTACTAGGTTTAACAGCCAAAAGGTGATTTTAAAAACATAAAACCCCCCAAAGAGTGCCAAATGAAAAAGAATTCGCCGAAAAAAAAGAGAAAGACAGTCTTTTTACTTTAACTCTTTCTTCCAAATTCTGAGAATGTCTAAAAATTCTTCAGATGATACGAGCAATGAAACAAAAACTTACATCCGTCCTTCTGGCGATCCTTCTCACCCTACCCACAGCGACGCTTTTAGCGGACGAACCGATTGGGAACACACAAAATACCGTTCAGACCCAGGACTCTTCTCATACGCAAGAAGATTCCTCCGGTAATCATGAAGAGGGGGAAGACCTTCCGTATTGGAGCGTAATTCCTTTCGTTCTTATACTTTTGTGTATCGCACTCTTACCAATCGTTTCGCAGACTACCTCTCATTGGTGGGAAAGCAACACGAACAAACTGATCCTCGCGCTTGTTTTGGCGGCGGTTTCGTTTATCATCTTGGTTCTGCACGGATGGTTCGGTAAAATCGTTCATACTCTTGTGTTCGAATATGTTCCATTTATCATTCTTCTTGGAGTACTCTTTTACATTTCAGGCGGAATCCGTTTAAAAGGAGATATCGAAGCAACACCTTTGAACAACACGATCTTTTTGATCATCGGAACCTTTCTTGCATCCTTTATCGGAACCACAGGAGCTTCCATGCTTCTAATTCGCCCGATTTTGAAAACGAACTCGGAAAGAAAGCACGTGGTTCATACCGTTGTCTTCTTTATCTTTTTGGTTTCGAACATCGGAGGTTCCTTAACTCCTCTGGGAGATCCCCCTTTGTTTTTAGGTTATCTGATCGGAGTTCCGTTCACTTGGACATTTAAGCTTTTACCGGAATTACTCGTTGCGAGTATTCTTCTTTTGATCCTTTATTTTATCTGGGATACGATCGTTTACAAAAAAGAAAGCGTTAAAGATCTCAAGAAAGACCACGTTCATAAAGAAAAGATCAGCCTGGAAGGTCAGGTAAATTTCATCTGGTTACTTGGAGTTGTTTTGTCGGTTGCATATTTGAATCAAAATTACATTCCTGCGATCAATGAAAATCCGTACATCGCATTTATCAGAGAAGGAGTTTTGATCGGTCTGATTTTCGCTTCCAAATTTACGACCAAAGGCCACGTTAGAGAACATAATAAATTCACTCTTCATCCGATCCAAGAAGTCGCCTATCTATTCATCGGAATTTTTATCACGATGATTCCGGCACTCATCCTTTTGGAACACCACGGAAAAGAACTAGGAGTTACCGAAACTTGGCAGTTCTTCTGGGTGACCGGGATTTTCTCGGGAGTTTTGGATAACGCACCGACTTATCTTACCTTCTTATCTTTGGCGAAAGGAACTCTAGGTATGACCAACGTGGCTCAGATTCTCGCAGATCCACACGCGGAAAGCATTTTAAAAGCGATTTCGGTCGGAGCCGTGTTTATGGGAGCGCTCACTTATATCGGAAACGCTCCTAACTTTATGGTAAAGTCCGTCGCGGAGGAGAACAAAGTAAAGATGCCGAGCTTCGGTGGATACATACTTTATTCTTTTGGAATATTGGTTCCCACTTTTCTGCTTCTCACGTTCATCTTTTTCCGCTAAAAAACTTGCGAGTCCCTCTCTTTCCGAGAGGGACGATCGTAATCTACTAAAAACTGTTTCCTTTTTTGGAATTTGCTCCGTTGAATAGAACTTATATAAAAAATTTGAGTTCCGAACAAGCTCCATGGTAAGTACAGAAAAGTTAAGAGCCCGATATTTTTTTGAGATACGTTTCAGTTTTTCTTTAAGTCTTCCGGGGGAAAAAAAATCACCGAATCAATTCGTTTTCCCTTTTCGGATTCGATATAATTCACTTCGATCTTTCTTTCCGCAGCAGGTTCATATAAAATGAGAGCCGATATCATATCGTAAACGGTTAAAGAATAATCGATCGCAGTAATAACTGCTTGAAACGCTAAAAATCTGGATTTGGCCACAGGTTTAACTTCTCTTTCTTTTCCCGCCGCCATCCATTTGTAAATTCGAGTGGAACGATTGACATTTTTGAGATATTCCAAATCAATCTTCGCTTCTGGAAGGACTGCTTCGATTTGACGAAAAGCGACCTTAATCGGGATTCTCTTTTCCCTGGATTCCCTCAAAGCCCCGGAAAGTTGTAAATCAAATGTGTCATCGTCCAAATATTCGATTTCGTTACAGTTCGCAAAAACCGTGTTACAAATATCTCCATATTTATGATGAACGAAATACACGAGAAAGACATTTAACGTTTCTGGATGATACAAAACCTTTGCGTGATAGTCTGCAGTATTTCTATAATAGATTTTCCTATAAATTCTTTTAAAAACATTCCAACCTACAAGACCTACGTCTTTGAGAAAAGGAGGATCGGGAAGTTGAAACGAACGAATCGCGATATGCAGTTTTTCAATCGCAACCTTACCGTCTCGTTTGGAAATTTCTTCCAGAACAGTTCGAATATCCTCTAAATCTTCGGAATCAATCTTCCGAGGAGAATCGGACGTATCGATCAAAATCTTTCCTGCGTTTTCGGACATGAAACCTGTGATCTTAGATCGAACACCTTCGGAAAGAAGTTCCTCCAATTTGAGGGAAATACAATCGCTAGGATGACAGGATATCTGTTCGGTATAAATCGAATCGGATTTCGAAACCAGAGGACTTTCCGAATATAAAAATGGAAACGAGGAAAAAACAAACGTAAGAAAAGAAAAAGGGATGATCGGGGAAAAACGTTTTAACATTCTTTTTAAAAATCCTACAAGAAATTGTTGGTGGATTTTCCTCTTCAGACCAGAAACGTAAGGACTTAACTAATTTCGTCTCTATAATCCATAACCAGGTACATTAGAGTTTCCTGATCCGTTGGGTTGGAATATTCGTGAGGAATATCGGCTCTGAAAAAAACGGAATCTTTCGGTTCCAGTTCCACAACTTTTTCGCCGACTCGAAGACGAAGTTTACCGGAAACAACAACGATATTTTCGGTAGTCCCGGACGAGTGGGGTTCTGCAACTTCGATTCCACCCGGTTTTAAAATGAGTTCGTAAAATTCGGTTTTTCGATTTCCGTTATAGGGGAAAAGAGCACGGCTGGAGAAAACTTTCGAACTGGAAAACAAAACCTTGGTGTTCTCCGCCTTCATCACGATCACACCTTCGGAGCCTTTTTCCTTGAGAAGCTCACTAAAAGGAACATTAAGACCGTTTGCAATTTTCCAAAGAACGGAAATTGTCGGAACACTTTTGCCCTGCTCAATCTGTGAAAGCATAGCCCGACTCACACCACAACGGGAAGCCAGTTTATCCAAGGAGAACCCTTTTGTGTGGCGAATCAGTTTGAGATTTTCTTTAACAACTTCGGTGATATGCTCGCTAGAGGGAGACTCTTTATCTGTTTCCAATCCTTCCATAGCTGGGTTCATCTCCCCTTTTTGTCTAATATAGCAGAATTTTGTCAATCTAAAACTATCTCTTGGAAAAATAGACTCCAATAATAATCACGATTCTTATAAGCTAGATTATAATTACTAAAAGGGAAGAATATAAAACGCATACCACACGAAGGAATCACCCAAAGCCTACGCGGGCTACTCTACCAAAACGTATCGAATTAGAAACTCCCGCGACCACGAAGTGGAAGAATCTTTTTAGAGGAAAATTTAAAACGAGAGCAAAGAGTGCTCAAACCCAAGGCGGCCCGAAAATCCGGTTTCGTCTAACGGAAGTTCGCGAGAATGAATTTTCTTTCGATCTTACCCGGCTTCCTTTTTGCAAATTAGAATTCAGACACAAACCATTTATTTTTTCAAAAAAATCATAAACCGACAAACGCGAACAAGTGTCAAAGAATCTTAGATGAACTCTAATACAAAGAATCGGGATTTTACGGAACATTCCAACTTTACAATCGGAAATAAAAAAATAGAATGAAACTTTAATCCTCGAAAAAAAGGCTATGAAACCGAAATCTATATTCGCAAAGTTACAAGCTGAAGAAAATACAGGATTCCTTTTTTGGCAGATCACAAACCTTTGGCAAAAAAGATCCGTGAAAACCTTTTGGTCTGACGTACGTTCAATTCTTGCTTTTGGAATATTGGTTCGAGGAAACCTCCCAAAAGGCGACTCAAATGTATCTTGCCGAACACGCAAAAACAAACGTAATGATGACCTCAGAAGTTTCAAATCAAAAAGCTTCTTACGAGACAACCCGATCCCGAAAATTCCAGAGCGAACTGTTTGTTTCTCACACCAGAAGAAAAAGAATTGGTGGAAAAGGCGCAGACAAACTTTTCCTTTCCATTCTCAAAGGACGAAAAAAACTTCAGAAGCTCTCTTTTGGATCTAAGACAACAGAATGTCCGAAACACATTTGAATATTAGAATATTCTACGAAAACGAATCCTTTCTTTTTGCCGAAAAACCTTCCGGAATCCCGGTTCACGCAACCAAGGATTCCAAACGAGAAAATTTTGCGGATCGGCTGCAAAAACAACTTTCCCTTGAATATCTGCGAACCGTAAATCGGTTGGATCTGGACACGAGCGGTCTCGTATTTTTCTGCAAAGATCCCGGCAAAAATCAGGAAGCAGATCGCATCTTAAAAACCTCAGAAAAGATTTATCTCTGCGTAGTGGATGGAATTGTGGAAGAGGAACATTTCATCGAAACCTGTTATATCAAAGACGGGAATAAAAAAGTTCGTAAAGTATTTTCAGGAGGAAACAAAGCTGTTACGGAATTTTTAATTTTAAAAAGAAATCTGAAAGATTATTATTCGGTGTTACTCGCAAAACTTCATACGGGAAGGAGACACCAGATTCGATTTCACTTGAGTGAAAAAGGTCATCCGATTGTAGGTGACCATGTTTACGGTAAATCATTCGATTTGAATTCCACAACAACGAGAAAACCAATGGGAACTTCACCTTCCGATAATAGGAATATTTCCAATCTACAAAAACGAAATTCTCTTAATAAAGAAACAAGCACAGTCCCTATCGGAGCCAAACAACAAGTTCCTTTTGCAAAACGTTCTCTCTTACACGCGATAGGAGTTTCCTTCAAAAATGAGGACGGTCATGAAGAAAGAATTTATTGTCCCCCTCCTACCGACTTTCAAAAGTTCCTGGAAGGAATTTTTTTGGACTCTTCTATTTTTTCCAAATTCACGTCAAATTAACATGAGTTCGAAACGCAAAAGTAATTGCACAATTATATTTCGATTCATTGAGTTCCCCGTTTCTCGAACTCCCGAAAGCGACGTAAAAAACACTTTGCAATTTTGTATGGATACTCCCAATCGAAACAAAACTAAAACTAACTTTGAACGTTGGGTGTTCCGCTTATTATTACAAACCGCATCTTCAGATCCCTTACGTTCGTAAAAAAGAAAATGGAGGAATGGCTCTTCAGAATCCAAGTCGAATAAAAATCATTCGTGCAGATCTTTTTTCAGCCAAAGTCTTCGAGGAATCACTATCATACTTCAAAAAATTGGAAAATAATCTCAGGATCCTGATCTGCAAAATCTTCTCAAACTTCAAAAGGAATTTTGGATTGGACTTTTCCGGATTTTTTTTGGAATACGCTTTAAACAGGAAGAATCTTCTTTTGCTTCTAAGTTTCTAAATACTCGATTTCGGTTAATATCCAAGAACGATCTCAAAAAAGCATCAGTTTCATCTTGGAGGATGAATCGGCACCGATCGTTTTCCTTGTAAGCGCTTGGACTTGGACAGAAATTCTTTTCCGGAAATGCTTGAACATTTGAAAAAATTTTAATTTGTCTTTCAATCAAAACGAACGTTTATAGCTTTCCCGTTCAATTCATCAAGGTTAGGAGAAATATGTAATTTAGAACATCAACTCGAATTACTACTCGGATGTATGAAAATGGTACCAAAATTAAGGGACGATTTTTGCAAAGATATAGAAGTTCTCACAAAATTTCACCGAATCTAAAATCGTTGGCTTTTTTGAAGAAGATCTAACATTCTAACTTTTGAAATAAATTTGTTACAATATTCTTTTCACGCGTCCGAGTAGTAAGTAACCCAATTTGAAGTTAACTTGTCTTATATTCATTTTGAAATAAGAACCTTTCCCAAAACCTTAGTTACGATAATTCAGTAAGTTCGTAATAAAATATAGAAGTTGCCACCAATTACGCCCCTTTGATAGTTTACAAGCTTTCGAGCATATTCTATAATTTTTAAGTTTTCGTCGAGGTTCCTATATTCTGATGTTTTTGGACAGGCCTAAGATAAGATTGATCGGTCCATTATAATTCCATTATTTAAACCCTGATCACGCCGATCCCAATGGAATCAAATACATTACATTTTCCTTGTTAAAAAACATTTAATTTTAAAATTCCGCACTTTTTTAATTGACAAAAAACTATTTTAGGACTGAGTCAAAATTTTTTTGTTATCAATATAAAATCTTATCATAAAAAGTAAATTTACTGATTTTATGAAAACAAAAGACTACATTTAAACTTATATTAATCGTTCTAAGTCTTTTTAGTATTCCATTTTAATTGTAAGTCCCGCGGAAATCCTAGTGAAACGGATGTTTTATACTCCTAACAGGAGTCCAATAAAAATCTAAGATCAGGAAATCCATCCATCAACAGTATCAGAGAAACTTTAACTATCCGCAAACAATCCCGCAAAGTAAGGGTGCAAATTTTTCAGACTACACATTTTCGGTTTCTCCGAAACCCGCTCTTTAACGGAGTCGACGAATTCCGATGTATCGTTTTTCGAAAGGAAACTATAACCTGGTTTCACCGATAAGAATACAACTCGTTAATGGAAAACCTATAAAAAAGAATATTTTCTTTTCAAATTCATCCCAAAATTCGACTTTCCAGAATTTTGGCAAACACAAACCCGGATTCAATCGTTTACAAGAAAAGACGAATACGAAAAACATTCAAAATTTCAAGAACCAATCCACATTCTTAAAATTATATATATTAATAATTTATAATATTTAAATTAAATCAGACCGAGATCGTTCACTTCTTTAAGTGTTTCTTATCTCCCTTTGAAAAAGACTTTTGATTCCGTTGCCCCTTTCTTTGAGAAAGAACGACAACTGGATTTCCTTTGGGAAGAGTGTCCAAAATTTTTAAGAGTTCGCCCAACTTTCCTCGAAACTGAAATTCGGAATCCAGGGTCAGATCCAAACAAAAAAAGATCATTCTATCCTCTCCCGTCTCTATCAAAACGGAATCTAAGTCACGAAGAACGGCCTTATATCTGTAAGGTGTTTCATAAAATACAATCGTATGTCCCGGTTTTAAATAACGACTTAATTCCATCTTCCGTTCCGAAGAATCCCTGGACAAAAAACCGCAGAAAGTAAATGGAGAAGTTTTAAAACTGGAAATACTTAAAGCAGCTCCGAATGCAGTCGGGCCGGGAGCACTCCGCACGTTTCCCCCTCTTCTTAAGACTTCCCCAACGAGTTCTCCTCCCGGATCTTCGATTCCGGGAGTTCCCGCATCGGAAATCAAAACGGTCAAACCGGAATCCACCACGGTTTGACCAAGACTACGAATTTCCTCGGGGGTCGTATGTTCATTGCAGAGAAGAAATTGTTTGGAAATCGAAAGGGATTTGAGAAGAGTGGAAGTCGTTCTGAGTTCTTCTCCTATAAGTACATCGCAATATTCTAATAATCTCTTAGCTCTTGCAGTCAAGTCGCCCGAATTTCCCAAAGAAACCGAAACTAGAACGAGAGTTCCTTGTAATTCCTTTTTCATACTTTACAAATTTTCTCAAACCTAAAATTTTCCTTCATAATTCTTTTCGAATATTCGCACATCTCAAATTGATTCATACAAGGAATTTACATTCAATTCAAAAAACGAAAAAACCTATACGACAACTTTCTGTAAAACGTTCCAACTTGAAACAGACTGAACCTTCGTAAGAGGAGGAGGAACAACTCCATTTCCTCTATCTAAAAAGATTCCCGTCTGTGTGGCGGAATCAAGCAAAGCAAAGTCGTTAACAGAATCTCCGAAAGCAAGATCCACAAAACCACCCGTTGCAACTTTCAGTCTTTCGACCTTCCCTATACCGTAGGTAAACGGTTCCAATATCTCCGAAGAATGGAGTCCGTCCTCAAGAGATAACTGCATTCCTAAAACCCTTTCGGCCGGAATTCCGAAAAGTGGAGAAACGGATTGAATA
Source organism: Leptospira mayottensis 200901116 (assembly GCF_000306675.2). Lineage (NCBI taxonomy): Bacteria > Pseudomonadati > Spirochaetota > Leptospiria > Leptospirales > Leptospiraceae > Leptospira > Leptospira mayottensis. Next base: position 2,617,709 of record NZ_CP024871.1, read on the forward strand.
ATTTCCTGAGGAGAGGCGGTCACTATCCATACCTCCCATCGATTTTCAAGAAGATGACCGACGAGTTCTTTCATCGGTTCGTAGATTTTGACGGAATGCAAACCTGAATCAAATGCGTGCTCGTTCCATACTTTTCTAGAAATCTCTTTTAATTCTTCCGGAGAATGTCCGGAAAAAATCCAAGAACTCCATCGATAAGATGCCTCAAGCCCGAATTTAGATTGAATGGATTCGTATTCGGAAAGAACGAGGGAACGAAATAAAGCCGGATTCTGAAATCGAGCGGAAAGAGCCTTGTCTGCATTCTCCCTTAAAAAAGGAGAAATGTCTTTTTTGTAAGCAGGAACTCCTTGCGAAAGAAAAAGCTCCATCACGGCTTCCCCGAAATCGTTCCTTACAAGAGTATTATCAAAATCGAATGCTACCTTACCGGGCGGTAATCGAAAAAGAATTTCATAAACTTCGGGATTCCAAAAATCCCGCGTGATGGGCACTTACTCTTCTATCGTCTCCCGGGCGATCGCCACACGAGCCTCGGAAGAAGATTGAAAGACCGGAAGATAGTGTTCCGGATTTAATACGACATTCTGATAACGCACTTCGAAATGTAAGTGAGGACCGGTCGTATGCCCCGTGTTTCCAGAAAGAGCGATAATCTGCCCTTTTTTCACTTTATCCCCTTCTTTCACATAAAGAAGGGAATTGTGAGCGTAAAGAGTATTGATTCCGTTGATTCCGGGATGAGAAAGCAGAACCTTATTTCCATAACCGCCGTCTTTTTTAGATTCCAGGACAATCCCATCCGCCGCCGCAATCACAATCGATCCAGTTGGACAGGCAATATCCACCCCGGAATGCATTGCATTCCATCTTTTTCCCAGTCGAGAAGTAACAAAAGAATGCTTAAAACTGATCGGCCAAATGAATTCTCTCTGATCAGTACGAAAAATCTCGCGACCTTTATCTTCCAAAAGAAGGCTTCTGATAAAATTTTCATTATAAGGAAAGAAGATAGGCTCAGTTACGGAAATTCTTTCGTTGTCAGGAATCCCGTTAATTTTTTTAACTTCGTGTTCCGTCGTTCCAAAATTGTGGATTAAATCTTCGACGGATTCTTTTACTCGATTGGGAACAATCCAAATCCCCTCCAGCCCTCTGTAAGTCTGAAGGTATTGATTATCCAGTTTGATTTCCTCAAGATTCGTATTGGCAAAGGATTTTATGCTGAAAAATAGACCGAGGACAAGCAACCCCGCCAGAATACAGCCAGTTTTTCTTTTCATATCATTTCTTCCAAAATATGTCGCCAAGCAAAACCCCGGAATCCGAGACCTAAATTGAACGTCGGCAACGGAAAATAATTTCTGAAGTCACTCTTATTGCTCCAAAATTCCATTCAAGGATTTTTTCCTTCAATTTCTAAGGTAAAAATCGAAGATATTAAATGATTTTATTTATAAAATCTTTATTTTCTTTTCTAAGCGTAGTTTTTCGACTCTTTTTAGAAGAATTTAAACTATATTATTGAATTATTGAGAATCATTTCTTCTGAACGTGAGTTCGGCGGAAGAAAATCAGAGTCGTTTCAATGCGGAAATTCCCACGAAATCAAAATGCTATTTTCACTCCAACTTCACCAGTGGACTGCTGACACAGGCACTAACTTCGTTGCGAAAAGTCGTTTAAAACCACAAAAAAACGTAAAGAGACCTAATTCTGTGGGAACTTCGAGCGTTTTAAGGTTTGAATGGACTACACTTTATTTACGGAAATATCAAGACGTTATCTACGTCGAACAGAACTTACATTACTTAGGATGTGGGAGTTCCTACATTTTTAAAAAGAAGAATAAAACTTAGATTTTAAACCGAATCAAACAACCAAGCTCTTTATCAAACGAAAGAATCGATTGAAACAGAGTTATCCAAAAAATTCGAACCTTGATTCAAAACGAACCGTTACCGAAGTTTTTCGAAGATATAAAAAACCAAATTCGCTTTAATTTTCTAAAAACCTGGATTTTAAACTCGGATCAGGCATTCTACACGAATCCAACCTACCGAACCATCGATACCGATTTCTTGCAACCCAATCGTAAACAAAATCCCGAATGGAACTTGGAATCCATCGAAACAAGGGAAAAAGATTCCAAGGAAAAGTTAAATGCGCACAAATTTTTATAATTGCGGCCGATTTCTGATAGAGAACCCCCTTTTCCAAAAATAAAACCGAGGTCGGAGGATTTTTCAATTCTGTTTTTTTCCCGAGAATTGTTTCCGCGATAGACGATTGTAAACTCGCAAACCTTAAATTTTCTTTTTGATTCCGGTTCAGAAAGAATAAAACAGAAGCGTTGCAAAGATTACACACTCCATCAAAAAATACGATCGGGTATTCTAACGAGTCATCGAAAATTTCGGATTCCATTCTTTTGTTTAGACCCTTTTCAAAATCCCTATCAAACGAATTACAAATTTGATGATATTCTCAGTAATTCGAATGGAAATTGCGTCGAATCGATCGTTCGTTTCGGATTTCAATAGAGATTCCTTATATGTTTTTCCGGACCGAACCCTCCATTTCGATTTTAGAAATATACACACTCAAGAATTTATTCGGCTTTCTTTTCCCTTTTCGGCATTGAAACTTCCATGATTTCTACAGAAAAATTCTACTGTTTCAACGACGTAGTTTTTTAGTTCTTATCTTTTACGAAATATTCTTCTTTGACGGTTCCTTTTACATCGATCGTCAAAACGAATTCCAATATCCTACTACAAGAGATAGTCCTTTGTTGAAGAATAATTAAGAATCTTGAACGGAACCCTTTATAATTTACGGTCCGAGCCGCCGACTCTTGGCGCAGCAGCCCCCGTTTGCCCATAAACTGAGACGGCTTGCTTCGGAAGGCTAGACCTTCTCCACTCAAACCAAGAACCTTGGTATGTATGAACGTCCAAATAACCGACTTCGCGTAACATTAAAGCCAAAAGAGAAGATCTTGCTCCGTTGTAATCGTAGATCACCGTGGTTCTTTCCGGCATGAACGGAAAAGATCTGAGTTTTTTATTGAACTGGTTTTTTTCGATTAGGTTTCCTTGACCGTCATATAAAATTCTCCAGTCCCAAAGAAACGCACCTGGCAAACGACCACATAACGTGCCAGGTTCTGGTGCGGTAAGCCTTGGAAGTTTTCCTTCGTATTCTTCCTGTGTCCTTGTATCAAAAATCTGAAGCCTTGTTAAATTCTTTTCAAGGAATGCTTTATCTACTATACCTTCAAGTTTTCTCGGCTTATCTCCGGGACCAAGTTCCATTTCTCTGCAACCTTTTTCTTGGTCGACTCCGGATATAGGCCAACGATTTCCGTATAAAAATGTATTCTGAAAACCGACCGCTCTCAAAAGATATACCATTCTCGAAGCAAACATCCCCATCCCCTCGTCAAAGACGACCACTCGAGTTGCACCTTCTTTTTGTACGAAATTTAATATTTCTTCCAAGGGGCCGGTCATCTTCTTCTGCGATTCCGGATCTGAGGCAAAAGCCTTTTTAATAAAAGGAAAACTGTAAGCTCCTTTGAGAGTAGATTCCTGATATCCTGACGCGGAGCGACAATCGATCAAAAAATCCTTATCATTTAATTCAGTTTTTATAAAATTCCAGCTAGACAAGCAAACCCACCCTTATCGACGAAACGAGTCTTTCTTTGAATTTAACCATTATTTTTTGCCTAAGAATTCTGATGTACTTTTTTTTAAAAAACATTGCAAATTTGAGACATAAGACTTTATAAAAAAGAAAGATCGAATCCTCCTAAAGAAGTGAATTAGAAAATAACCCAAAGTCTTTCTTTATGTGTAAGGATTTAACATCCGGGGTGTAAAAAACCGATATTCTTAATAATGATACGAAAATTCAGGAAAGGCCATTCTTACCCTCGAATTTTTCCGGAAAATCCGAGAAAAAGACGAATCGTATTCATTCAAATTCTCTTCCTTCTTTTTTTATTTGCGGGAAACATAGATTCCGAAGCCGATAAAATAAGATCGTTTCAAGAGAACTTTCAGTCCTTTATCCAAGAATTTCACAAACATCCTTCTGAATCCCTCGTTCGATCGTTTCGAGCCAGATATTCTTCATTTGATCCAAAACCTTGCAACTTTGAAGAATCAGAACGTTTTGAAAAGATAATCTATCTTTCTTACAAATGTAAAGAACGTAAATGGCCCGGTTTTATCTATCTCGGCGGAAGTTCGGAATTTTGGAAAAATCATTCCACGAAGATCTCTCTGGGAGAAGTTTTAAGAATCGGCAAGAAGATTTACCTCGAAGTGAAACCTTCTTACGAAGACGAACTTCCAGAAAATCCTTTTTGGAATTTTAAAAGCTTCAGTACAAAAGATAACACCCCCTTCAAACCACAGACTCCAAAAGAATACAGGGACAACTATGGACTTCAATATTACATTAGTATCTCAAAACATCCTGCAAAAAGAGATTTAAACGGCAAAAAAGAAATTTTCTTCGACTCCACGTGTCCTTTGATCTTTTTAAAGAAAGATTCCGATTTCTATTGGGAAAAAGCAGTATATTATTCCTTCCAAGCGAGTTGTATTCCTTCTTCACCTTATTCTTATATCCGAATCCGCTCCGACTTTTTGGGAAAGATTCGAATAGACGGTAAGGATACGGATCAAATCCAGGAAGGCGCTAAATACCTCGGTAAATTGAAAATTCATTCTATAGAAGCGGAAAAAATCCTCTGGCAACAAGATGCGGAAATCTACAATGAATAACAAAATACTTTTAAATATTCTAATATTCTTATTCGTTTTCTTCAATTCTCCACTCCCCGCTCAAAACGGGAACTCTACGGATCTGAAAGCTCTTTTGGATGGCGTAGTCATTATTCGAAGTAGCACCTTTTCAGGAAAGGAAGACGGATATTCTGAAAAGTCAATCCATCGGGACGCCGGAACTGGAATCATTATTTCCGGAAACCGGATTTTGACGAACGCACATGTGGTTTCCAATTCCAGTTATCTCAAAGTAAAACACTTCAATTCGAGCAAATTTTATAAGGCCGACGTTCAATACCTGGGTTTCGACTGCGATCTCGCAATTCTCAAAGTGGAAGAGGAGGAATTTTTCACTGGAGTCGAACCTCTGGAAATTTCCGAATCCTCGCCCGCTCTCGGTAGCAATCTTCTCATACTCGGTTATCCCGGCGGTGACGAAAATATTACATTAGAAAACGGGAATGTTTCTCGAGTCGAAAGGGTCCGTTATTCCTTTACCGGCTTGGATTATAGAAAAGCGATCCGAGTAAACGCGAACATCATTCCCGGCTATTCGGGCGGGCCAGCGATCCAAAACGGAAAAGTCGCCGGAATCGCTTTCCAAATCAGTCAATCCCAGGGCAACGTCGCCTACTTAATTCCTCCGGAAATCATCATCCATTTCCTAAAGGACGTAGAGGACGGTACCTATCACGGTTTTCCGTTCCCAGGTTTTAGTTTTCAAAGCGGTCATTCCGCTTCCTTAAAGTCCTATTTGAAAATCCCGGAAGGTCTAAACGGAATTTTGATCAATACGGTTTATCCGGATTCCTCGTTTTCGGATCTTTTACAACCGGAAGACTTTGTGTATAAAATCGACCAATCCTATCTCAACAGAGAAGGTGAAATCATGGACACGATCGGCGGTTTTATCGCAGATCTAATCGAGGAAAAATTCATCGGCGATCCGGTTAAAATTTTCTTTTATAGAAACGGAAAAAACCACAAAATCGAAGGCACTCTCAAACGGGTCCCCACCTTAGATCTTTATAGACAACAGAATAAAAATTCCAGTTTTTTATCGGGAGGATTTTTATTCCAACCCGTCAACCGCGCACTTATAGGCGACGAAGATTCCAGATTGGAAAGTTCCCTTCGTTATCACTATAGTTATTACATTCAGGACGAATTATATCGTTTTACGGATAGGGATATTCTTCTTTCCGGCATTTATCCCGATCCTCTCAATTCCAAATACTCCGGTTATCGTTATAAGATCCTAGAATCAATCAACGATCGTACTCCTTCCGACCTTGAAGATTTGAAATCCTTATGGAAAAAATTTTATGGAGGTACGATCAGCCTAAAATTCAGAGGAGTTAATCTTCCAATCGTGCTCGACCAGGATACGATCGATAAGATCAACATTCGTATTAAAAAGCGTTTCGATGTGGAGGCGGACGAATGAAACGGATTTTCTCAAAACCCGCATTTTTATTTTTCCAAGTTTGTCTTTCTGTTCTATTGTGTTTAACGATCTCCGGTCCTTTAGAAGCAGAGACGATCCTAGTTCACTTTCGAAAATTCTCTCATCAAAATCCTTGGCAGAAAGGCCTCTATTATCAAAGAAAGGTTCCAGCAATCATAACAGATCAGGATTTTTTGCTCGCCCTTCTTGCTCCGGGAGAACTTCCTTTATTTTCGGAAACGAATCCGGAAACAAAACCTGGAACTCGTTTATATCTTTTCAAACACGATCCGGAAACGGGTCTTGCACTTTTTTCTCATAGAGGTAAATTTTCCACTAAAAGAAAACCTCGTTTCGGCAATTCCAAACATTCTCCTTGTTCCAAATTTTTCCCGAAACCGGAATGGGAAAGTCCGGATCTTTCCAACTCTATTATGAAAATAAGCAGACCATCCGGGGCAGAAGGGAGCGAAAGAAAATTCTTATATTCCAAAAATATGATTTGCGGTTATACAGACGGAAATTGGAACGTTCCTGCGGAATATCTTTTCTTGTTCTTACACGCCTCTTCGAGTAATCCAATCGTCCATCCGGGGTTTTCCTTCGACGACGCTCTTACGGTTCCGGAAAGAAAATTCTATTTTCCCGATTCTTACTACGGAGTTGTGGTTTCAGAAGTATATCCGGGAGTAGGACCGGTTCATAATTTATTTCCGGGTGATGCGATCTACAGTATCAATGGAGAAAATTTCACCCATCCTCCGGACAGACAGGAGATTTTTTCCAAAATCCTTACGAAAAATCAACATTTGATCCTTCCAGGAAGCGTTGTAACTCTCGGCGTCTTTAGGGCCGGAAAAAGAAAAGAGATCACTTATTCGTTAAAGAACTACACGGAGGATTCTTTTTTCATCCCTTCTAATTCGGGGACAAAACCTCCTTCGTATTTAATCAGCGGCGGACTCTTTTTTACGGAATTGACCGGTTCGTACCTAAAAGAATCCGGAGATCAATATAGGGAAAACTCGGACAAAAAACTTCTCTATCTCTACGAATCCTTTAACAAGAAGATACATCCCGAAAAAAATCGCCTCGTATTCATCAGCAGAGTTTTTCCGGACTCCGCAAACCAAGGATTCCACGATTTCCAGGATCAAATTTTAGAATCCGTGAACAATAAAACCGTTCGTTCTCTACCCGATCTTAAGGAAATTCTAAACGAGAATCAGGATGAATATATCGTTTTTCGTTTTTCCGGAAATCGAATTGCAGCATTTTCCAAAGAACAACTCCAGAGCTTAAATTTGAAAATTCTTTCAAATTATAACCTGGACAAATTAGACAATTTACCTTGATTATATCTTGACGAATCTATTCCGGAAATGTAATGTCTGACAACGGAAGATCCTATGCGAATTCTTTTTTTAGACGACGAGGAAATGATCCGAGACCTGTTCCAAGAGATATTCGGAGTCGTTCATGACCTCACTTTGGCGGGAACTGCGGAAGAAGCTCTAGAAATCTGTAAGGACAAAAGTTTCGATCTGATCATAACAGACGTCCGTCTACCTAAAATGAGCGGGATCGATTTCATTTCCAAGCTCAGAGACAGGGAAGTCAACACTCCTTTTATCGTAATTACGGGCAACCAGGATATAGATATTTCCATTCGAGCGCTCCGGCTTGGTGCCGTGGATTTTTTCATCAAACCATTTCGAATGGATGCGATCCGTCATTCTCTGCAAAAATTCGAAAATTTATTCATTTGTAGTCAGGAACTGATCGGCAAAAACCATTTCCAACTTACCGAGTCTAAACAATATTTTTCGATCAAACCCAGCCTTAAAAATTTAAACCAGTACGTAAACCTTGTTATGCGTTCAATTTCTCTGATTCCCGGAATTCATACAGACGATATCCTTTCAATCAAACTCGCTTTGTATGAACTGCTCGGAAATTCGATCGAACACGGGTTCGCTGGAATTAATTACGAAAATAAGTCGAGATTACTCTCCTCCGACGTGGATTATTTCGATCACGTAGACCGGATCTGCGACACTCTGAACGAATTTGTTCATCTTGAAGTTAGTTTCGAAAATCAAAAGGTTCACGTTTCTCTAAAAGATCCTGGAACGGGTTTCGATCCCACCAAGGTTCCCGACCCGGTCACTGATCCTAATGCAAGTCATCTCTCCGGTCGTGGAATCTTTCTTGTGAAAATGAACGTGGATGAACTCGTCTACAACGACATCGGAAACGAAGTCAGATTCAGCAGAACTTTAAAAAAGGCTCTTCCTACACCTTCACAAGTAAACGCCGGCTGAAAAATAAATCCGGGAATATTCCCGGATCGACTCCTTAGTCTTCCATTCCTCGATAAAAATCTTCTTTTCCCTCTGAGGATCCACATGCGCATAAGATAAGCTAATTAAAATATAAGAATATTCCGACTGATAACCCGCTGTTGCGATTCCTTCCCAGCCCCTTCCCATAGGAGAGGAAGATGTAAGTATCATTCCCTGAATCTTCCATTTCTGATTCCAACTTTTTTTGATTCCGAATTGTAGGAGTTGCATTCCCTTGTTCTCAAAATTTGGCTTTGCTACGGTCCCATCCTCTTGAAACACATTACCTCCCTGCATCAGCAAACTTTGCATCAACAAAAAGGATGTTTTCCCTCCGTAACCTCTAGGGTCGGTTCTGATTCCAGCATAACCATCCGAATTTTGGTCGATTCGCAAATCGGAATCCTTAGAAGCATAAAGCCCTCCCAGAAAATACGCGGCCTCCGGTCTTTCCAAAACAAGCCGAGCTCCGATCAACCTTCCGCTTGTGAATTGTGGAGTCGGAAATGTACCGATCCCATATTGCCGAAACCCAACGACTTGAATCGCATCCGCGTCGATTCCGAATCCAAATTTTTTTGCGGACGAGAATTCGATTCCGTAATACTGAAACGCTCCATACGGACGAAATGGCTCCTCCCTTTCGAATAATCCCCCCTTAACGGCCTCTTGCCTCGATTCTTTATAAGAATAATAGAATATTCTTAAATTCTGGAAGATACGATTTTCAAGTATTTGAGCACTCCCTCCGGCTATTCTCTGGGGAGATTCGCTTTTGTCTCGCGTGGAATAGAGTGGAGTAATCTGCGCTCCGATTGCTGTTACGGAAACCCCAAGCGGTTTCCAATGAATTTGAAGTTCCCCGTAATTCAAAAATCCAACAAATAAAAATCCGTTCCGATCGAGTCTTTGATATCCACGCCCTACTTCGATCCCCATTCGCAAGGATGGAGATTCCCAACCGGTAATCCACAATAACTCGCCGTCGGCGCTCCGAGTTATCGTTTTTGTTCCGATAATAGTTTCTTCGTATTGCAAGAACGGAGATATTAGAATTTTATGATACATTCGCTCTCCCTTATCCGCCCAGCCGACTTCAGGACTGAGTATTCCTCGGGAAAAACTTCGTTTGGCCTCCTCCTCCCGGGTTCCGCCTTTTTGCGTCAATCCCCTGTAAAGCGTAGTTACATTTCCGTAAAACTTGGTAGTCTGGCTTTGTATTTGATTATTTTGTTTTTTTACGGTATCATCCCCATCTTTGCCATTCGCAGGTCCTTTTACCGACTCTTCCTCTCTCCGCGAATTATAAAACCGTCCTCTTCCAGTTAATTCCTTTTTCCCGTCCTCTAACAACAAAAGATCGTCGAGTCGATATTCCGAATAAGACTCCGCCAATATCGGTTGAAATATTATGAATATACAAAAAAACGTAAGTATTCCCCGAAAGTCTCTCATGTTGCTCAATCTTTGTGGTAGGAATCGAAGAAACTCAATCCCGCGACCCGCTCTAGCGAAATAGATCAGTAAATTTCCGATCCGTTTTTTTTCCTCAATTCGAATGTTTCGAAATTTATTGACCGGAGCCGAGAGCCCGGTTCGTGTAGCGGAACCGCTCGTTTTTTCGGATTCCGACCGTCTTCGCACATTCATCTTCGAAAGAAAGCTAAAAAGTATCCGATCAAAATGAGCCAGGACACAATTTGTCCTAAGAAGTAGGAAAACGCCGCACCGTTAGGTCCGTATTCCGGTATGAGTAGATTCGCTAAGACCAAACCGCTCACCAACCGTAACAACGCCAAAAATGCAAGTATTCTCGGTTGGCCTAAGGCGAATAACGCGATTCCGAGTGGCGAAAACACTAACTGCATCATATAGTTCGGGTATAAAATCTGAAAGACCCCGATCGAGTCTGCGTATTTTCCTCGGAATAATAGATTTAGAATCCATTCCGCCATAAAAAACCCGGGAGACAAAAGAACCGCCATTCCGACCGACAACATCACGGACTTCCATAGAAACTTCGGAAATTCCTCGGAATCTACTAAGCGGGATAACTTCGGATATACGAGAGAATTGAGTACCGAAAATAAAATCACGAATCCACTGAACAATTGCAAGGCGGTTCCGTATACGGCCGCGGACTCCTGCGAATGATACCATTTCAAAAAGAAAATTTCCATTCTGTCGGAAATCATCGCAAAGATGGACGCTAAAAACGCATATCCGTTAAACGAAGTTAACTTTGAGGTCATCTCCATAATTCCGCTTTTTTCTCCGCTCCAATACAATTGCCTTCTTGGAAACACGAAAAAAAACAAAACCAATACGAACAACGGGGACACTGTAAAGATCGCAAGTATATCCAAATGTCCAAGCGCCCTTTCTGTGAGCTGATCTGCGGAATACAACACCACAAACCGGATCAGATTCGTCAGAGGATTCCAAAACGAGAGAGAGATATAATTTCCGAAACAGATAAAGATACTTTCAAAAAAAGTGTTGAATGAGAGTATAAAACTTCCCAATACGAGAAGCGCGACCACGATCGAACTTTCCTTTAAAAGAATAGCCCCCACAAAACTGATACAGGTCAAAGCTCCAAGCGCACCCAATTTGATTATCATAGAAGAAGACAAAAGAATTCCGATCTTTCGTTTATCTCCGGTGATGGGAGCTAAAAATTTTACGAGCGCTGCGGGTAACCCAAACTCCGCGATCGCAAGAAGCACCGGAAGAAATCCTGCATAGTATTGAAAAAGTCCGTTCTCGCTTTTTGTGAGTATGTTTACGGAATAGACCATAAACACGAGATTGAGCAGTGAAGAAACCGCCTTGGAAACGCTGACGAAAAGGGAAGACTTGAACATTCCGGATTTACGGAACTGAAACCAAAGGTCCGAAATTTTTTGCATCTTCCCCGAGAACTTTGACATTCTATTTTTTTTATCAGCCCTTTCTTTTCATCTTAGCTAATATGTATGCAGAGAAAAAGGCGATATAACTACTAACGATCCCGTACCGGAGGTATCTTGCAACCGGATTTTCTGGAAAGAGCCTTTGGACTATGATGCCAGGTAATATGTAAAAAAGTAAAATTCCCAAAATTAAAACCGCCGCCCTTCGGATCGTCTCCGCTCTGGAATCCACCTTCTCCCAATCCAAAGTATAAAATTTGGAAAGAAGTATCCCAATCGTAAATCCCCCCAAAGCGCCGCTTGCAGATATCACTTGTTCATACGACTTTATTTTCGCAAGCGAATCCAAATTCGAATGTAAAAGTACAGAAGGCAAAGTCAATACAACCACGATCAAAGCAAGAGTTTTCGTATTGAAAAGAGTCTGACCCTCGTAAGGTGTTGGAAATTCAAATTCTGGAAAAACCCGGAATATAACCTCTATCAAAGCGATTACAATAAGCCCCAAAATAAAACCGCCCAAGGTATCCCCCGGATAATGTACTCCGGCATACATTCTTGAAAAGGGCATAAACAATATTATAAAAAGTGAAAGCGCACGGATCGTTTTGTTTTTTACGTGAATAAGAACGAGCCCCCATATAACGACAGATATTTGAACGTGTCCTGAAGGAAACCCGTACGAAGTTTCGCTGAGAGTTCCGGGACCAATCCAAGAAAGGGAAGGTCTCGGACTTTCAAACAAAGCCTTCGCCATTCCGTTGATGATTCCCGCCGTCATAAATCCAACCCCAAGTCGGATTCCTAATTTTCGATTGATAAAAATATAAACGACGGTTAGAAAAATCATATTGAATATACTTCCGCCCAGATAGTGAAAGAGCAAAGTAACAACACCTAAAACCGGATCCAAAATGGACCCGTGGAGAGTTTTTAAAAAACCCTCCCCAAACCAAAACGAATCTTGAAACCAACCTATATTCCCACTCACCCTATAGTATCTCCTTGTTCATTTTTATTAACATCGATCTTATCCCGCGCCGCAATGATCCGATTCAAAGTACGATTTAGTTCTTAGAAAGTTGAATTTGTTTCTAAAAATCCAACTTGATGAATTCGATTCCATTCGGTACAATGAATTCTAAATCCAATATTTATTGAACGTTCGTTCGAAAAGTAGACCTAGTATGGAAATCCGCACAGAATCCGACTCTCTTGACAGCCTTTTTCTAATTCCGAGAGAACCAGTTAAACAATTCTTAAAAGCCCTTCTTCACCTCGTCTATTCTGTGGAAGTTACTGGTCTTGAAAACGTTCCACCATCGGGAGGCGCCGTTCTGATTTCCAATCACACGGACAATCTAGATGTAATCGTACAGGGAACCTCCATTTTGAGAAAAGTGATTTATCTCGGAAAATACGAATTGTTTCATCCTCAAGAAACCGTTTTGGGTATTCTTAACAATCCAGATTCCCCCTTGAACAAATTTCCCTTAAGTCTGGTAAAACAAACCTTGGTAACCACCCTGAACGCCCTTGGAAATCTGCAGGGAAAACAACTTATGCACTGGGGAGGTTATCCGATCTTAAGGGCGCATAATGTGAAAGATGCAAAATCCGCCGCAGTCTACTACGAAGACCTCGAAAATTACATGGCCGAACTCATCCTAAAAGGAGAACTCATTTCGATCTATCCTCAAGGAACGAGAACGGAAGCCATCATTCCCGGTTCGTTCAAAGCCCTTGCCGCAAAACTCGCGATTCGTACCGGAGTTCCGATCATCCCAAGCGGGATCAAAGGGGCTTGGAGGATGTTAAAACCGGAAGCTTTTTTGTCCGGCAAGGCCTTCGGCACGAAGATTACGTATAACATCGGTAAGCCGATCTATCCTCACCAGTTCCCCACCGTTCCTCTTAAAAAAGCCGCAAAAATCGTCACGGAAGAATTGGAAAATCGCGTGAGGATGCTCATCGATTTTCCAGAAAGCTAAACTCGAGTTTTTTAATTTCAGAATAGAAGTATTTATATGGAAACGCAAATTTACACTCCAAAACACAAAGTTCGTTTTATCACGGCCGCTTCCCTTTTCGACGGCCACGACGCTTCAATCAATATCATGAGGAGAATTCTTCAGGCGTCCGGAGTCGAAGTCATTCATCTCGGTCACAACCGCTCCGTGAAGGAAATCGTGGAATGTGCAATCCAAGAAGACGCTCAAGGAATCGCCATCACGAGTTACCAAGGCGGTCACGTAGAATATTTCAAATATATGATCGACCTCTTGAAAGAAAAAGGCGCGAGTCATATCAAGGTATTCGGCGGAGGGGGTGGCACAATTCTTCCCTCCGAAATCAAAGAGTTGGAAGCCTACGGAGTAACACGCATCTATTCTCCGGACGACGGTAGAGAACTCGGCCTACAGGGAATGATCAACGATCTTATCCGTAGATCGGACTTCATTCCCCCTCTTACGTTCAACGGCACTCTTCACCCTTCTTTAAAAGACAAAAACCCTCTGGCGATCGCACAATCAATCACTCTCGTGGAAAACACGTTCGAAAGACAGGAACTCGAAAAATCGTCGTTAACCGAAAAACTAAATTTTTCTCCGGGATCAAAAGCCGTTCCGATCCTCGGGATCACGGGAACCGGAGGTGCGGGTAAATCCTCTTTGACCGACGAACTCGTCCGTAGATTTCTATTAGATTTCCCGGATAAATCGATCGCAATCCTTTCCGTGGATCCTTCTAAAAGGAAAACCGGAGGCGCGCTTCTAGGGGATCGGATTCGAATGAATTCTATCTTTCACAAAAGGGTTTTCATGAGATCCTTTGCGACAAGAGAAGCCAATATTGCGCTTAACAAAAACGTTAAGCGAAGCATAGAGGTCTTAAAATGCGCGGGTTTCGATCTGATCATCGTCGAAACCGCGGGGATCGGTCAGAGCGATTCCGAAATCACCGAAGTTGCAGACATAGCTTTGTATGTTATGACTCCAGAATACGGAGCCGCAACTCAATTGGAAAAAATCGACATGATCGACTACGCCGATCTGATCGCCATCAACAAATTTGACAAACGGGGAGCACTTGACGCTCTGAGAGACGTTAAAAAACAATTCCAAAGATCCAGACAATTATTTGATCGGAACTTGGATACGATGCCGGTTTTCGGAACGATCGCTTCCCAGTTCAACGATCCGGGAACTAACCTCCTTTACGACAGCGTAATCCGCTCCATCTCCGAAAAACTGAATTTAGATTGGTCTTCTTCCTACGGTAAAGAATCCGGAATGAGTGAAAAAATTTTTATCATTCCTCCGGACCGAGTCCGTTATCTCGCGGAAATTCGGGAAGAATGCCGTCGCTACGATCAGTTTACGGAAGCGGAATCCGAAAAAGCCAGAAAACTTTTTCAACTTTTCGGAGCGATCGAAGTTCTAAAATCATCCGGACAGGACACAAATATTCTAAAATCAGAATATTCTAAAATTGAAAATTCCCTCTCCCTAGAAACCAAAAAGATTCTTTCCAGTTGGGAAGAAAAATTAAAGAACTATCAGGGTGAAAATTTTACATATCAGGTTCGAGACAAAGTGATTCAGGTTTCCAACACGTCCACCTCCTTGAGCAATCTAAAAATCCCGAAAGTTGCCGTCCCAAAATTCAAAGACTGGGGAGAAATCGTTCGTTGGTCGCTTCAGGAAAATTTTCCTGGGGAATTTCCTTTTACCGCAGGAGTTTTTCCCTTCAAAAGAACCGGAGAGGATCCGACCCGTATGTTTGCGGGAGAAGGAGGCCCAGAAAGAACCAACGCGCGCTTTCACTACGTGAGTTTTGGAATGCCCGCACAACGTTTGTCTACCGCCTTCGACTCGGTCACGTTATACGGAGAAGATCCGGGAGAAAGGCCGGACATATACGGTAAGATTGGCAATTCAGGCGTTAGCATAGCAACCCTCGACGACGCCAAAAAACTTTATTCCGGTTTCGATCTCTGTAATCCCACGACATCCGTCTCAATGACAATCAATGGTCCCGCTCCGATGGTTCTTGCGTTTTTTATGAACACAGCAATTGATCAAGCTTGTGAAAAACACATCAAGTCAACCGGAATCGAAAAGGAAATTAGACAAAGAATCGAATCTATCTACAAAGTAAAAAATCTTCCCGTTCCAAAATACAACGCATCCATCCCGCAAGGAAATGACAGTTTGGGCTTGATGCTTTTGGGAGTCACAGGAGACGAGGTTTTGGAAAGAGAAGTTTACGAAAAGATAAAACAGGAAACCTTAAAGGTCGTTCGAGGAACTGTGCAAGCGGATATTCTCAAAGAAGATCAAGCTCAAAATACCTGTATCTTTTCCACCGAATTCGCCCTCAAGATGATGGGTGATATTCAGGAATTCTTCATCACCAATCAAGTTCGTAATTTTTATTCGGTTTCCATTTCTGGTTATCATATCGCGGAGGCAGGGGCCAATCCGATCACTCAGGTCGCATTCACTCTCGCAAATGGTTTGACCTATGTAGAATATTTCTTAAGCAGAGGAATGAAAATAGACGACTTCGCTCCGAATCTTTCTTTCTTCTTTTCGAACGGGATCGATCCGGAATACGCTGTAATCGGTAGAGTGGCGAGAAAAATTTGGGCAAAAGCGGCGAGACACAAATACGGAGCTAACGACCGTTCTGCGATGCTCAAATACCATATTCAAACCTCGGGAAGATCTTTGCACGCACAAGAGATTGCGTTCAATGACATTAGAACCACCCTTCAGGCTCTTTATGCGATTTACGACAATTGCAATTCCTTACATACAAACGCGTACGACGAGGCAATCACCACTCCGACGGAAGAATCCGTCCGCCGCGCGATGGCGATTCAGCTCATCATTAATCGAGAACTCGGACTCGCAAAAAACGAAAACCCCGGGCAAGGTTCGTTTATCATCGAAGAACTTACCGACTTGGTAGAACAAGCGATTTTGCAGGAATTTTATAGAATCTCCGAAAGAGGTGGTGTTCTCGGCGCCATGGAGATGATGTATCAAAGAAATAAAATACAGGAAGAATCTTTATATTACGAATCTCTAAAACATAGCGGTGAATTTCCTGTGATCGGCGTGAATACTTTTCTAAGTAAAGAAGGTTCTCCTACAATTATTCCGGAAGAAGTAATCCGCTCAACCGATTCGGAAAAACAAGCTCAAATCGGAGCGCTTCGAGAATTCCAGAAACGTAACGAAAAGGATCTTGAAGACCGTCTGAGAAAATTAAAATCTGTTAGTCTTTCGAACGGGAACATATTCGGAGAACTAATGGAAACGTCCAAAAAAGTTTCTTTAGGTCAGATGACCCATGCTCTCTACGAAGTGGGCGGACAATACCGCAGAAGTATGTGATCCAAAATCGCAAATAAAGACAGTCGCCGATTTATGTAAAAATCGGCGCCTTCCGATATACGAAACCTTAGCGAAGAAAAGTTATACGCCGTTTTGAAATCTTTTGCACTGATGAGTTCTTTATAACTTTTGATTTCTTTAAATTCAGCAGAAACTTTTTCTCTTTCTTCCCAAATCTCGTATTCACCTTGAATCCCCATCCAAAACTCTTTTGAGTTCCGCAGGTTTTAAATGACGAACCTTTGAATGTCTCCGGGCCGCTTAATATTTAAAAGATGCCGACTAACGTAAACGTTGAGGAGACTCTTTCGTTAGACGCAGCTTAAACATTGCGCGGTCGATCTAAGGCTTTATCTTGAGCTAAAAGAATCTACGGTTATACGAAGACAATTTTTCCTTTGCTCAAAATCGTAAAAAGAAACTCCGCATGATTCCCAGTTATACGATCGACAAGAACCGGAAGTACCACCACCTACGAGAGAACCGTTTTCAAAGCAGATTCGTAATCGCGCCGTTAGTCGCCGATTGGACCAGTTTCGCGTATTTCGCAAGAACCCCAGATTTGTACCTCGGTTCTATCGGTTTCCAATTTTTCAGCCGTTTCTGAATTTCTTCCTGAGAAATTTCGACTTGGAGCAAATTTTTGCCGGAATCGATAGTAACCGTATCTCCATTTTGAACAATCGCGATCGGACCTCCGTCAAAGGCTTCGGGAGAAATATGACCTACCACGAGACCGTGCGTTCCTCCACTGAATCGACCGTCTGTCATCAGACCCACGTCTTCTCCCAAACCTTTTCCGACAAGTGCAGAAGTAACGGCAAGCATCTCTCTCATCCCGGGACCACCTTTGGGACCTTCGTAACGAATGATAATCACATCTCCAGGTTTGATTTGGTCCGTCATGATCGCATTAAAACAATCGTCTTCGGATTCAAACACTTTCGCAGGACCAGTAATGGAAATTTTTTTCAAACCGGAAATTTTAGCAACCGCACCTTCCGGGGCAAGATTTCCTTTCAATATCACAAGAGGACCGGAAGGATGGAGTGCCTCCGATTTTTTACGAACGATCGTCTGGTTTGGAACCAAATCGGGCATATCTATTAGATTTTCTGCAATTGTCTTTCCAGTAACCGTAAGACAATCACCATGAAGCATTCCTTCTTTTAAAAGATACTTCATCACACCGTGAACCCCGCCCACTTTGTCGAGATCGGTCATGGCGTATCTACCACCCGGTTTCAGATCCGCAAGGTGAGGGGTTTTTTTACTGATTCGATCAAAGTCTTCGAGAGTCAGATCCACACCGATCTCTTTCGCGATCGCAATCAAATGAAGAACCGCATTGGTGGAACCGCCTAACACAAGAACTACGGTGATCGCGTTCTCAAAGGCTTTTTTGGTAAGAATCTGTTTCGGAGTAATTCCCTTTTGAATAAGATTGATGAGAGCTTTCCCTGCTTCGTAACAATCCTCCGATTTTTTGGAACTCACCGCAGGCATGGAAGCCGAACCCGGTAGACTCATCCCAAGAGCTTCTATCGCAGAGGACATCGTGTTTGCGGTATACATCCCTCCGCAACTTCCTGCGCCGGGACATGCATTCTGCTCAATTCGAATGAATTCTTCTCTTGAAATTTTACCTGCATTGAATTTACCAACGGCTTCGAAGATGGAAACGATATCCACGTCTTGACCGTCACAATGACCCGGAAGAATAGTTCCCCCGTAAACGAAAATAGAAGGTGCATCGATTCTGCAAAGAGCCATGAGACATCCAGGCATGTTCTTATCACAACCTCCGATTGCGATCACTCCGTCGTGTCTCATCGCGTTGGAAACGATCTCAATTGAATCCGCAATCACTTCTCTGGAAGGAAGGGAAAAATGCATCCCTTCGTGACCCATTGTAATTCCGTCGGAAACCGTGATGGTCCCGTAAATTTGAGGAACTCCTCCCGCTGCACGGACGCCCTCTTTGACTTTTTCAGCCAGCTTATTGATATGAATATTGCAAGGTGTCACTTCGCTCCATGTGGAAGCGATTCCGATCATCGGTTTGTGGAAATCCTCGTCCGTAAAACCGACCGCGCGAAGCATCGCTCGATTGGGTGCGCGATTATCTCCGTCCGTAGTCATCGAACTTCTTTTTTTTAATATATCGCTCATGGGTGGCCTCTATCTTAGTCGTTCCTAAAACGTTCGTTTTGGACGAGTTATAGAAGTACAGTTTTGCGAACTCTCTTTCCGGTCAAATGGAAAAGCTCAAGTAGGTTCTGAGAATTTTTAGGTCTCGTTCCTCTCGGTTTCGCTAAAAATCGATTTCATTCCAAATGGTATTCGATTTCAAAACTGCTTTTCCAAACGACTTCGTTTTACAACTATGTAAAATCCCAATCACTCTCCGCTTAAAATAGGTCACCATCATAGCGGTTCCAATCTCTTTCTAAATCGCGTTTAGAAACAAATTCATTCCCGCTCGACTCCTGATAATCGGAATTCTTTTTTTGATTTTCCCCGACGAAGACGTGATCGTGTTCAAATTCGGAATTCTCTACAAAAGCGACTGGGATACG
Source organism: Leptospira mayottensis 200901116 (assembly GCF_000306675.2). Taxonomy (NCBI): domain Bacteria; kingdom Pseudomonadati; phylum Spirochaetota; class Leptospiria; order Leptospirales; family Leptospiraceae; genus Leptospira; species Leptospira mayottensis. The sequence continues at coordinate 2,637,202 of NZ_CP024871.1, forward strand.
GAGGAATGAGCCATTCAATTTTGTTCGCATTCACTCTCAGCATTTTAGCCTGCGTTTTAATTCGTTGGCTTCAAGTAAGAATGGAAATCATCATTTTTTCTTGATTCGTCTCCATCTTTTCCCACGATTTTTTGGACGTGATAACCAACGGAGGACTTTTTTATTCCCTATTCGTTCCGAAAGATTTTTCTTTTCCCAAAGACCAATCGCCGTTTCACCCATCGGAATCAAAAATTTTTTGACATCGAGAGGCCTGGTAGTTCTGAGATCGGAACTTTTCACGGTATGGATTCCGTTGTTATCGATCGCAGTTTCGATTTTTTTAATACGAACTCGGAGGATCGATGAGCGTACCAAGGATTAAAAATCGGAATCCACTTTGCCGACATTCCGAAAAACTCACGGGTAACGAGCAAACAATCCTCTGAAAAATCAATATTAGAGTTGTTGAAAAATTAATTCTCTATCTCCATCTGTTTCTGTTTCATTGAAATTGTCGATCGAAGCAATTTTGTTAATCGCCACTATTGAATTTTTCAACGACTCTAATATAGGAAAGAATGGCGTGCCTCTGCGGAATTTTCTGAGTTTCTAATTCGTATCTGAGAAATGAAAAATGCAAAAACAAGCGCAGAGTCGCGCTCTCCACTCCAATCTGCAACGCACCATTTTAATATTTCCGTATATTCAAGTTCTATTCTATTCCTCATTGTAGGGCGCCGAGTTGGTATGGTGCATCGCAGTATTTCCGTTTCGATCGCTCACGCTGGGATCGGTGAAAAATAGTAAACTTATAAGTGAAACCCAAAAGCCGGTCTTAAAAACCTCAAAAGAAATTTGTAGAAGCTCCCGCAGATTAAGCCTCTTTGACGATTTTTAGACTTTTTGAGTGATTTTTCTCATCGCTTAAAAACGTAGAGTTCCCACATTGGATAATTTTGGGACAAACTTTTAACTCCGAAAAAATCCAAAAACCGTTTCCAGGAATCAATGATGTATTTCCAATCCGTAAGCATTCGTTTTAAAAAAAGGTTCACAATACCCTTAATTATGATCTGTTTCTTTTGCGAACTCCAAGCTCAAACTAACGAAGGGCAAATCTATCGTAATTTAACCGAAGCCCTCAAAAATCCAATGGACGTTGGAGTTCTTGATTTAAGTTCCAAACTCCTTACTACCTTTCCCAAAGGAATTGAAAAATTTCAAAATCTAAAACATCTAGATTTAAGCAACAATCAACTCAAAGCGCTTCCAAAAGAAATTGGACAACTACAGAATTTACAAAAACTGAATGTAAGCGTTAATAACCTGATTGAGCTTCCCCAAGAAATTGGTCAGCTGCAAAATTTAGAACAATTGAATCTAAGCGGCAATCGCCTTACTACCCTTCCCCAAGAAATTGGACAGTTGAAAAAGTTAGAAACGTTGCACGTATATTACAACCGTCTCACGATTCTTCCAAAAGAAATCGGACAATTACAGAATTTAGAAGAACTAATACTCTATGGCAACAGTCTCACATCTCTTCCAGAGGAAATCGGACAATTGCAAAAGTTCGAAAAATTATACCTGCATGATAATCAACTTACGACTCTTCCTCAAGGGCTCTGCAAATTACAAAACTTAGAACAGATCTATCTACATCAAAATAGACTTACATCTCTTCCTAAAGAGATCGGACAATTGAGAAAGCTATGGACATTGTATTTATATAGCAATGAACTTACAACTCTTCCCGAAGAAATCGGGCAATTACAAAACTTACGTCAGTTAAGTCTAAAACTCAACAACCTTACTACTCTTCCTAAAGAAATTGGACAACTGCAAAACTTAGACAATTTAGATTTGAGCGACAATCAACTCACATTGATTCCGAAAGAAATCGGACAATTACAAAACTTAAAATTGTTGGATTTAAGCGGAAATTCACTGACTACTCTTCCTAAAGAAATCGGACAATTGAAAAACCTCTATTTTCTCGCAATGAAAGGTATTCCTGATTTAATCTTACAAAAAGAAAATATCAGGAAATTAATTCCAAATGCGATCCTGAATTTTGGAGAGGAACGAAAACTCACAAGAGAAAACGACTCAAAGCCATCGAAGAAAAAGTCAAAATCGAGAATTTCCGATCGACAAATTTAAGTTTGTTTTTGCTAAAGCATATATCTACATTTTCTAATATTTTACTCAACAAAGGGTTTCCATCATCCTTAAATTTTAGAAAACGATCCGTTTATTGAATTGACAGGGTTCATCCAACTTTCCATTTTAATTCCGAAAAAATCCAAAAACCGTTTCCAGGAATCAATGATGTATTTCCAATCCGTAAGCATTCGTTTTAAAAAAGATTCATCATACCCCTTTTGATCTGTCTTTTTTGCAAACTCCAAGCCCAACCTAACAAATATCGTACGGTATTCTACCAAATTTGAGTTTGAAAGAAATGGGCATCTGCTATTTTAGGACTTTAGAATGAAACAATTTATAGTAGTACTTCGATATCTCGTTCCGATCAAAACGGTGGACGAGTACGTAATCGCGCACAGAGAATATTTGTCTAAAGGATACGAGCAGAAACTACTACTCGCATCCGGACCTCAAGAACCTAGAACCGGCGGAATCTTTATTGCAAGAGCAGTGTCCCGCAAAGAAATGGAATCCTTTTGCCAACAAGATCCTTTTTATAAAAACGGAATCGCTGAATATCAGATTTTGGAGTGGAGCCCGGTAAAATATCAAAAAGAATTTGAATTCTGGATTTAAAACTTACCCAACTCATAAACGTCTACGGATTGTTCTCTACCCTTGACTCTGATAGAAGAAAGATGTTTACTTGGAACGTGGTCCTTGACTTCCTCGTAAACTGCCCGAGTAGCTAAAAGTTTGGTTCCAAATTCCTTATTCAGCTGCTCTACTCTGGAAGCAAGATTGACCACGTCCCCTATGATGGTGTATTCCCTCCTCGCTTCCGAACCTACGTTACCCGTCATCACTTCTCCAGAATGAAGACCAATTCCGATTTGGGTTTCGGGAATTTTACCTTCCTGATTCAATAACCCCACTTTTTTCAAAAGTTCGAGAGAAGCGTTCACAGCGTTTTTCACATCCTTACCGCCGTCCGAAATCGGAGCTCCAAACACAGCCATAAAACCGTCTCCTAAAAATTTGTTAATCATCCCGTTGTGCATGTTTACGATATCGATTAAATGCGAAAAAATATAGTTGAGATAATCAATGACTTCTCCCGGAGATCTTCTTTCAGAAAATCTCGTAAAATTGCGGATATCCAAGAACATCACGCAGACGTGTTTGAACTCGGAAAAATTTTCGTTCTTCTGTTCGAGAAGACGATCCACCACGTCAGGCGAAACATACTGCCCGAACATACCGATTACCTTATTCTTCTCCTGAACCGCATCCAATGCCGAAATCAAAGATCTTCGGAGCTGAATTCCCACAAGACCCGCGGCCACACCTCCCAACGTAAACAAAAGGCCTTTGGAAAAGAAAGGAGCAACGGAGTTGAAAAAGTGAATTGGCATTTTGATCGGATGATTGGGAATAAAATAAATCGCGAGAAAAACCAGCTCTGCCCCGGCGATAAAACCGGTAAACGCGCTCAGCCAGAACTCAAGACGAAGAACCGAAAGAATGATAAAAATCAAGTAAGTCAAAACCGCGGGAGAATACAAAGGAATCAGCGGGGATTCAAAAGTTTCCGCGTTCAGCCAAAGAAGAATGGAAACGGAAGAAATTTCGACAAACGCGTTTCCGAATCTCGCAAAGGAAAAAACGGATTTTCTTTTTTTAAGAAAATGACTAAACAATCTATTTACGACGAATTCGTAGATAGCGGTTGCGACGTTAACTTCAAGAACGGCGTAAAAAGGAAATCGGCCGCCCGTTTCCCTATCGATCCAATCATGAAAAACCGTAAATACAACGGCCATAAAAGTAGACACAAAGGCGAAAAATAGAAAAAGAATTTTCGTTCTGACAATTTCACTTTTTAAAATTTCATAAGAAAACGGATCCATTTCTCGTTTCTTAAATTTTTCCGTCAAAATTTGATTCGCCATTTCCTAACTCCGATAAGATCCGACCCGCAAACGCTTCGGGCCAAATTAGAGATAACTTTCGAAACGGTTCGAAAAAAGAAAACCATAAATCTCAAAACGGCTAAACGATCTAAAGGAAGCAAACTAACGTATAAGTTTTACGGAAACGATTCGAAACGGTCCCATAACTCTGCGAATTTTAAAACAAATCCATTTGTTTAGGCTTTTTGGACGCTTCGTCGCGTAAACTCGGAATCTCATCAAGTCCAATTCTTATTCTCAAGTAAGAATTGCTGAATACGAATTCCGGAGGAAGAAGCCAATCCGTCTTCCGTTACGGAGCGCAAAAGAAAATCCAACTCTTCGCTCCAAGAGTTTCTTTTTATTCTCCCTTGCCTCAAAATTCCCCACTTTACCGAGAGAATTTCTTCAGCGCGATTTCTCTGCCCTTCGTCCAGTAAATTAGAATTTAATAATTTTATAATAGAATAAATCCTAAAACGGTCCATAGCCGGATATCGGACGGAAAGTTGATCCTTATGTCCTCCGTATCTGACGAGTAAAAACTCATTCAAAAGAGCAACCGGGGTTTTAGATGTGATTCTCAACCAAAGGTCGTAATCCTCGCAGGCGGGAAGTCTCTCGTCCATTCCACCTTGATTTTCGTAGAGATCCTTTTTCAAAAGAACCGAAGAAGGAGTAACACTACAAAACTCAAGGCTTTGTTCGAAGATCCATCCGTTTCTTTTAGAGAGGTAAGCGGGTGGATTAACTCGTTTTCCGTTTCGAATCCAAATCTCTTGGGATTGAATAATTTCCGTTTCCGGATGTTTTTCACAATACTTCCATTGACGTTCCAATTTTTCGGGCAGCCATTCGTCGTCAGAATCCAAAAATGCGATCCAATCCCCAGAAGCTTTTTCTACTCCCCGATTTCTAGCGTGACTGACCCCTTTATGTTCTAAAGAAAGAATTTGTATTCTATCAGAAGGATTCGGAAAAGTTTCTTGAATTTTGGAAATCGTAGAATCCATCGATCCGTCGTCGACTACGATGATTTCTTTTGGCCGAAAAGTCTGTGCCAAAACGGAAGAAATCGCTTTGATAACTTTATCTTCCCGATTGAAAGTCGGAATTACGACCGAAATCGTATTCATGACCTTTTTTTAAAATGTTTTCTTAGAACTTTCTTTACAGGTTTTTTTCGAATCCGTATCTGAGAGCAGATCTTTCTAGGTTCCGGATCCAAAGGCCTTCGACTCCAAAAATTCAAAGTTCGAAGTGGATCCATCTTTTGGTGCAAGGTACATTCCGTTTTTAGAATATTTTTACCTTTGACAGTTCGAAAAGCCATGTATTTTCCCTTTAATCCCTTTATTGTACGCGGATAGAATCCGCCCGAGATGGAAATTGAAAGTTTACTTCGACGGTCCATTTCCCGGTTCGGCGTTACAAAATACAACTCCGGCCGAGGCGCCAAGGTCATTTTACCGCTTCCTTCCAAAATCCAAGCCTTGTATTTGCTTCTTCCCGGAGGAAAGTAAACACCGGATCGAAACATTTTTGTAGGAAAAAAAAGCCAGGAACTAAATAATAGAACCAGAACCAAACATAAAGAAATTATAATATTTCTGCGGTTAAAACACAAATGCCGTTCCGCAAAAAACGTAGAAGCTTTTGTTTCTGTAAAAAATGGGAACAAAGCGATCCATTGAAAATAAACGGCTCTCAAATAGAACCATTCTTGAAAAAAGGAATACACAAATACTGCCGCAACAGAGGAGAAAAAAACAGAAGAAACCAGAATAGATCGATCGCTTTTTCTGGACTTCAACAACTCATAAAAAAGAAAAAACCATAACAAGGAATAAAATACCACCCCCGTTATTCCGAGGCCAGAAAAAACCTGCAAGAACTGATTGTGAGTCGTATGATAAAAAGACGATCTTTCTTCTAGGTTTAAACAACACTCGTTGTACCACCCGTAACTTTCAAAACCTCCGCCTAACAAAGGTTTTCCAATCCCAAGCGTCAGCCCCGCTAAAAAATGAGAAAACCTTTCGGGATCTACTGAACCCGCACGCATCCAAACTACAGAAAGCGGAAATAAAACTCCTCCGAAAACGAAATGAGAGGCAAAAACCGCCACAAATGTACGCGATGTATTTCGATTTTTAATAAGAAAGAAAGGAAAAATAAAAATCGGAAGAACGCAAAATGTCAAAAAAGAGAACATACCTCCTCTGGCTCCAATCCAAAAGAAGGTTACTACGAAAACAGGAAGAACAACCGATAACAAAAGCCATTCTCTCAATCTACCATTTTTCAAAAATTGCAATTTTTTGAATATTCTGGTTTCAGAATCCTCTAATCTTGCAAAGGCCCAATAAAACAAAAAAGGAAGACCCGAAATTAAATAGATCGAGAACCAACTCCGGTTCCAAAACAAGGACTGAATTCCGAATTTCGGTAAAAATCGTTTCAAGGAAGGAATCAGAGAATGAGACAAGGCGAAAAGTTTATATCCGTCCAACCAATAATGATAAAGATTTAATATTGATTTTACGACCGGCGAAAAATATTCCAACCAACCGACGACTATCGATACGATCATACCTGCGACTACTCCCAATGCAAAAACTCGATAAACCGGGTTTGTAGCAGAAAACGCAGGAACATCCCCCAACCAATTCTTACGAGCAATCAATCCGAATAAAAATAATATTCCCAAAAACAGAAGTTTAATCGGGTAAGCAGGTTCCAACTCGGTGGAATGCAAAAACCAAAACCAACCTTTTTGATAAAAGCGAAAATCCAAAAACAAATCCGGATTCGCGATAAGACTCAAAGCCCCCGCGCCGAAAAACAAAAGTAATAGAATTCCAATCGGATGTTTCCAAAACGTATCCGTGAAAATCTTATTTCCCCGAAAGTAGTTTTCTACGATTCCGTGAATACACCAGAAAATCCAAAGACAATCCTGCAATTCCAGAAATCTTCCTCCGGGATGATTTCCAAAAACAACCCCCGAAGCGGCGAGAAAAAAAGTCGCAGCCAATGGAAACAAAACGTCCAAGACCGCAAAACATACAAAAAGAAAAGCAAAAACGATTCTAAATTTCCAAGGATAGAAAGAGAATAAAGGGAGAATTAATAGAATTCCAAAGACGGCCCAGAAAAAAGATTTGAAGCCAAGAGACGAAAACGCCGCAAGAAATGGACTTCGAATCCAATTTTTCATAAGGATACGAAAGTCCGAAAGGCGTTTTTACGAAACGATAAAATCAAATCGAAGTTTGGTTCCTTCCGACAAAAATACGGGGATTTTTTTGTTTCCAGAAAAAACTATTTTCTGATAGTTGTAACTGCGTTTTTATTTTATGCAACAGCTGGAAGAGTCCACAATCTACCCTAATAAAAATTCCTTTCGAGTCGAATTCCGCAGGAATATTTGTTCCGTAGAGACCGATGAAATTCAGGAAATTCTTTCTCAAATCCGGGAAGTCCGTCCCGATAACGTCATTTTAGATATGACTCCCGTGGTGGCGATTCCCTCCATGGTTCTCAACCGAATTTTAAAATTTATTTCCGAATTGAAAAAAGATCAAATTCAAATTTCGGAAGTAAAACTGAGCGAAGGTTTGCAACTCGTGTTTTCCAGACTCAAGATCGATTTAGGATGAAATTTTCCTTTTCGATCCTTTTATCCGTTTCGACCTTATTTCAAGCTATTGTTTTTTCCAGCGGTCTCTTCGGTTGTATTCTCGCAGAAAAGGCAAAAATCTGCGAATGCAATCACGGAAGCAAAATGCAGAAACACTCGAACGAAGAAGATAAAAGCTTTTCTAAAAAGGTCCTCTCGGAAAATCGATCGATGGTTTCTAAAAAACTCCCAAACTGTCATTCCGCAAAATCGGGAGAAGTTCATGTTTGTTCCTGCAAAAAGGCGGAAAATAAACTCTCTCAACTGAGCGCATTTTACTCGGCTCTTTTTTCTCCGATACAAGGAGCCGATATCAAGCATAACCCCAACTTCATTCAAATCATTATTTTAGAATATTCTAATTCCGGAATTCTCTCTTTTTCCTCTCCGCTAAAGCCCCCTCGATTCTCTTAACGCGCGCAGGCACAAACTTTCATCCGGAGTTTGCAAAAAGCCGATCCGCAATTTTCCGAAAATCCGTAATTTCGAAACGATCATTTCTTTTCGTTCGCAGCGACGTTTACCGTTTCATTTCGATCATTGCCTGCACATTCGCGCGTATTCAAAATACCGGCAAATTAGATTCTATATTTAGGATAACTTATTATGTTTAAAAAAATTTCCGTTTTCATCACGATAATTTCCATGTGTTCCATCTTGATTCATTGTCCTTGGGATAAAAAGAAGGACGATTCGGACCTTACCAACATTGCGGCTTTGATCGCTCTTGCGGGCGCGCCTGGAATTCAATTTTCCGCCTACGCCGGAACACAAAAATTGGAATGCGGCCAAACGCTCCGAGGTCATGCAAGAAGCTCGGAAAACCTTCCAAATGCGCACATAGCTGAAAGTACGACGTTTCAACTACACGACTTTCGTTTTTTTGTTCACGGAGTTACATTGATTCAAAACTCGGGAGAAGAAATCCCTCTCTCTCTAAATCAGGACGGAAAATTCCAATCCGGAGATATCGCTCTTTTGGATTTCGAAAACAAAACCGGCAAGTGTAACGGAACTTCGGAAACAAACCATTTCGTTTCGGCCTTCGTTGCCCCGAACACTTACAAAGGAATCAAGTTCATCGTAGGATTGCCTGAAAACAAAAACCACTTGGATGCCGACAATCAACTCCCTCCTCTTAACAATTCCGGAATGTATTGGAGTTGGACGAGCGGTTATAAATTCCTAAAATTGGATTTTGAAACCGCCGAAACCTTAGAATCATCAATCCATATCGGATCAGCCAACTGCGTGGGAACAGGAAGTTCCAGCACTTGTGCGAGGGCAAATCGAATTCCGGTTACATTAACTCCCGACGGCGGTTTTGATCCTTCCACTCAAGAAATCAAGATTAATATCCAGGCCCTATTGCAAGGAATCGACCTTCAGGCAAATTCAAACGCCGCGATGTGCATGTCCGGAATCGTCGGTGCGACGAGTATCGGTTGCCCTATCATCTTTGCAAATATCGGTTTGGATTTGAACGCGGGCACTCCGATCTCGCCGGTTCGAACCGTTTTTTCAATCAAAGCAAAAAATTAATTCGAAAGTGCTCGATTTCGTTTCGAGCATTTTGAGGAAGCAAATATATGAAATTTTTATTATATTCCATCTCTTTGTTATTCTTGATTCAGTGCGGATCCGGAATTCTTCCTTTTGGTAAAAAAAAATCGGATCTAAACGAAGCCCTTCTGCTTCTACTGATTCCGCAAAACTCGTACGTTTGGAATCTACCTCCCGGATTTCCGGTTCCGGTCGTTCCGGCTTCTAATCCTATGACCCAAGAGAAAGTGGATCTCGGCAGATTCTTATTTTATGATAAAAAACTTTCGGGTAACCAAACCCAGTCTTGTGCGTCTTGTCACAAACAATCGATCGCATTTACGGACGGTTTAACGACCGCCATCGGTTCCACGGGAGACGTTCATCCCAGAAACGCACAGGGAATCATCAATGTTGCATATAACGCTCGCCAAACATGGATCAATCCGACTCTTAAAGACCTAGAAGATCAGATGCTCGTTCCAATGTTCGGGGAACATCCTGTAGAACTAGGCCTTGCCAATCGGGAAAACGAAATACTCGATCGTTTAAGAGCGGAGAATCGATATCAAACTTTGTTTGGAAAAGCATTTCCGTTCGAAGATCCTTTTTCCGTTTCCAACGTCGTAAAAGCAATCGCCTGTTTTGAAAGAACCCTCATATCGGGACGTTCTCCTTATGATAAATTTTTGTACGAAGGAAACATTGCGGCACTCGGTAACCAAAGAGCTTCTGTCATTCGTGGAGCTCAGATTTTCTTTTCGGAAAAGGGAGAATGTTTTCATTGCCACGGAGGTTTCAACTTCGCTGAAACGAGCGTACATGTCGGAGCCGTTTCCTCAGAAATCACTTTTCATAACAACGGCCTTTACAACATTGGCGGGACCGGAGACTATCCTCCCAATAATCAGGGTTTGTACGAGTTTACGGGAGTGGCCTCCGATAAAGGCAAATTCCGGGCGCCTTCCATTAGAAATATTGAATTGACCGCTCCCTACATGCACGACGGCTCGATCGATACTCTGGAGAACGTGGTGGAACACTACAACGCAGGAGGAAGAAACATCATCAACGGACCTCACGCAGGAAACGGAAGAGCAAATCCGAATAAAAACGGTTTTGTGTTCGCAATCGGACTTACCGCCGGGGAAAAAACGGACCTCGTGAATTTTTTGAAAAGTTTAACGGATACGGAATTTGTAAATGACCCGAAACACAGCGACCCTTTTTAAACTTCTCTTTTTCTGCATCTTTTTGGGAAACTGCACTTTCGGTTCCGTAGGAGATTCCAGAAAAGAAGACGCAAAGATGTTACAGAGGTTTTTGGTTCTTTTCAACGAAAGACCCGCTTCGTTTAGGACCTTTCTGTATTACACAGACGATCAACAAGATTCTAATATAGGAAATTTTGATGTAGTTTCCGCGGCAACCATTTATAATCTTCAGCTACAACCCGGCTCCAAAATTCTCTGGGATGGAGTTTCAATTCGAGTCAATCCCAATCCTGTACTTACAGTTCCCGGGCAAACAAGAACTTTCGACGCGGGAGATCATTCCGCCAAGTCCCACACCCCGTTTACGGTTCCTTTGGATTTGCCAGTCACTTCTCCTTACGGACAAGAATACGGAACGCCTTCGTTTAACGATTCAAATATAGAAACGATCACGGAAACGATTCTCACAGGGGACGTTCATACTTCTTCGGTTCCTCTAATATCAGGAGTTCCCTCCGGCTATCTTGCTTCCGTGAAGTATAAAATCAACTTCATCAACTTAACTTTCCAGATCGTTGCTCCCGCAGTAAAAATAGTAAGGCTACAAATACCCTCCTTTACACTGGAACTCTTTCCAAGATGTAGGTTTGACATAACGCCAGAAAAACCGGGGAGCTTTCCAGTAATCTGGAAATCCAGCGGTATCTTTCAGGATCAGGGTTCCATTTCGATCTTAAATTCGATTTCCGCACTCCCAAATCCTGTGGATATCAATCCTTATCAAAACGTAAACTTATACGATCTGATTTTGGCAAACTTCCGACAGCAAGATCGAATCATATATCAAATAGGCTGTAATCTATTTTAATGAAACAAAATATTCTTATATTCCACTTTTTCTTTTTTTTTCTGTGTGTATTTTCGCTCGAAGCGCATCACACCGGAATGGGAGGTAGCGAACAATCCTCCACCCGTTTTGTGGACCCGTTCACCGGCAAAAGGGAAAAGCCTGCAAACTATGTGGTTTTCACTCAGGACTTCTTCAAACAAACAAACGAAAATAGTAATATCTACACGACCACCTTTTTCGGAGAAATGAACCTTAAAAACGGTATGTTCGCTCTAAATCTGAGCACTCCTTATACGTACTACGAGCAGAAAAATCGCTCCGACGCCGCAAGAATCGGCAAAACATACGTTGGAGTCAAATATCTACCCTTAATCGATTTTCAAAAAAATTATTTCATTGTTCTCAGTGCAAATATCGGTTTTCCATCCGGTCCCGATACGGATAGATTTACAGGGGGAAATTATTATTCCGGTATTCCCGGTCTCACTCTGGGCTACCTTTTAGGTAAGTTTAGTTTTGTAGGAAGAATCAGCGGTATCTTTCCTCTTTCAAAATCGCAACCCACCAATCTTCAAGACAACGACGGCATCTTTTATTGGCTGAGAAACCCATCTTCTTCGCCGCCCGAAGAAACGTACCTTCTTAAAAAAACGAGTCTCTTTTCCGGATACGTTACGTATCTTTGGAAGTCCGGTCTTTCTTTCTTTGCCGGTTTCTTATATAGAACTCCTTACGAAGGCGTCGATCTCAAAAGAACGAATCAAGGTAAAGTTCCGACAATTTTTAGAGAAGTCAGTTTCGGATTCTCCGCGAACATTTCCGAAAAACTCAACTTCAATCTTTCGTATCGTCATCCGCTCTATCGCGGAGACGATTATCGGTTATACGACTACGCGATTACAGCCGCAGTCTCGATCGAAATCTCGGGATTGGAAAATTCCGAACCGAAACCCAAAGAAGAAGTTAAGAAAGAATCCACCGAACCGTAAAATGCGAAATAAAATTCCCAGTAAACCGATCTCAAATGAAGTCCATTCAAGCCGATAAATAGCCAAAGGAACGTAATCTGTGATCAGAGAACGAATAACAGTTTTTGGGATAAGTTCTATGTATTTAAGACTTGTTCCAAATCCTTAAGATGTAGTAACTCCAACGGGAGAGTGTTTCAACGATAAAATCTGTTAGAAAATCCATAAATCAACAATCTACGGAAATTCCCGCGCTCTATTACAAACTTATGCAATGATTGTGCCGATTTCTTTTAAGGTTTTTGGACAAGTTTTAATGCGAAAACGATTGAAGCCTAGCCAAACGATCTCTCAAACTCAAGCCGTCTCGCTTCTATGGGCGCTCGACAGATTGCGTTCCATAATAAATCGTACCTAAAAACGAAATATCGCATTACGCTTCTTTCATACAATTTATCGAC